>NZ_JBDIAB010000007.1:0-38887 GCF_039812165.1 Microbacterium sp.
CCGCGTCGGCGCCGAGCTCGGAGGCGGAGGCGACCGTCGCGGTCAGCTCCTCCGTGGCGGCGGCCACGGGGGTCGTCGTGGCGGTCGCCGTGCAGCCCGCGAGCACGAGCGCGGCGATCGTCAGCGGGACGGCGGTCAGGGTCAGGCGGCGGCGGAGCATGATGTCTCCTCGGGGCGTCGGGTGGGCAAGCGGTGCTCGGGCGCGAACGGGCCACGCAGCAGGCGCGCCCAGCGGTTGCGGGGAAGGTCGTGGTGGAGGGCGGCGAGCCCGGTCGCATACTTGCTGACGGTGGCCGGGCGGTATCCCTGCCGCCACAGCAGACGGTCGAGCGCGGCGGCCGACGAGGCGGCCTTGGTCTCGACGATCGCGAGCCCGGGCAGCGCGAACCCGGTGCCGTCCGGCTCGATCCAGGTCAACTCGGTGTCGACGGTCGCCCGGGCGGCGCGGTCCGGGGCGAGGAGGGTCGTCCTCCGGTAGCGGGTCGTGAGGGTCGCGCCGAGGTCGTCCGCGCGCTCGGGCGCGACGCCGATCCCGTCGAACGCCGCCGCGACGTCGCCCCTGGCCGCGCTCGTGAGCTCGGCACGGCGGGCGGTGTCGTACTCGTCGCGTTCCTTGACGGTGGTGCCGCGCGCGCCGCGGGTCTTGATCTCCAGGTACGACGACCCGGTGTCGAGGTAGCTGCGCGTGCGCAGCTTGAACCGGCGCCGACGCGGCCGGGCCGCCATGCGGAAGCTCAGCAGGTCGGGCGTGTCGAAGTACACCGACTCGTAGGCGAAGTCGCGGGCGCCATCGATCTCGAGCACGCGCGTGCCGGGGTCGATCGCGGCGAGCACGGCGTCCAGGCCCTCGCGCGGCACGACGTACTTGCGGTCGACGCGGGCGAGCAGGGATGCCTCGGCGACGAGCTCGTCGAGCGTCACCGCGCCGAGGGCGTCGAGGCGGTCGAGGCCGTTCATCGGGTCGCCCCCGTCCCGGCGAGTGCGACGCCGGCCGTGCGCCGCGCGGCGACGCGGTACCGGACGTCCACGAGGGTCGTGTCGTTGACGAGGTCGAGCTCCTGCAACGAGATCGAGGTGACGTCGGCGCCGAGCGTCGAGGCCAGCTCGGCGCGCAGCTCCGTCTCGTCGGCGATCGCGCGATCGATGCGGACGACCTGATGGCGACTGCGGGCGAGCAGGAGCGGGTGGTCGGCCGCCCACATCACCACGAGGATCAGCGCGATCATCGCGGCGACCGGCCAGGGGTCGGTCTGGGGGAGTCCCGCGACGAGCCCGATCGCCAACGCGGCGAAGTAGTACGCCACCTCGCGCTGCGAGATCTCCGAGGAGCGCAGCCGGATGATCGACAGCACGCCGAACAGGCCCAGTCCGAGGCCCATCGCCACCTCGGCCGTGCCGAGGACGGCGGCGACGACGAGCACGCCGACGTTGACGCCGAGGAAGGCGACCACGAGATCGCGGCGGTGGTGACGGCGGTAGTAGAGGCCGAGGCTCAGCACGAGGGCGGCGGCCAGGTCGACGCCGAGGAGGATGAGGGTGGTGAAGGTCATGGAAGTCTCCCGATGGTGATCGTGTCGGCATCCATTCGAGTCATGGACGCTATGCGGTTCCTATGCCCCGTTCCTGCGTCGGGTACGAATCCGGGCGATCCGAACACGAACGTGCGCTGGGCGCCGTAGCCGGTGACGAACAGCACGCCCTCGGTCGCGATCTTGGCCGCGACGAGCGGCACGCCGAGGCCCGTGAGCGCCTCCAGCCATACGACGTTGGAGGCCAGCAGCGCCGACGCCAGGAGCGCGTAGCGCAGGGCCTGACCGGCCGTCCGCCCGTGCACGGGTCGGAAGACCAGCCGCCGGTTGACGGCGAAGTTGACCGAGGCGCTCAGGACGCGCGCCGCGACGATCGAGGGCACCAGCCATCCGGTGAGCGCGGCCAGCACGAGCAGCGCCACCGTGTCGATGGCGAACGCGAGGAGCGACGACCCCGCGAACAGCGCGAGTGGCAGCACGACGCGCAGCGAGTCGACGATCGGGCGGAAGTGGCTCGACGCGTTGGCGTCGAGGTACACCGTCTCGATGGGCAGCTCGCGGGTCGCGACGCCCGCGCGGCCGGAGCGCAGCAGCACGTTCTGCTCGTACTCGAACCGTTCGCCGGGCACGCCCCGCAGCCACGGCAGCACCGGGGAGGGGATGCCGCGAAGTCCCGTCTGCGTGTCCGACAGGGCCCAGCCCGCCGCGAGGCGGAACAGGCCTCGCGCGATCGCGTTGCCCACGCGACTGCGCAGCGGAACCTCGCCGCCGAAGTCCCGGCATCCGAGGATCAGCGTCGACCGCCCCTCGGCCGCGTCCTCGCGGAGCGCCTCCGCCACGCGCAGGACGTCGTGGGGAGTGTGCTGGCCGTCGGCGTCGGCGGTCACGACGTCGTCGCCGGGATGCGTCTCGGCCGCGTACGCGAAGCCGGTCTTCAGCGCCGCCCCCTTGCCGCGGTTGCGGTCGTGGGCGAGCACGGTCGCTCCGGCGGCCCGGACCCGCGCGAAGGTCTCCGCGAAGGCGGCGCCGCTGCCGTCGTCGACCACCACGACGTACACGTCGGGGTCGGCCGCGCGGAGCGCCTCGACGAGCGGCTCCAGGCGGGCGCCGGGCTCGTAGGCCGGGATCAGCACGATCATCGCGCTCACCCCGCCAGGTAGAGGATGTCGCTGGTGCCGCGCTCGCCGCCGTTGGAGGGCCGGTTGACGACGGCGCCGTCGAAGTACATCGTCGACGAGCCGCCGCCGTCGAGGTTGTAGGCGGTCGTCGCGCCGAGGCCCGTCATGATGGCGGCGAGCTCGGTGAGGGTGACGCCCTCGCTGTAGCCGCTCTGCCGGCCGTCGACGACGACGAAGACGAGATGGTTCTCGTCGATCACGCCGACGGCGGTGCGCGGCTGGTCTCCTTGGATGGAGTGGTTGCCGAAGTTCGTGTCGACCTCGACGCTCTCGATGCCGTCGACGACGGCGCCGTCCGCGACGATCGCCGGCCCGAAGCTCAGCGTGTTCCACGCGCCGTCGGCGAGCAGCTCCGCCGCCGACGTGGTCGTCTCGTCGTAGACCTCCACGCGGCCGTCGGCGTAGAAGACCAGGCCCTCGCGCGCCGGCTCGTCACGGTAGACCACGCCGTTGCGGATCACGATGCCGCTGTCGCGGAAGCCGTAGTAGTCGCCGTTGACGGCGAACACCGCGCCGTGCGCGGCCGCGATCCCGCTCGTCGGCTCGATGATGTTCTCGCCGAACTGGTCCTTCGCGAAGGCGCTCCGCAGCGCCGTGGCATCGGAGAGCACCACGTCGGCGACGTAGTAGGTGACCGCGTCGTCGCCGGTTCCGGTGCTGACGGTCGAGATCATGACCGAGCTGCTGTCGTCGCTGTAGGAGGTGTCGGTGAGCGTCACCTCGCCGGTCGCGGCGGCCGTGGCGTCGTCGTCGGCGGACTGCGCGGCCTCGTAGGCCGACACGTCGGAGATCTCGACGTGCTCGATGAGGAAGCGGTCGGCGGCCCAGACCGCGGCGCCGCCACCGGTCAGGGTGAGCGCGATCGCTGCGGCGAGAATCGTGCGGCGGGTGCGTCGTCGTCGTGTCGTATCCATGTCTCATGGGTACGGGCCGCACCTCCGCCGATCGTCTGATCGCGCTATGAGACGCCGATGGACCGCGCGGTGCGCCGTGGTCAGCGCATCGCGTTGCCCGCCGAGCCGAGCTGCTGGGCGGCCTCGACGACGCGCGCGGCCATGGCCGCCTCCGCCGGCTTCCCCCACGAGCGCGGGTCGTACGCCTTCTTGTCGCCGTAGCCGCCGTCGACCTTCAGGACCTTGTTCCAGTTCGACAGCATGTGACCGGCGATCGAGCTCGTGAACGCGTACTGCGTGTCGGTGTCGACGTTCATCTTCACGACGCCGTTCGCGACGGCGGCCGCGATCTCGTCGGGGGCCGATCCCGACCCGCCGTGGAACACGAGGTCGAACGGCCGATCGATCCCGGTCTCGGCGCCGATCGCCGCCTGGATCTCGCCGAGCAGCTCCGGCCGCAGATGGACGGATGCCGGGTTGTACACGCCGTGCACGTTGCCGAACGTCAGCGCGGTGAGGTACCGGCCGCGCTCGCCGACGCCGAGCGCGGCGACGGTCGCACGGGCGTCGTCGACGGTGGTGTAGAGCTCGTCGTTGATGTCGTGCGAGATGCCGTCCTCCTCGCCGCCGACCACGCCGACCTCGATCTCGAGCAGCGTGCGGGCGCGGCCGCTGAGCTCGAGGAGCTCCTCGGCGATGCGCAGGTTCTCGGCGAGCGGGACCGCCGAGCCGTCCCACATGTGCGACTGGTAGAGCGGGTCGAGGCCGCGGGCGCGGCGCTCGATCGAGTCGGCGATCAGCGGACGCACCCAGTCGTCCAGGTTCTCGCGCGGACAGTGGTCGGTGTGCAGGGCGATCGTGACGCCGTAGCCGCGGGCGACCTCGTGGGCGTAGAGCGCGAGCGCCCTGGAGCCCACCGCGCGATCCTGCACGCGCGCCCCGGAGAGGTAGAGCGCGGTGCCGAGCGAGACCTGCACGATGCCGTCGCTCTCGGCGTCGGCGAATCCCTGCAGGGCGGCGTTGAGGGTCTGCGAGCTCGTGACGTTGATCGCCGGGAGGGCGAACCCGCGGGTCTTGGCGTTGTCGATCATCGCGACGTACTGATCGGGGGTGGCGATGGGCATGGGCGTCCTCTCCGGAGGGTCAGCGGCATCCGCACGAAGCGCGGACGTGGAAGGTCGTGTCGATCACCCGACGCCGGAACGGCGCGTCGGCGCCGGCGATGCGGGCGAAGAGCAGGTCGACGGCCTGGCTCCCGACCGTCAGCACATCCTGCGAGACCGCGGTCAGCCGCGGTTCGAACAGGTCGCTCCACTCGAAGTCGTCGTAGGCGGCGAGGGCGATGTCGTCGGGGATCCGGAGGCCCGCCTCGCGGATCGCGCGCATCGCCCCGATGGTCATCGAGTTGTTCAACGTGACGAGCGCCGTGGGGCGGTCCTCGCGACGGAGGAGGGCCGCCACCGCCGCGTGGCTGGTCTCGGCACGCGAGTCGCCCGCGACGATCAGCTCGGGGTCGACGTCGATCCCGTGCGCGGCGAGGCCGTCGCGGAAGCCGGCCTCGCGCTCGACGGTCGTGCCCAGCCCGGGGAGGCCGATCACGGCGGCGATCCGCCGGTGACCGTGCCAGATGAGGTGCTCCACGAGGCGCCGCGACGACTCCCGGCTCTCCGAGACGACCTGGTCGCAGTCCAGCGCCACCCCGCGGTCGATGAGCACGAGGGGCGTCCCGGCGGCGGCGACGCGCGGCGCGCCGGCGTCGAGGAAGCCGCTCGACGGCGCGACGATCAGCCCGTCCACGCGGCGGTCGAGGAGCGACTCGATGACGCGCTGCTCGAGCACCATCTCGTCGTGCGAGTCGCCGAGGACCAGCACGTAGCCGGCATCCGTGACCCGCTTCTCGACGGCGTGCAGCAGCGGGGCGAAGTAGGGGTTGGTGAGTCCCGAGATCACGAGCCCGATGATGTGGGAGTTGCCGCCGGCGAGCGCGCGGGCGGTGCTGTTGCGGCGATAGCCGAGCGCGGTCACGGCGTCCTCGACCCGGGTGCGGGTCTCGGGGCGGACGAACCGGGTCCCGTTGAGCACGTGCGACACGGTCGTCGCCGAGACCGCGGCCCGTCGGGCCACGTCGTCGATGGTCACCACGATGCCGCCGTCCTCTCCGTTGGTCTCGATCGTGTCTCGATTCGGGATGCCGCCGCAGATCGCCCACGCAAGCGCTTGCGCAAGCGCTTGCCTCTGCCTATCGTAGCCATGGTCGGGCGTCTGACCCGAGAGGCAAAGGAGCACTCATATGGATCGCAGGTTTTCGAAGCGGCTGCTGACGACGGCCACGGCGTTCGCGGCGGCGGCCGTCCTCCTCGGCACGACCGCGTGCAGCGGCGGAGGCGGCGAACCCTCGTCCGGGTCCACCGACTCCGGGGAGGCCATCAAGATCGGGCTCATCACGAAGACCGACTCGAACCCCTTCTTCGTGAAGATGCGCGAGTCCGCCGAGGACGCCGCCAAGGCCGCCGGGGCGGATCTCATCCCGCTCGCCGGCGCGTTCGACGGCGACAACGAGGGTCAGGTCGCCGCGATCGAGAACCTGGTCAGCCAGGGCGTCAAGGGCATCATGATCACGCCCAACTCGTCGTCCGGCATCCTCGCCGCCATCAAGCAGGCGCGCGACCAGGGCGTGCTCGTCGTCGCGCTCGACACCGCGACCGATCCCGAGGACGCCGTGGACGCGACGTTCGCGACCGACAACTTCGCCGCGGGCGTCGCGCAGGGCAAGTGGGTCAAGGCGAGCCTCGGCGACAAGGAGCCGCAGGTCCTCATGCTCGACGGCACGCCCGGAGGCACGGTCGACACCTTCCGCCACAACGGCTTCCTGGAGGGCATGGGCCTCACCGAGGACTCCCCGGAGATCCTCGGCAAGGAGAACACCAACGGCGACCAGACGAAGGCGCAGACCGCGATGGAGAACCTGCTCCAGCGCGCGCCCGACGCCAACGCGCTCTACACGATCAACGAGCCCGCGGCGGCGGGCGGCTTCGCGGCCATCAAGGCGGCGGGCAAGCAGGACCAGATCAGCATCGGTTCGATCGACGGGTCGTGCACGGGCGTCGAGAACGTCAAGAACGGCGTGATCGGGGCCACCGTGATGCAGTTCCCGACCAAGATGGCCGAGCAGGGCGTCGAGGCGATCGTGGCCTTCGCGAAGGACGGCACGAAGCCGAAGGCCGGGTTCAACGACACCGGGTCGGTCCTGATCACCGATCAGCCGGTCGACGGGCTGGACTCCGAAGACACCGCCTGGGGCGCGGAGAACTGCTGGGGCTGATCGCCCCGGCCTCTCACACGCCACGTTGCGAGGGGACCGCAGGTCCTGCGGTCCCCTCCTCGGCAGAAGGGCTCTTCCATGACCACTCCCACCATGGCCGCCACGACGTCGGAGAAGCCGTCGCGAAATCTCGGCCGCTTCCTGCAGACGCCGCTGCTCGGCTCGCTGATCGCCCTGATCGTCGCGATCATCGTCTTCAGCGCGATCTCGCCGCGCTTCCTCGCGCCGGGCAACCTGTCGCTCATCCTCCAGCAGTCCGTCGTGATCGGCATCCTGGCCGTCGCGCAGACCCTCATCATCCTGACGGCCGGCATCGACCTGTCGATCGGCGCGATCGCCGTGCTCGGCACCGTCGTCCTGGCGCAGGCGGGCGGCGCCTTCGGGCCGGCCACGGCGCTGCTGATCACGCTGCTCGTGTGCGTCGCGCTCGGCGCGGTCAACGGCGGCCTGGTCACCGCGCTCAGGCTGCCGCCGTTCATCGTGACGCTGGGGACCTTCACCGCGATTGTCGCGGGCACCCGCCTGTTCGCGGGCTCGCAGACCTTCCCGGTGAGCGACCCGGTGCTGACGTTCCTCGGCACGACCTTCAGCATCGGCGGCTTCACCACCACGTACGGCGTCATCACGATGCTGCTCGTCTACGCGGTCATGGGATACGCGCTGACGCAGACCGCGTGGGGCCGGCACGTGTACGCGGTCGGCGGCAACCCCAATGCCGCGCAGCTGTCGGGCGTCAAGACGAACCGCACGATCTTCTCGGTGTACATCCTCGCCGGCGTCATCGCGATGATCGCCGCGTGGGCGGCCCTCGGGCGCATCCCGAACGCCGATCCCAACGCCTACCAGAACGCGAACCTCGAGACGATCACGGCCGTCGTGATCGGCGGGACCAGCCTGTTCGGCGGTCGCGGAGGCGTGCTCGGCACCCTCGTCGGCACCCTGATCGTCGGCGTGCTCCGCAACGGGCTCACGCTGGCGGGCGTCGACAACCTCTACCAGAACATCGCCACCGGCGCCCTCGTGATCGTCGCCGTCGCGGTCGATCAGTTCATGCGCCGCAAGACGGCCCGATAGGCCCGGAGGAGAGACGATGAACGACCAGACGACGCAGACCCTGGCGCTCCAGGCGCGGGGCCTCGTGAAGCGATACGGCAGCGTGACCGCGATCAACGGCGCGGACTTCGACCTGCGCCGCGGCGAGGTGCTCGCCGTGATCGGCGACAACGGCGCGGGCAAGTCGAGCCTGATCAAGGCGCTCGCCGGCGCCGTGATCCCCGACGAGGGCGAGATCCGCATGAACGGGGAGCCGGTGCACTTCCGCAACACGGGCGACGCCCGTGCCGCGGGGATCGAGACGGTGTACCAGGACCTCGCCGTGATCCCGGCCCTCGACATCGCGTCGAACCTCTACCTCGGCCGCGAGATCCGGCGCAAGGGCATCATGGGCTCGGTGTTCCGGCGGCTCGACATGCCCGCGATGCGGGCGGAGGCGGCCAAGCACCTCTCCGAGCTGAAGATCGGCATCAAGTCGGTCAACCAGGCCGTCGAGACCCTCTCCGGCGGTCAGCGCCAGGGCGTCGCGGTCTCCCGCGCCGCCGCGTTCGGCAAGGGCGTGATCATCATGGACGAGCCGACCGCCGCCCTCGGCGTGCGGGAGTCCGGCCAGGTGATCGAGCTGATCAAGTCGATCCGCGACCGCGGCATCCCGGTGGTGCTCATCAGCCACGACATGCCGCACGTGTTCGAGGTGGCCGACCGCATCCACGTGCATCGTCTCGGACGCCGCGCCGCCGTCGTGGATCCGCGCGAGCGCACGATGTCGGAGGTCGTGGCGCTCATGACCGGCGCGGAGCGTCCGACCGACCTCGAGGCCGCGGGCGGTGCCTGACGCGCACCCCCCGCGCGGGCTGTTCGTGGGGCTCGCCACCCTCGACGTGATCCACCGGGTGGTGGCGGCGCCCGGGCGCAACGAGAAGATCACCGCGACCGCGCAGTTCGTGGCCGCCGGAGGCCCCGCCGCCAACGCCGCCGTGACGTTCGCCGCGCTCGGCGGCGAGGCGGTGCTGCTCACCGCGCTCGGCACGAGTCCCATCGCCCGCGCCGTCGTCGACGAGCTGGCGGGCGTCGGCGTCCGTGTCATCGACATCGCGGGGGAGTATGCCGGCGATCCACCGGTCTCCGCCGTGGCGGTCACAGAGTCGACCGGCGATCGCGCGGTCGTCGGCGGGGATGCCGCGGCGCTGGTGTTCCCGCCGCCTCCCGCCGGCGAGCTCGCCGAGCTGGCCGCCGCCGCCGACGTCGTGCTGGTGGACGGACATCACCCGCCCCTCGCCGTCGCGGCGGCCGACGCCGCCCGGGCGGCCGGTCGCCCCGGCGTGGTCGACGCGGGGCGCTGGAAGCCCGTGATGGCGGAGCTGCTGCCGAGGGTCACCGATGTCGTGGCATCCGCCGACTTCCGCCTGCCCGGCTCGCCCGGCACCGACGACACCATGCGCCGACTCGTCGAGGCCGGCACGCCCGTCGTGGTCGCGACGGCGGGAAGCGGGCCGGTGCGCTGGGCGGCCGGAGGCGAGCACGGCGAGTCGCCCGTGCCGCGCGTCCACGCGGTCGACACGCTCGGCGCCGGCGACGTGTTCCACGGCGCGTACGCGCACGCCCTCGCCCGCGGCGTCGGCGTCGAGCGCCGCATCGCCTTCGCGAGCCGCGTCGCGGCCGTCCGATGCGAGATGATCGGACCACGCAGTTGGCTGCATGCGATCGCCGGGATCGCGCAGGGCGAGGGAGACGCATGAACGAGCGGGACGAGACGGACGCGACGGGCGCGGTGGATGCCGCGGACACGACGCTCGCGCAGCTGATCGAGCGCGCCCGTGCCCTCGCCTCCCGGGGCGAGCGGGTGATCCTCGGGATCACCGGCGCACCCGGCGCGGGCAAGTCGACGCTCGCGGAGCGGATCGTCGCGGAGCTCGGGGACGAGCTCGCCGTGCTCGTGCCGATGGACGGCTACCACCTCGCGAACGTCGTGCTGGACGACCTCGGATACCGCGCGCGCAAGGGCGCGCCGCACACGTTCGACGCCTTCGGCTACCTGTCGCTGATGCGGCGCATCCACGCGCAGCGCGAGAACGCCGCCGCGGGGATCGACGGCGTCGTCTACGCGCCGCAGTTCCGTCGCGACCTCGAGGAGCCGGTCGGCTCGGCGATCCCGGTGCACCCGGAGACCCCGCTCGTGGTCACCGAGGGCAACTACCTGCTGCTCGAGGAGGAGCCGTGGCCGCACGTGCGGGCGCTGGTCGACGAGACGTGGTTCCTCGCGCCCGACGAGTCGCAGCGGCTGGCCTGGCTGATCGACCGCCACGTGCGGTTCGGGCGCTCGCCCGACGAGGCGCGGGAGCGGTCGCTGGGCAGCGACCAGCGCAACGCCGAGGCGATCACCGCGACGGCCGGTCGCGCCGACGCGGTCTTCCGGCTCACGGGCGTCTGACCCGTCCCACCGGAGATACATCGGTCGCACGAACGCCGGAGGAGGGGACGCCCCCTCGGTCGCCCCCTCCTCCGATCTTGCGCGCTACGCGTGCGTGGCGCGCCGGCGCCTCAGCTGCAGGACCGCACCGGCGGTCAGGAGCAGCAGACCGACCGTCGACGCCAGCCACGGCACCATCGCGCCGGTCACCGCGAGCAGGTCGGGGATGACGGCGCGAGCGGTCGACGACGCGCTCGCCGGCGTCTCGCCGCGGACCGGCACGACCGAGGCGGATGCCGTGTTGGTCACGGTGCCGGCATCCACGTCCGCCTTCGAGAGCACGTAGCTCGCCGAGCAGACCGCCTTCTGACCCGCGCCGAGCGGCCCCTCCGGGCAGGTGATCGCCGAGAGCGCGTTGGTGCCCGAGAAGGAGCCCTCGGTGACGGTGTACTCGGTGAGAGTGACGTTGCCGGTGTTCGTCACCACGAACCGGTAGGCGATGGTGTCGCCCGCCGAGCGCGCGGTGCCGACGTCGGCGATCTTCTCGAACGTGAACGCCGGGGCGGCGTCGATCTCGATGCCGGTGCCGGACTCCTCGCTCTCGACCGCCCCGCCGTCGGGGTCGGTGGCCGTCGCCGTGGCGGTGTTCGTCACGGAGCCGCCGTCGGCGTCCTCCTGCGTCAGCACGTAGGTCGCGCGGCACTCCACCGTCGCGCCCGGGAGCAGGCGCGCGGCGTCCTCGTCGCACTCGGCGGGCGAGAGCGTGCCGGTGCCGGTGAACGCGCCCTCCGCGATGCCGACGTCCAGCACCGGGACGTTCCCGGTGTTCTCGACGGCGAACGTGTAGGTGACGACGTCGCCGGGCGCGTACGCCCCGGCCTCGGCGTGATCCGACGTCTTCACGACCGACAGCGCGGGTGCCGGGGTGGTGGTGGGCGTCGTGACCGATCCGGTGGTCGTGATGCGCGCCGCGGGGTTCTCGCTCCCCGGCGGGAGCGCGGATGCCGTCGCGGTGTTCTCCACGCCGCCCGCCGTCACGTCGGCCGGGGTGATCGTGTACGGCTGCACGGTGCGGCACACGGTCGACGCGCCCGGGGCAAGCGTCGTGGCGTCGCACGTCGTGGCGCCGACCTTCGGGTCGGCGACCTCGAGGCCGTGCAGCTCCAGCTCCCCGTCGTTGGTGACGGCGAACGTGTAGTGCTGCAGGTCGCCCGCGTCGACGAGACCGTCGTCGTTCACGTCGGTCCACTCGCCGGCCTCCTTCACGAGCGCGAGCGAGCGCTCCTTGGCCGTGTTGGTGACGGTGCAGACGATGCCGTCGCCCGGGGCGGGCGTGACGGTCTTGCTCATGCCGTCGCCCGAGGGCAGCACGGTGTCGGAGCCCGTCGCCGAGTTCGTGCACGACCACGCGGTGTCGTAGTTGCTCGGGAGCATGCCCGACCCGGCGCCGACCGCCTCGGTGAGGGTGAACTCGCCGACCGGCAGGACCGTCTGTCCTCCGGTCGTGCCGGTGAGCGCGCCGCCGGTCGACGCGGCGCCGGCCACGGTGCCGCCCGGCGTCGAGATCGTGAGGTCGACGGCGTCGGCCGGGTCGACCAGCTCGGTGAAGACCTTGCGCAGCTCGATCTTGCTGAACTCGAAGCCGAAGACGACGTCCTGCACGCCGCCGCCCAGGACGTCCGCCGAGATCCAGCCGGCATCCGTCGCGGCGACGATCGGCGCGCCGAAGACGCCGCCGTTGCACACGACGGTGGTCGTGCCGAGCCCGGGCGGGACGCCGCAGCCGAAGCCGGTCTCGGCGAGCTCGCCGATCTGCCGGAACGGCTGGTCGGAGTTCCACGTGATGCCCTCGTTCGAGCCCATGGCCTCGGCGTCCATCGTGAGCATCGAGTAGCCCTGCACGGGAGCGCCCTGCGGGTCGGTGACCGAGATGTTCTCGACCGTGTAGCGGATGACGCCGTTGCCGGAGGTGAGGGCCGGCTCGCCGGTCACGCCGACGTAGACCGAGCGGCCGAAGACCGATCCGCTCCAGGTCGGGACGCCGCGCGACGCCGGGGTGCCGGAGCCGACGACGTTCTCCCACGTGAGGTCGAAGTCGGCCCGATAGTCGCCGGGGAGCGGGATCGTGAAGTGCTGGCCTGCGGCGGCCGCGCCGGCGTCGAAGTCGCTGAAGTCGATCCAGCAGATGGTCTCGGCGTGCGGGCCTCCGGCGCCGTACGAGCAGCCGACCGGATCGGCCGCCGCGGCCGGTGCCGCTCCGACGACGCCGGCCAGCCCGACGACGCCCAGCGCGAGCGCCGTGCTCGCGATCTGCGCGATGCGCCGGCGCAGCCGCGTGGCCGCCGAGCCCCATCTCCTCTTCGATGTCCGCATGCGCGAACTCCTCACCTCAGACGTACGTCTGACATCGCTCCGGGCGCGCCGAGCACGCCTCGCCTCGAGACGCGCGGGCGCGCGTCTCGCGTTCGAGACGCGCTGGGGGTGGCGCCTCGCGGTCGAGGCGCCACTGGGGTGGGCCTCGCGGGCAGAGGAGCGCCGTGACACTCCTCGCAGGCAACATCCTGGCCGTCGGAGAGAAGCGGACCCCAGCTCAGAGGGCGAATTTCACTCTTGCACGGGGCGTTCTCATCCCGCCCTCATCCCGGCCCTCACTCGGGAAGGATGCCGGGGATCAGTCCCTCGGAAGCCGCCGCCACGCGTCGAGCCCGACGACGACCACGTCGGCCAGCGGCTCGTCCGGCATCGCGGAGAGCTCGAACCACTCCGCCTTGTCGGTCGTGCCGCCCACCTCGACGACGCCGAGCGTGCCGCCGACGATGCGCGCCCGATACAGGATGCGCAGCGAGCGGAACGGCCGCCCGCCCGGCAGCGCCGCGCGCGCGAAGGAGTGCGTCGCGAGCGGGCCGATGAGCTCGACGCGATACCCGGACTCCTCGTACGCCTCCCGGACGATGGCATCCTCCACCGACTCGTCGAACTCGACCCCGCCGCCCGGCAGTGACCAGCAGGGCGTCGCGCGTCCGGGGCCGCCGTTGAACCACGTGAGCAGGATGCGGCCGTCCTCGACGATCACCGCGTAGGCGGCGACGCGCGTGTCGTACTCGGTGTAGTGCAGCGGCACCGCGGCGTCCGACCCGATGGCATCCATCCCCCCATCGTCGCAGACGGTCGCGGGCTCCCGCGCACGCGCACCCTCTGTCGCACGGCGGCGAACGCGAGTACGCTGTGGCCCGTTCCCGCTCAGCGATGAGACCCGACGAGAACGCATGAGGCGTCGAGCGATCGGGGGCCCCGGATGTCCGAGGGTGTTTCTCCAGGAGACATCGCGCGCGATGTCTCGTCCCGTCTTCCCCGCACGGGTGCCGCGGAGCGGTTCCATGCCGGCTGGCGGTTCGTCCCCGAGGCCGACCGCCTGACCCTGCCGTCGTGGCTCGGCGCGGCGCGGCAGCCCGACGTGTCGGTCGACGTGATCCGCGGACGCGACCTCGTCGCGCTCTCGGTCGACGTCTTCGGCGCCGAGGTCAGGGTCGACGGCGACGGTCCGCCGCACCTGGAGCGCACCGGCGCGGGGCCGTGGCTCCTGGTCGTCACCTTCCCGTTCCAGCACGCGCACGAGCAGGCGCAGTACGTCACCGACACCGGCGCGTCGATCTATCCCGATCCGCTCGACCCGACCAAGACGGTGCCCGCGCCGCCGGGCGCGCCGGCGACAGGGGTGTCGTCGAACCAGGCGCCCGCGATGCCGGTCGGCTTCCGCCCGGCCCGGCGGAGCCGCCTCGTGTTCGAGATCGGTCCCGACGATCGCGTCGAGTTCACGCGCGCCGGCATCCTGCGCGCCATGACCGAGCTGGCACCGGTCCTGCACCCGAACGCGGCCCCGCCGGGCCGTAACGGCTCGATCGACGACGCCACCGACCGCACCCGGTTCGTGTGGGTGGGCGTCGACCTCGTCGCCCGCTACACCGGCTCGCGGATCCTGATCGACCGTGCGACGGCCGCCGACCGGCGCGTGCAGCCGCCGCCGGACGCCGCGACCGCCGTCGGCGCGCTGCGCCTGGCGCAGAACCTGCGCAACGTCCGGGTGGATGCCGGGCGCACCACGATGGCGGCGGCCGAGGTCCTCGGCGCGAACGCGGAGCTGCCGTCGGCGTTGCGCGACCTCGTGACCCGGCCGCCGCGCATCTCGATCCCGCGCGCCAGCTACTCCAGCAGGCCCACCGACGAGCAGACCGCGATCGAGGCGCCCTATCGGCTCGTGATCTCGCCCTCCAGCGAGGGGCGCTGGGTGCACGCCGACGCGCCGGTGGTCGCGTCGGACTCGCGGCGCAGCGTCGAGCTGTGGCACAGCAGGCTGGGCCTCGAGGGCCCCGGCGGGGTCACCGAGCGCAACGACGGCCGCCGCATCGTACGGGCGATCTGGACGCGCGACCGCGACGGGCTGCCCCAGAGCGAGTGGCGGAAGAACGAGGACAGCGACCTGAGCCACCCGCTGTCGACGCCGCAGGGCGGTGCCGACCAGCCGTTCCGCGGCTCGCTCAACCGCGCCGACCGGCACCGGATCGTGCGCCAGACGGCGGAGCGCTGGCCCGGCATCACCGACCCGCGGTCGGTGCGCCCGGTGCGTGTCGACAAGCTGTGGCTGTCGTCGCTCGGCGCGTGGCTCGACCTGCACGGCTCGTGGTACACGAAGGAGTACTCCAACCTCACGCCCGGGATGCCGTCGGTGCTGGCGTGGGACCACATCGCCCCGCTCGGTCGCGACCAGTGGGTGCGGGTCGTGTATCCCGGCTATCTGTATCCCACCGGGCATCCCGCTGCCCTCGTCAAGATCACCGAGCGCCGCGTCACGCAGAACCCGGCGGTCGCGAGCCTGTACCAGATCAAGTTCCTCGTGGTGAGCGAGCCGAGCCGCACGTACGACGCCGCGGACTGGCTGTTCTCGCGCGTCGACCTCACGCCGACCACGACGCCGCCGCTCGCCGACCCCGACGCGGTGGCGAACGACGCGTACAGCAGCCAGACCTACTTCTGGCCGCAGTTGGGCGACGGCTCGTACTTCGCGTTCTCGCTCGACGTGCAGGACAAGGACGGCCGCCCGGGGAGCCTCCGCGCGCCCCTCCTGTGGGTCGCCGAGCACTTCGACAAGCCGGCCCAGGTCGACGCCGAGTACGACGGCGACCCCAAGCGCGTGATCCCCGCGTTCGGTCAGGCCTTCGCGTACACGCCGCGCTCGTCGGCGGGCGACTCGGTCACCGAGACGCAGACGCTGCGCTTCCGCGGCCGGGCCGCGCGCGGCGAGTCGACGCCGTTCCTGAGCTCGGCCGACGTCGTGATGGATGCCGCGCGACGCCTGTCGAACGTCGGCCCGATCCGCATCGTGTACAACGACGCCTATCTCGCGCACGGCCTCGGCGAGCAGGCCGGCGACGCCAATCGCGGCCAGCTGTGGGCGAACGTCCTGCTGCCGGAGGCGAAGACCGACCGGCAGGGCGTGCTCGACGAGGTCGTCGCGCTCCCGGCGGTGTCGTTCGGCACCCCGTCGGCCGGAAGCGACCGCGCGGGCGGCTTCGTGACCCCCGACCTCCCCATCCGCGGCCTCTCCACGCTCACCGGGGCGGTCGGCGACGTCGCGAACATGGAGGACCTGACCTTCGACCCGAAGGAGTTCTTCAAGGGCGCGTTCCCGAAGCTCTTCGGACTCGTCGACCTGTGGGAGCTGATCGAGAACGTCACCGATCTCGCGAACATGCCGAGCCTCGCGAGCGAGGCGATCGAAGCGGTCACCAAGCTCGTCGACGACGTCCAGCGGCTGATCACGACGCTGCAAGAGGTCGTGGCATCCGCCCCCGCCGACGCGGCGAACGCCGCGCAGGCCGCGCTCACGCCGATCGAGGGCGTCTTCGCCGCGATCGGCGACCTGCTCGCGCCGGACAACCCGGCGCCGGTGAGCGACCGCATCGCGGGCCTGTCCACCGCGTTCCAGAACGTGGCCGGCGCGCTCGGCGCGGTGCCGACGACGCATCCGCTCGTCCCGCCGGTCGTGCGGACGACCCTCGCCTCGCTCGTGGACGCGATCGGCACCGCCGCGACGGCGACCGACCTCATCGCGCAGTTGACGCGGCTGCTCGAGACGTTCGAGCCGGGTCGGCTGGAGGCGTCGTTCCGCTACGACTTCCACCCGAAGCTGTTCACGCACTGGCCGGACGCCGACTTCACGCTCATCGAGCTGCCCCCGGACGGCTTCACGCTCGCCGTCGAGGGCCGCGTGTCGGGCACCGGGTCGGCGTCGGTGCGGGCGATGGCCGAGATCCGCGGGCTCACGCTGCACCTGTTCGGCAAGGAGGACCAGGATGCCGCGCCGCTCGTGCGCATCCCGTTCGAGAACATCTCGTTCATCGCCGGCAGCGACGGCAAGGCCGAGGTCGACGTCAACCTCGGCGAGATCACGTTCCTCGGCGTCCTGAGCTTCGTCGAGGTGCTGAAGGACTTCATCCCGCTCGACGGGTTCAGCGACCCGCCGTTCCTCGAGGTCGACACGTCGGGCCTGAAGGCCGGCTTCACCCTCCCGATCCCGAGCGTGTCGGTCGGCGTCTTCAACCTCTCGAACATCTCCCTCGGCGCCGACGTGCAGGTGCCGTTCCTCGGCGAGGCGCTCAGCTTCGGGTTCAACTTCTGCACGCGGGAGCGGCCGTTCAACCTCTCGGTCATGTGCATCGGCGGCGGCGGCTGGTTCCTCATCCGGTTGAACCCCAAGGGGCTCACGGTGCTCGAGCTGGGCCTGGAGGCGGGCGTCATGCTCGCGGTCGACTTCGGCGTGGCATCCGGCTCCATCTCGGCGACCGTCGGCGTCTACCTGCGGCTGGAGTCCGAGAAGGGCTCGCTCACCGGGTATTTCCGCCTGCGCGGCGAGGTCGACGTGCTGGGGCTCATCTCGGCGTCGATCGAGCTGTACCTGGAGCTCGTGTACCACTTCGACTCCGGGAAGATGATCGGCACCGCGCGGCTGACGATCGAGGTGTCGGTGCTCTGCTTCTCGGGGAGCGTCACGATCGAGTGCACGAGGCAGTTCGCGGGCTCGAAGGGCGATCCGTCGCTGCGAGATCAGCTGCTCGAACCCGACGGCACCGCTCCGGCGTGGGACGAGTACTGGCGCGCGTTCGCGCTGGAAGGGGCGTGAGGTCATGGTCGCCGAGCATCTCATCTCCCTCGCGCTGCCGTACTCGGCGCGGGCGGGCGAGGACTTCCACGTGTCGGTGTTCGTGACGCCGAAGCTCGCCGGCGACGCCGCGAGCGAGGCGAGCCCCGGCGGCACGACGCTCGCCGACTTCGCGGTCTTCCCGCACTGGGCCGCCGCCGTGCGCGACGGGCTCACCGTCGAGCTGCGCGACGACAACGGACAGGTCGCGTGCACGCCGATCCTCGACCCGGTCGAGCCGACGCTGTGGGACGCGCTCTTCCCCGGCACCACGCCGGTGCGCGCCAACGTCGTGCCGCCCCTCGCCGACCGCCGGTGGCGCACGTTCGACGCCCGCGGGGTGCACGACACCGGCAAGTTCATCGGTCTGCTCACCGCGGTCTCGTCGATCGTCGATCCGCCGGCCCCCGGCTCCCATCCGCTCGCGCGCGGGCTCGTCGACGTCCTGCGCCAGCTCGGCGTCATCTCCGAGGGTCGCCGCGGCATCGGCCCGGTCGACGACGAGCGCTGGACCGAGGTGCTCGACCGCGCCATCGGGGAGATCGGCGACGACCGCCGCGGGCCGCGGAGCGCCGACCGGTTCGCGAGCATCGCCGGCAACGGGATGCTGGGCGTCCTGGCCGCCCTCCACGAGGCGCGGCGCTACTACGACCGGCCCGAGTCGGCGAACGCCTACCAGGCCGTGCCCGACGCGCCGCCGCCCGATCCGCTGAAGCCCAAGCCGCCGGAGTTCCACGAGCGCGTCGCGACGGTCGGCGACCACGGCGAGCTGCTGCGCCGGCTCGGCCTCGTCGTCGACCTCGTGGTCGCCGACCCCGCGCGCCTGCGGACCTCGCGCTGGTTGACGGCGACGCTCCGCGTCCAGACCCCGGCGGCCACGGTGACCGGCGCAGCTCCCCGCGTGCGCTGCGAGGCCGTCGCCGACGGCGCGCTCGTGACCGTGCCGGCGACCGCCGAGTGGCGCCGCGGCGCGCTCGCGATCGGCGACACCGAGCGGTTCGCCGTGCTCGACGCCGACGCCGACGGCACGGCGCTCAAGGCCGAGCAGTACCTGCGGGTGCTCCCGCGGCTCATGCTCGGGCAGGCGAACCGCGAGCCCGTCGACGCGGCCTCGCCGGGCCTGCGCTCCCAGGGGTTCACCGTCGCGCGACGGGGCCAGGCATCCGCCCTCTTCGACCGGCTGGGCCGGCAGAAGCAGCTCGAGACGCAGTTCGCGACGCCGACGCCGCCGGCCGGCGGCGGCCTCGAGCTCATGAGCGAAGACGTCGCGCGCGGGATGCGCGTCGAGGTGTGGGACGTCGAGGATGCCGTGTGGCGGTCGCTGCACGCGCGGCGCACGACCGCGGAGATCACCGGGCTCGAAGGCCCCGTCGACCTCGGCGAGGGGCACGGGTTCATCCAGGGCGCCCCGGCGGAGGAGACGCCGGTCGCGCCCGGCAAGCCCACGCCGCCCGTCAACGTGCACGAGGCGATGTTCGGCTGGGAGGGGTGGAGCCTCTCGGTGCCCAAGCCCGGCAAGCGCGTGCGCAACGAGCTCGTCGCCCAGCCGGACGGCTCCACGCGGCTCGAGGAGGTCGTCGAGCCGCCGCCGACCGCGGTGCCGGTCGACGCGACCAACCCGATCGGGTTCACGAACGCGATCGTGCCGGGCACGCTCCCGCGCCTGCGTTACGGGCGCGAGTACGCGTTCCGCGCGTGGCTCGTCGACCTCGCCGGCAACGTGCGGCCGCCGCGTCTGCCCGCAGACGCGGGCGGTGCGCCGGAGGGCGGCGGCGCTCCGGAAGGCGGCGGCGGCCGCCTGCGACCGCGCATCGAGGGTGGGGGTCGTGTGGTCGGCCGTGAGGGGCTCGACCGCGGGGCCATCGGGCGCGAGGCGCTCGGACGGCAGGTCGAGGGGCGCCTCCAGCCGAGGATCCGCGGCCTCGACGCCGCCGCGCTCCGTGCACGACTGACCGCGGGGCTGGGGCGCGTGACCCTGCCCGACGACCTGTCCGCGCGCCTCGACGCGACGCTGACCACCGAGCTGACCCGGGATGCCGCGCGCCTGACCGCCGCGGCGGGCCTCGGCCGGCTGGGAGTCGTGGGAGAGACCCTGCGCGAGACGGCGGTGGCCGCCGTCGCGAACCCCGAGTCGGTCGTGCCGGAGCGTCCCGCGCCGACGCTCGGGCGGCGCGAGCAGAGCGTCCTGCGCACCGAGATCGCGTCCGTCCTCGGGCGGGTCGACGTCGCGGCCGCCCTCGGCGACGCCGATGTGCTCGCGGCATCCGCCCCCTCGCGCGCGGCGACGGTGACCGAGACCGTCCGCCAGGCGTTCCTCTCGGCACCGGGTGCCGCTTTCGGCGTCACCGCCGTGTCGGACCAGGCCACGCTGTCGCCCGCTGTCGCCGCGAGCCTCGGGCGCGGCGTCGCGACGATCCAGTCGGGACTGATCGACCCGGGTCTCATCCAGGAGGCGCTGCTGACGATGACGTCGCCGCGTCCCTTCCTGCGCTGGGACCCGGTGCCCCCGCCCACGCTCGTGCCGCGTGCGCGATACAGCGAGGGCGAGTCGCAGCGGGTCGTCGTGATCCGCAGCGGCGTCGCGCAGGACCCGTCCTCGCTCGAGGTGGTCGTGAGCCCGCCGGGGGCCTATCGCGACGCGATCGCGGCCGACGACCCCGGCACGGCGTTCCAGGCCGTCGGCCAGCGTCATGTCGTGCCGCCCAAGGTCGGCCAGCTGCAGGCCGAGTACCACGGCGCGTTCGACGAGCTGGTCGGCGACGGCTCGGCGGCGGGTCTCACCGCCGCTCTCGGCGTGGCCCTGCGCGAGAACGGCGCCCTCACCGACGTCGACGTCGCCGACATCGACGCGCCGGGCGCCCGCATCCCGGTGAGCGGCGTCGCCCTCGTGCACGACCCGGGAGTCGACCCCGGCGACCTCGTGACCCTGCCGCTGCCGCAGGGCGAGGCGCCGCCGGCGGGACAGTACGTCGTGCACGACGTCGACGACCTGGTGCTGCCGTATCTGCCCGACCCGCTCGCGCGCGGCGTGTCGCTCGTCTTCCCCGACGCGACCACCGACCCGACCCTGCCGATCCCGTTCGGCATCGAGGGCTTCACCGCCGACTACGAGGTCGACGAGCGCGGCTGGCCGCTCGTGCGGCCGTACCGCCTCACCCTCACCGAGGGGCCGACGCCGCGCGCCGAGGTCGCCGACCGTGTGATCGACATCGCGCTGCCGGCGGGCACGGTGCAGCGGTTCCGGCTGTCCAGCTGCCTGCAGCCGCGGGCGCTCCGCGAGCTCGGCATGTGGCGGAGCCTGCCGGCGAGCGTGCAGGCGCTCGAGATCGTCCGCGAGGCCGCGCGCGACGGCTATCTGTGGTCGCTCACGCCGAAGGAGGACGTCCTCCTCGTGCATGCCGTGCCGCGGCCCGTGCAGGCGCCCCGGCCGGTCGGCATCCGCTCGGTGCGGACCCCCTCGGCGACGTACGCGAGCTTCTTCGGCGGCGTGCACGTGCACGGGGCGAGCACCGAGCAGCTCACGATCGAGGCGTCGTGGGTCGACCCGGTCGACGACCTGGGGCTGCCGGTGTGGGATGAGCGTCCCGCCCGCGGCATCGCGGGCACCACGCGGGTCTCCGACCACGAGCGCCTCGGCATCCTGTTCGCGCAGGAGGCGCTGCCCGCGGGCGACGTCGACTGGGCCGCCGACCCGAGCATCCGCATCCACGGCACGCGGCACGAGTTCGGCGACACGAAGCACCGCATGGTCGACTATCGCCTCCGCGCCTCGACGCGGTTCCGCGAGTACTTCCCGCCGGCGCTGTTGACGGCGGGGACGGATGCCGCGGACTTCGACGACGGGTCGAGCGTCGTCAGCGACGTCATGCGGCTCTCGGTGCCGTCGTCGACGCGGCCCGATCCGCCCGTCGTGCACTCGGTCGTGCCGCTGTTCCGCTGGTCGCACGACGACCCGAACGCGGCCGATCCCGCCGACGACGCCGGCTCCACGCAGCCGGGGCAGCCGATCGCCGAGCGGCACGACCGCCGCGCGGGCCTGCGCATCTACCTGGAGCGGCCGTGGTTCTCTTCGGGGGAGGGGGAGCTCCTCGGTGTGCTGCTCGACGGCTCGTCACCCGCGGGGCCCTCGTCGCTGTGGGCGCGCGACCCGATCTGGCTCGGCGCCGGGTTCGACGACCCGCACCTGCACGCCCTGACCCTCGTGGACTTCTGGCGTGCGACGGGCGTCGACGACGTGTGGCGGCCCGGCGAGCCGGTGGCTCTGCGCACCGGCCTGAAGCTGCCGACCGGTGCGGGGACGGATGCCACGTACACCGCGACCGCGCTCGGCTACCGGCCGCAGTACAACCCGGAGCGGCGGCTCTGGTACGTCGACGTCGCTCTCAACCCGGGGGCCGTCGTGTGGCCGTTCCTGCGGCTCGCGGTCGCACGGTTCCAGCCGGAGAGCGTCGCCGGCCTCGAGCTGTCGACGCCCGTGATCACCGACTTCGTGCAGGTGCCGCCCGAGCGGACGGCGCTCGTCAGCCGCCTCGACGAGCACGAGGTGCGCGTCGTCGTGAGCGGCCCGATCGCCCTCCGGCGCGGGCCGTCGCGCGGCGACCAGGTGCAGGCCGACCTCGACGCGATCCGCCAGAACCGGCTCGTGGTGGCGCGGTTGCAGCAGGCCGATCCGGAGCTGCCCGGCGACCTCGGATGGATCACCGTCGACACGCGCCGCATGGACGTCGCGAGCTACGAGCGCGACCGTAGCCTGATCGCGTGGGGCACGACGCTGGGCGCGAACGAGGTGATCCCGCTGCAGCGGCCGGGGCCCGAGGCATCCGCGTGGCGAGTGACGGTCGAGGAGTGGGAGCGCTTCCCAGGCGACCCCGAGCCGGGCTCGACCGGCGTCGCCGCGCCGCCGCCGGTGTGGGAGCAGCGACTGGTCTTCGCCGACGAGATCTACCTCTGATCAACCTCTGACCGGCCGACGGTCGAGACGCCTGTGGGGGCGCCTGCCGCGGGCATCCCGGTCAGAAGGGCGGCGGCCCGTGCTGGACGCGGAAGACCGGCATCGGTCGCTCGGGTTGGACGATGTAGCGTCTGCCGGTCGGCGAGGTCCATTCGACGGCCCCGCCCTCCAATTGTCGGATCGTCCACCCGCCGTGGTGCTTGACGGTGTGGTGACCTTGGCAGAACGGGGCATGATTCCACACCGCGGTATGCCCGCCATGCTCCCATGCGACGTTGTGGTCGATCTGGCAGCGCGATGCGGGCATGCCGCACCCGGGAGCCATGCACCGATCCGCACGCCAGCGCACGAGACGCCGCATGGATGCCGGCGGGCGGTACCTCTTGCGTCCGACGGAGAGCACCGCTCCGGTCTCGGGGTGAGTGAGCACTCGCATCCAGCCGACGGCGCCGCCGCACAGCTGCCGCGCGGTCTCGATCGGGATGGGGCCGACGCCTTCGACCACGGCCGGATCGCTCGCGTCGGCACGCTCGTCATCGAGGAGCGCGAGGGCGGGGACGGTGACGACCACGCTCGCGCGGATGCCGCTCGCCTCGGCCGGATGCGCGGCGGTGTCGCCGTCGACGAGCAGGTCGCACATCACGTCTGCGCGGAGCTGATCGAGCGTGCGCGTCTCGCCGTCGCGAGCCTTCAGGACCTTCGCGATCGCGGTGGCGCGTTCGTGTGCGGCGTGCACCTCGACCGCGGGCGCGTACAGTTCGAGGGTCGCCATGCCGTCGCGGGCGGGCTCCACCCACGTGCGCCGTGCCGCGAGCGCCTCCTCGTGCCGTTCGGACAGGGTTGCCGCACGGGCCGTCTCGATCAGCGTGGCGAGCCTGCGACGGAACACTCCGACCGGTTCGGCCTCGGCCAGTTCGACGGCCAGCGGCGCGAGCCGCTCGCGCACGTCCGGCTCCACCCGCTCGAGCTCGTCGGTGAGGATCTCGGCGTGCCGCTCGGTGATCCGCGCGTGCGCCAGCGACTGCAGGGCGCCAGGGTAGCGCGCGGACAGCGCGGAGGCGCGGGTGATCAGCATCCCCGCCGCGTACTCCGACACGCGCAGCGCCGAGGCGAGCTCGAGCCGGAGCGAACGCTCGGCGATCTCAGCCACGCCGCCATAGGCGCCGCTTGCGAGTGCACCACGCCGCATTGCCTCGACGTTCGTGTATCGCTGTGCGGCGAACACCGCGACCATCGCGTCGACCTCGCACACGAGGCCGAGATCGTCGGGTCCATCGCCCGGCTCCGGCAGCGGCAACTGCATGCCCGCGAGCGGGTCGGGCGGCAGCTGGGCGTCGGGTTCCATGACTCCAGTATAGTACAAAAGAACGAGTGTATAGAGTGACCTATCTCGACGTATCATAGAGATGTTCGATCACGAGTCGCTGTTCTCGGCGTCCCGTCGTCCGGAGCGTCCGGTCTGATCGCCGCACGACGGGCAGCGATCGCACATCGCCGACGGTGACGCGGCGCCCGCGCACGCGGACGCACGAGGATCACGCTAATGTTCCGTCAGGATGCAACGGGGCATCCCGGCACGACGTGCCGAACGCGAAGGCAGGTTCCGGTGGTCGACGGTCAGGCGACGGCTTTTCTCAGCTTCCACCGCGCGGGCGAGGCGTCGGGCTTCACCGCCTTCGCCGAGGCGGTCGCGGCTGACGCCGCGGTCGCCGCCGGGTTCTCCGGCTGGCGGCTCTCGGTGCTCACGTCCCCGTTGCTGGACTGGGCCATCGCGGTCGTCTTCGACGACGAGGGCCACCTGCATGACTGGATGGACCGCGCCCGCGATCTGCTCGTCGGCGCGCCCTATCTCCGACTCGGGATGGAGCTGTTCGTCGACGGCGTGCCGCGCACGCCGGGCGTGCTGCTGGTGCGCGACGTCGCTCAGCCGGGGCGCGAGGACGCGTTCGTCGCGACCGCCGAGAACCTCGCCCGCGTGGAGCGCGCGCAGCCGGGCTACGAGGGCTCCGCCGTGTTCCCTCCGGCCCCGCACCAGCCGACCTGGTCGTCGATCATCCGCTTCCGCACCGAGGCGCAGCTGAGCGCGTGGCTCGCCTCCGCCGACCTGACCAGGGCCCTTCCCGACCGTGCGGCGCTCCTGAGCCAGGAGTCGCACGCGACGACGGCGACGTCGTTCGGCTCTACCGTGCGCATCACCGACGGTCACGCCGCCGTCACGCCCAGTTGGAAGACGGCGATGATGATCCAGTTGATCCTCTATCCCGCGGTCATGCTGCTGGCGCGCTTCGTGAACCCGCTCATCCACTCCTTCGCGCCGCAGCCCTGGCTCGCGACGTTCATCAGTCTCGCCGTCAGCATCGCGCTGCTGACCTGGGCGCTCATGCCGTTGGCGCATCGCGTGCTCGCGCGCTGGCTCGATCCGGTCGAGGGTGCGCGCCCGCGGGTGAGCCTCGTCGGCACGGTCGCCGTGTGCGCGGGCTATGCCGTCGTGCTCGCGATCTTCGGCTCGGTCCCCGTCCTGCAGCTCTGATCGATCGCGCACGGGTGCGCCGTTCGCCCGGCTCCCGCGTCATCCGACCGAACGAGGGCTGGATGAACGGATCCGGTGTTCTCAGCGACGCTTCGAGCGATCCAGCCTCGATCCGGGTCGCATTCGGCGCGAGAGCGGACCTCGTCGTCGACCGGAGCCGCCCGCGCGCTCAGAAGATCTGGATCGCGACGCAGCTCGAGGCCAGCACGACGAAGGCCACGAAGAAGCCGACCGTCGTCCACACGCCCTTCGACGAGCCGTCGGCGTCGTCCTCGGCGGCGGGGTTCTGTTCCGTCACGTCGGTCATGCGCCCGCCAATCTGCCGATGTCGGTCACGAGCGCCACGACGAGCACCGCGAACACGAC
Organism: Microbacterium sp.; assembly: GCF_039812165.1. GTDB lineage: Bacteria > Actinomycetota > Actinomycetes > Actinomycetales > Microbacteriaceae > Microbacterium. Next base: position 25,428 of record NZ_JBDIAB010000007.1, read on the forward strand.
AGCCATGAAGCCCGTGTACATCCATCGGTAGCGGTGGTTCGCGACCCAGAATCGGCGGACGCTGATCACGCCGTTGACGATCGCGAACGCGCACAGGGCGATGCTGATCGGGGTCGCGACGAGGCCGGCGACGGCGGCGATCGGGATGAGGATCGGGACCGCGAGGTAGGTGATCAGGCAGCGGACCGCCGAGACCACGATCGACACGCGGAACGCGCGATGAGCGCTGCCCACGGCACGGCGATCGGTCGTGGAGACGCGCAGGAGTCTGCGCATGACCCGGTCCGCGGGAGGGATCGTCGCCTCCTCGCGAGCGTCGACCTCGCGCACCTGCGTCGCTGACATCGAACCCACCTCGCCCCACTGTCGTCGCCGTGCGATGGTATCGCTGCCTCACGTAGCGGGGCCAGTCGTGAGGGCGTCTGCACAGCAGGCTACCCGGGACGCGCGCGACCTGTCGCATCCGGCTGGCGGTCTGTCGTGACCGCGCCGCGCCGCGCGATCGAGCACTTGTCAACCCCGTATGCGTGCGGCGGATGCCGGATCAGGCTCGATCGCATGAGCACTGTCATCCCCCAACCCCCCGAAGCGAGCGGAGTCACCGGCATCCCGCCGATCGACGCCGCGCTGCCCGGCGAGCAGCCGCAGGACGTTCCGGGCGCGCCGCCCGTTCCGACCGCTCCCGTGGAGCCCGGTCCTCCGCCCGCGCCTCCGACCGGCCCCGGCGAGCCGGACGCGCCCGAGCCGCCTCCAGCGCATCCGGACGAGCCGCTCGTCCCCGCACCAGAGGAGCCCCTCGCGCCCACGCCGGATGAGCCGACCGTGCCGGCGCCGCCGGAGCCGATCTGAGCGCCGACGTCGACGACAAGACCTGTGGTCAGAGATCGGTCGGATATTCCGCCCGGTCGGCGCCGCATATCCTCCGGTGTTCCGTGGGAGCCGGAGCAGGCGAATCGACGTCATGGACGAAATCCCGAGCCGAGGACCTCGTTTGCCGGAATCGTCTTCCACGCGGGCAAAAGAATGGTGCCCCTGGAGGGACTCGAACCCCCAACCGTTTGCTTAGGACGCAACTGCTCTTCCATTGAGCTACAGAGGCTGGCCCGTCGAGTCTAGTGCGACGGCATCCGCCGCACGATATCGCGGCAATGCATCGGAAATCGGCGGTTCTCCGGATGCCGTGGGCAACATGAATCCGAAGATGCGCCGATCTCCGACGATCGGCCGCGCGGCGTCAGGCCGCGCGACGGTCGATGCGTGCGACGGTCAGTGCGCGGCGTCGTACGCCTCGAGCACGGACGCCGGGATGCGGCCGCGCTCCGAGACCTTGTAGCCGTTCTCGGAGGCCCACGCGCGCACGGGTCCGTAGTCCCGCTGGCCGGAGCGGCGCTGCCGGCGATTGCCTCCGCCGGAGGCCGCGGCGCGGGACGACACCGAGCGGGCGGCGGCGATGTAGGGGGCGAGCGCGTCGCGGAGCGCCGCGGCGTTCGCGTCGGTCAGGTCGACCTCGTAGGCGACCCCGTCGAGAGAGAAGCGGACGGTCTCTCCCGCACCGACCTCCAGCACGGTTCCGTCGAGATCGTCGACGAGTTGATGCACGATTCTGCGAGCCATACGACAACTCTACCGACCCGATCCGCGTGACAATACGTCGCACCGGGAAAAGGACGGCATTCTCATCCGAGACAATTCGGCCCGTCCTTCGATCGTCCGCATTGTCGCATCGATATCGCGGCCCCGGACGTCTCGCCCGGGGCCGCGCATCCGCGGACGGCCTACACGCCCGAGGGGTTCGAGGGCTCGCCGGGGGAGCCGGCGAGGACGCGCGCCTCGAGGTCGAGGAGGAAGCGCTTGTGCTCGGGGGTCGCGCCGTACCCGCCGATCGAGCCGTCGGCGCGCACGACGCGATGCGCCGGCACCACGATCGACATCGGGGTGCGCGCGCACGCGGTGCCGACGGCGCGGTGCGCGCGGGGCCTTCCCGCGGTGATCGCGACCTCGCCGTACGATGCGGTCTCGCCGTACGGGATCTCGCACACCGCCTCGAGCGCCTCGCGCGTGAACCCGTGCACCAGGCGCCAGTCCAGCGCGAGCTCGAAATCCCGCCGCACGCCCGCGAAGTACTCGTCGAGCTGAGCGGCGACGGATGCCGTGGCCTCGTCGTCCGGCGACGGGAACGCGCCGAGCGCATGGCCGAGCTCGGCCAGGGCGTCGTCGTCGGGGCCGTCGAGCACCCGCAGGGCAACCAGGCCGTCGTCGCTCACGACGACGAGCACCTCGCCGATCGGCGTCGGGTGGAGGGAGAAGGCGGTGCGGGTCATGGCTCCATGATGAACCGCACCGGCGACGCCGACAGCGCGGTCCGCGACATCCGTGGACAACCCGGCCGGGTCCCCCGATGTGGAGGAATCCCCGGTCGCCGGGGGAGTCCCGGTCAATCGGGCGAAACTCGGCGGGCGCTCACCGCAGGCTCCGGCCGGGGCGCATAGGGTATTCGTGTGTGGCGATCAGAGGACGGCGCTGTGCCGGATGCGGATGATGCCGAGCACGCGACGTCCGTCGACCCGGGGGAATTGGGACTGTCCGAGCCGGGAGTGAATGTGATCCACGTCGCCGAGGCCGAACGCGACCGCCTGCGCATCGAGACCGCGCAGCTGGGCGGCCCGTCGACCCTGCTGCACTACGCCGACGGCGGCGACGCCGGCATCGACATGGCGAAGGCGCACCCGGGCAGCCTCCCGCAGTTCATCACCGGGCGCTCCACGCTGCTGTCGAACCTGTTCCGCGACGAGGTCGCCCTGCGCACCGCGCGCCTGGCCGCCGACCGGATCACCGCGAAGGACGTGGAGCTGCGCACCTCCCGCGGCCTCGACACGGTGAACCTGGCCGTCGGCATGGCCTCGTGGCGCGACGGCGAGCGGTCGTACGCCGCGCCCGTCCTGCTGCGGCCGCTGCGGATCCGCCGCCACCACGCCGACTTCGACCTCACGCTGCACGGCTCGTTCGTCGTGAACCCCGAGCTCGTGAACGCGGTCCGCGACCAGTTCGGCATCGAGCTCGACGGCCGCGAGCTGGCGTCGCTCGCCGACGAGACCGGCGTGTTCAAGCCGCAGCCGGTGATCGACCGCCTCCGCGCGCTGACGTCGCACATCGAGAGCTTCACGGTGCAGCCGCGGCTCATCGTCTCGACGTTCGCCGACGTGTCCTCCCCGATGGCGCGGGATGCCGCTGACCTCGACCATCCCGTGCTGAGCGCGCTCGCCGGCCATGCCGCCGCCCGCGAGGAGCTGTCGCTGCGGCGCGCGACCCCCGCGGTGGTCGGCGCCGACGAGCGCCCGCCGGCGTCGGACCGGCTGCTGCTCGACGCCGACGCCGAGCAGGAGGCCGTCCTGACCCGCATCACGGCGGGCCAGTCGCTCGTCGTGCAGACCCTTCCCGGCACCGGCGGGACGCAGACCGTCATCAACGCGGTCGGCGAGCTCGTGCGCGCCGGCAAGCGCGTGCTCGTCGTCAGCGCGCGCCGCTCCACGCTCGAAGGCGTCCGTCACCGGCTCGCCGGCATCGCCCTGCCGGGGCTCGCCGTCTCGCCGAGCCGCCTGCACCGCGACCTCATCCGGGCGATCGCACGCAACGAGAAGGCCCAGCCGCCCAAGGTGAGCGAGGTCGACGACGCGCTGGTGCGGCTGCGCGCCGTGCTGCGCGACTACCGCGTGGCGCTGACCGAACGGCATCCCCAGCTCGGCGTCTCGCCGCTGCAGGCCCTGCGCTCGCTCACGACGCTCGTGGGCCAGACGCCGACGCCCGCGACCGAGACGCGGTTCGACCTCGCCACGCTGCAGCGGCTGGCCACCCGACGCGTGGAGGCGACCGCGTCGCTCGCCGCGGCGGCGCGGCTGGGAGAGTTCCGCTTCGGCCCCGACGACTCGCCCTGGTACGGCGTGGCGTTCGAGACCACCGAGCAGGCCCGCGCGGCGCACGACCTCGCCGGGCGTCTGCACCGCACGGTGGTGCCGGTCATCCTCGAGCGCGGCTACGAGCTCACCGCGCAGACGCGCCTGCGGCCCTTCACGACGATCGCCGAGCTCGGCGGATACATCCGCCTGCTGCAGGGCATCCGCTCGTCCCTCGACCGCTTCAGCCTCACGGTGTTCGAGCGCCCGCTCGGCGACCTGATCCAGGCGCACGCGCCGCGCGGAACCGCACCGGCGATGACCAGGGCAAACCGCCGCCACCTGCGCCGCCTGGCGAAGGAGTACGTCCGGCCCGGCATGCACATCGGCGACATGCACGACGCGCTCGTCCGCGTGCAGGCGCAGCGCAACGGCTGGGAGCGCCTCGTCGACCCCGGCGTGCTGCCCGATCTCCCCGCCGGCCTCGACGACCTCGCGGCCGCGTGGCAGAGCGTCGACGCCGACCTGGGCGAGCTGGACCGCATCGTGGGGCGCACGATGCCCCTGGCCGAGACGCCGATCCCCGAGCTCCTGCGCACGCTCGCCGGGCTCGCCGCCGAGTCGGCCGTGTTCGACAACCTGGTCGAGCGGGCCGCCCTGCGCAGCGACCTCGCCGCGCTGGGACTGGAGCCCCTGCTCACCGAGCTGTCGATGCGCCACGTGCCCGAGGAGCAGGTGGCCGCCGAGTTCGAGTTCGCGTGGTGGCAGTCGGTGCTCGAGGCGCTGCTGCGCAGCGAGCGTGCGCTGCTGGGCGCCAACACGTCCGTCGTCGACCGCCTCGAGCGCGACTTCCGCCTGGTCGACGAGGCCCACGCCGCGTCGTCGGGTCCGCTCCTGGCCGCCGAGCTCGCGACGCGCTGGAGGATCGCGATCGTCGACGAGGCCGCCGAGGCGAACGCGTTGAAGGCCGCCCTGCGCGCCGGCACGTCCGACGCCGCCGAGCTGATCGCCGCGGCGCCGACGCTGCTGCGCACGCTCGCACCGGTGTGGCTGTCCACGCCCTACGACGTGCCGGCGATCCCCGACCGTCCCGACTTCGACGTCGTCATCGTCGCGGATGCCGGTGCCCTGAGCCTCGCCGAGGCCGTTCCGGCGCTGCGTCGCGCGCGCCAGGTCGTGCTGTTCGGCGACCCCGTCACGCAGCGTCCGACGCCGTTCCGCGTGGCGGCGGGCCGTCCGGCCGACGGGGACGACCTCGACGCCGAGTTCGACACCACGAGCGTGTTCGAGCGGCTCGCCGAGCTGGTGCCGGTGGAGACGCTCACCCGCAGCTACCGCGCCGGCGGCGAGGACCTCGCCGAGCTCGTCAACGACGCGTTCTACGGCGGCGAGATCGTCTCCCTGCCCTGGGCGGGCTCGTACCTCGGCCGCGGCAGCCTCACCGTCGACTACGTCGAGGGCGGCAGCGGAACCCCCGACCCCATCACCGGCGCGGTCGAGAGCCCCGAGACCGAGGTGGCGCGCGTCGTGACGCTCGTCGTCGAGCACGCTGTGAACCGCCCGGCCGAGTCGCTCATGGTCGTGACCGCCTCCGCCCGTCACGCCGAGCGCGTGCGCGCGGCCGTCTCGGCGGCGTTCGCCGGGCGCGCCGACGTCGCCGACTTCGTCGGACGCGACACGGCCGAGCCCTTCGCGGTGCTCACGCTCGACGAGTCGGTCGCCGAGAGCCGCGACCGCGTGATCTTCTCGCTCGGGTTCGGCCTCACCAAGCACGGCCGCGTGCTCAGCGACTTCGGCGACCTGTCGCGTCCCGACGGGGAGCGGCTGCTGACCGTCGGCATGACCCGTGCGCGCCGCTCGATGGTCATCGTGTCGTCGATCCGTCCCTCGTCGTTCGACGACGGCCGGCTCGAGTACGGCGCGGCCACCCTCATGTCGGTGCTCGGCGGCCTCGCCGCCCGCGCGCGCGACGCGCGCCTCGAGGACCTCGCCGACCCGCTCACGCTCGGTCTCGCGCGGCACCTGCGCGCCCTCGGCGTCGCCGTCGACGTGGACTACCGCGGCCGGCTGCCGCTGGTCGCCCAGCGCGAGGGCAAGGCGGTCGTCGTGGAGAGCGACCCCGAGACCACGGGGGAGTCGCTGCGCGAGTCGCTGCGGCTGCGGCCGCAGATCCTGCGCCGGCTCGGCTGGCACTACATCCGCGTGCACGCGTTCGACCTCTACAGCGACCCGGCCGACGTCGCCTCGCGCATCGCGGCGATCCTCGGCGTCGAGCCCGAGACGCCGACCACCGACACGACGACGCAGCCGATCGATGTCATCGAGTGACCGGCAGCGCGTCGTCCGCGTGCCCGGCTCCCGCCGTGCGCAGCTGACGCCCGTGCCCGGCACGACCGGCGAGCCGACGGCGGCCGAGACGACGGATGCCGCGACCGCACGGGCGGTCACGGCATCCGGTCCCGACGGATCGGGCCCCAACGACGAGCGGCTGCGCCGCGAGGTCCCGCCGCACTACTGAGCCGAGCGCGGCGGGGCCTCGGCGGCTCAGGCCTTCGGAGCGCTGCTGCGCTCGAGCAGGTCGCGGATCTGGACGAGGAGCTCCTGCTCGGTGGGGAGCTTCTCCTCTTCCTCCTCGACGACGCCGGCCTTGGCGGCCTGACGCTCCTTCCACGTGTTCATCGGCAGGACGAACACGAAGTAGACGACGATTGCGACCGCGAGGAAGCTGATCGCCGCGTTGATGAGGTCGCTGACCGGGAACGTCACGGGGCCGTGCAGGCCCGGCACGGTCCAGCCGATCGTGCCGTTCTCGTCGGGCGCCCAGACGAGCGCGATGAGCGGCTCGATGACGCTGGCGACGACGGCGTTGACCACCGCCGTGAACGCGGCGCCGATGACGACGGCGACCGCGAGGTCGATGACGTTTCCGCGCATGATGAAGTCTTTGAATCCCTTGAGCATGGTGTCCTCCCCGTTCGTTGCTCGATTCAGTTGTCGCCGCTCGCGGCCGGTGCGGCGGCGGCCGCGGCCGGCTTCGCCGACGCGGACTCACCCCCCGAGGCCGCGGCACGCGAGTCGGTGCGGTAGAAGCCGGAGCCGTTGAAGGTGACTCCGATCGAGTCGTAGCGCTTCCGCAGGGCGCCGCCGCACTGCGGGCACTCGGTCAGCGCCGGCTCGGCGAACGACTGGACCGCGTCGAAGCGGTGCCCGCAGTCCTTGCAGGCATAGGCGTACGTGGGCATGGGACCTCTGGTTGTCAGCGTCGCGCAGAGAGCGTGACGGTGCGAGTGGGGGTGACGACCCCGGTGACCGGCTGGTCGTGCACGTCCCGCGGGACGTCGTCGACGAGTTCGGAGTCGAAGATGACAGCGTAGACCGGAGGACAGCCCTCCATCGAACCGAGGGTCTTGTCGAAGTAGCCGCGACCCCAGCCGAGCCGCATGCCGGTGCGGTCCACCGCGGCCGCCGGGATCACGAGCAGGTCGACCTCGCCGACGGCCATCGGGCTGAGCGTCTCGCCGGCGGGCTCGGGCAGGCCGAACAGGCCTTCGACGACCTCCCCGTCCTCGTCGGCGACGGCCCAGTCCAGCAGCCCGTCGGCACGCGTGACCGGCAGCAGGACCCGGATGCCGCGGCGCACGGCATCCGTCACGAAGGAGCGCGTGCCCGGCTCGGTCGTCGTGGACAGGAAGCACGACATCGAGCGCACGCCCAAGGACTCGACGAGCCGGTCGAGCTGCTCGTGCACGCCCTCCGACGCGGCCTCGAGCGCCGCCGCGGAGCGCTGGTGACGTCGCTCGCGGAGGTCGGCACGCATCGCACGCTTGGCGTTGTCGAGGGCGTCGGCCATACCCTCGATTGTAGGCGCGGGTGTCCGCGGAGCGGCATATCGGCCGATCACAGCGACATCGATAGAGTTGACCGCATGCCCCAGCACCCCATCAAAGCCGTCATCCCCGCGGCCGGGCTCGGAACGCGCTTCCTGCCGGCGACGAAGGCGATGCCCAAAGAGATGCTCCCCGTCGTCGACAAGCCCGCGATCCAGTACGTGGTGGAAGAGGCGACCGACGCGGGGATCGAAGACATCCTCATCATCCTCGGCCGCAACAAGAACGCGCTGTCGAACCACTTCGACTCGGTGCCCGAGCTCGAGTCCAACCTCAAGAACAAGGGCGATCTGGCGCGGCTGCAGCGCGTGCAGGAGTCGAGCGGTCTCGCCGACATCCACTTCGTGCGCCAGGGCGCACCGCGCGGCCTCGGGCACGCCGTGCTGCGCGCGCGTTCGCACGTCGGCGACTCGCCGTTCGCCGTGCTGCTCGGCGACGATCTCATCGACGAGCGGGATCCGCTCCTGACCACGATGCTCGAGGAGCACGAGCGCACCGGCGTGTCGGTGATCGCGCTCATGGAGGTCGACCCCGACCACATCCACATGTACGGCGCCGCCGCGGTCGAGGCCGGCGACGACCCGAACATCGTGCAGGTCACCGGCCTGGTCGAGAAGCCCAAGGCCGAGGAGGCGCCCTCGAACCTCGCCGTCATCGGCCGCTACGTGCTCACGCCGGACGTGTTCGAGATCCTGGCCCGCACCGCGCCGGGCAAGGGCGGCGAGATCCAGCTCACCGACGCGCTGCAGGAGCTCGCGACGCAGGGCCGCGTGCGCGGCGTCGTCTTCCGCGGTCGGCGCTACGACACCGGCGATAGGCTGGACTACATCAAGGCCATCGTGCAGCTCGCCGCGGATCGTGACGATCTCGGACCCGAGCTGCGTCCGTGGCTGAAGGACTTCGCGGCGACGCTCTGACGCCGCCCTGCGCGAGGGGAGTCGCGTGGACCCGACCGCGCCGCGCCAGCACGGGCCGTTCTCGATCCGGCTCGTCAAGTCGCGCGATGCGCGCGTGCTGCAGTCCGAGCTGATGGACAACCGGTCGTGGCTGCGCCCGTGGGAGGCGACGAGCCCCGACGGGGCCGTGTCGCTGGACATGAGGATCGGCGTGCGACGACTGCTGCAGCAGTATCGCGACGGCGGCGGCGTGCCGTTCGTGATGGAGTACCAGGGTCAGGTGACCGGTCAGCTGAACGTGTGGGGGATCGCACGCGGGTCGCTCTCGTCGGCCACGATCGGGTACTGGGTGAGCGAGCGGTACGCGGGCCGGGGCATCACGCCGACGTGCGTGGCGCTCGCGACCGACGTGTGCTTCACCGACCTGCGCCTGCACCGCATGGAGGTGTGCATCCGTCCGGAGAACCACGCGAGCCTGCGCGTGGTCGAGAAGCTCGGCTTCCGCTACGAGGGACTGCGCCGCAAGTACATCCACATCGACGGCGAGTGGCGCGACCACTACGCGTTCGCGCTGGTGCGCGAGGAGGTCCCGGAGGGCGTCCTGGAGCGCTGGGTGTCGGGCCGCGTGCCGCGGGATGCGGCCACGATCCCGCCCGCCGACCGCCTGGCGACCTGACCGGAACCTTCGACCTGCAGTCGAACGTGAGACACGCGGGCGGATGCCGGGGCCACGACGGCGAGTGGCCCTACCGTGGACAGCATGGGTGAGCAGGTCCTCGGCGGTGGTGTGATCGTTCTCGTCGCTGTGGTCCTGTGGCTCGTCTACCTGCTGCCCTCGTGGCACCACCGCCACCAGTACAACGCCGCCGAGCGCAACGCCGTGCGCCTCAGCCAGGCCCTGCGGGTGCTCGCCGAGACGAGCGACGCGCCCGACGAGGTGCGCGTCGAGCTCAACGCGCGCACGGCGCACGCGCAGCAGCGGCTCGCGAAGCGCGCGCTCGCCGAGCGCGAGCGGGCGGCGCTCGAGCGAGAGCTCGCCGACCGCGAGGACGCGAAGACGGAACGCGAGCGCGAGCGCGCCGAACGCGCGGCGCGCCGTGCAGCCCCGGCGGCCCGTCGCGCCCGTGCACGCCGCCGGCTCCGGCTGCTCATGACGACGATCGGCATCGCCGGCGTCGGGGCGGCCGCGTGGGGCGCCTACGAGATCGTGACGACCGGCGCGCAGCTCCTCCTGTGGGCCGGCGTCGCCACCGCGCTCGTGGCGGTCCTCGTGCTGTGGCGCGCGTCGCGCGTCAACGCGCGCGCCGTCGCCAAGGAGGTCGAGATCGAGGCCCGTCCGGTCGCATCGGTCCAGGACGTCGCGCTCGAGGCATCCGATCGGCAATGGGCGCCCCGCACCCTGCCGCGGCCGCTCACGTCGCAGCCCGGCTCGCGTGCGGCCGCGGTGCTCGACGCGGAGTCGGCTCGTGCGGCCCTCCGCCAGGCGGCGCTCGAAGAGGCCAAGCGCGCTCGCGCCGAGGCGCTTCGTCCGACCTCGATCGAGGTCGCCCGCTCGGCCCGTGCGGCCGCGCCGCGTCTCGACGACGCCGAGATCGAGGCGCACGTGCGCGAGCTCCTGCGTCGTCGCGCCGCCGGCTGAGTATCGGTTCGAGAACGCTCACCGACACGCCGGTAACTCGTACTTGACGCGCTCCCAGCAAATGGTCAGGATGAACCGAGCGGCCTAACACGTGTTAGACCGCGATGAGTTCCCCTCCAGAGAAGGAGCAACATAGTGGTTGACCTCACACGGAGAGCGATGATCGGGGCCCTAGGGCTCGGCATCGTCGGCACGGCCATATCGTGGCCGCGCCTGACGGGTGCCGATATCCCGGGTCGCGGCGAAGACGCTCTCACCATCGCCCTGTTCGGCAACGCGCAGGCCGCGGCGGACCGCCAGGAACTCGTGGACGCCTTCCAGCGCAAGCACCCGGGCATCGCGGTGCGGATCGTGGCCATCCAGGGTCAGGACTGGAGCACGTTCTTCGCGAAGATCCTGACGATGGTGGCCGCAGGCAGCCCGCCCGACATCGTCTCGGTGGCCACCGAGGGCACGCAGCTGTTCGCCTCGCGCATGGCCGCCCCGATCGACGAGTACGTGCAGCGCGACGCCGACGAGATGAAGGAGTACTTCGACGACACGCACCCGGCGCTCGTCGACTCGATGCTGTACAAGGGCAACCTCTTCATGCTGCCCGACAACTTCAACGCCGCCAACGTGTTCTACAACACGTCGGCGCTCGCGAACGCCGGCATGGAGCGGCCCAGGGACGACTGGAGCCTCGACGACTTCTTCGCGGTGGCGCGCAACATGAAGTCGGGCAATCCGGGCTCGTTCCTGCCGTACTTCTGGAACAACCGCCTGTGGGGCGGCGTCGTGCCGTGGCTCTACATCAACCAGACCAGCTTCCTCACCGAAGAGAAGGCTCCCGGCGGCGAGTGGCTGTGGGACAAGTTCTACCCCGACATCGCGCCCCGTGGCGGCGGCTACCTGTGGGAGAGCGCGGACGCGCTCAACGACAAGACGGTGGAGAGCTTCGCGGTCCTCGAGCAGATGGTCCGCGAGGGGCTCGCGGCCAACCCGGCGCAGGGCGGCGGCAACGAGCTGGTCGCCCTGTTCTCCACGGGTGCGGTCGGCATGACCCCGGCGGGCGGCTTCTGGGTGCAGGGCCTCCACGACGCCGGCGTCGGCAACGACGAGTACGACGTGACGTACTTCCCGAAGATGCGCGGCCAGCGGCACCAGTTCGGCGCCGGCGGCTACGCGATCATGGACACCTCGCCGCGCAAGGACGAGGCCTGGGAGTGGCTGAAGTTCGCCGTCTCGGCCGAGGGGCTGCGGATCGCGCACAAGAAGCCGGACTCCTCGATCCCGCGGAAGTCGATCAACGACGAGGTCTACGGCGCGGGGCTCGGCCCGAAGCACTGGGAGGTCTTCTACGACACGCTGGAGAAGTTCCCCGACACGGGACCGATGCCGGCGCCGCCGCAGCAGGCGGCCGTCGAATCCGCGCTGATCAAGAACGTGGTCGGCACGATCACCAATGGACCGGATGGGGTCAGGCGGGGTCTCGAGACCATGCAGCGCGACCTCGAACTCGCACTGAGGGAGCGTTGATGGCTACGACAGTCGCCCCGCCGACCACGCGTACCGTGGTGACGGGCAAGAGAAAGGGAAGCGCACCGGAGGGCAAGCGCGGCAGCCGCCTGCTCATCTGGGTGTTCCTCGCGCCGACCCTGATCGGACTGGGGCTGTTCGCCTTCATCCCGATCATCGGTTCGGTGATCCTCGCGTTCTTCCGCTGAGACATCATCACCGCGCCCGAGTTCGTCGGCGTCGACAACTTCGTCGAGCTCGCGTCGAACCCCACGGTGCGGGTCTCGTTCCTGAACACGATCGGGTTCGTGATCGTCGCGGTGATCGTGCAGCTCGCGGTCGCACTGGGGCTCGCGATCCTCGTGCAGTCGAAGATGCCGAACTGGCTCCGGACGTTCTTCCGCTCGTCGCTGTTCTTCCCGCTCATCCTGTCGGCGGCATCCGTGTCGCTGATCATGGCGTACCTGTTCAACCAGGAGTTCGGTCTCATCAACCAGTTCCTGAGCTTCCTGGGCTTCGCGAAGGTCGGCTGGCTGACCACCGGCTTCGGGGCGAAGGTCGTCGTGCTGCTGGTGTACGTGTGGCAGAACTTCGGCTTCACGTTCCTGATGTTCATCGGCGGCGTCTCGGCGATCCCGAAGGAGGTCTACGAGGCTTCGTCGATCGACGGCGCGACCGGCTGGACCCAGTTCCGCCAGATCACGCTGCCGCTCGTGAGCCCGACGATGCTCGTCGCCTCGGTGATGGCGATCATCAGCGCGCTGCAGATCTTCGACCAGCCGTACGTCCTCACGCGAGGCGGCCCCGGCGACGAGACCCGCACCGCGGTCATGGTGATCTACGAATCCGCCTTCCAGCAGCTCGAGTTCGGTCTCGCCTCGGCGATCGGCGTCGTGCTGACCGTCCTGATCATCGTGGTCACGGCGATCCAGTTCCAGCTCAGCAAGCGTTACGTCTTCTACGGGTGAGGTCAGAGAATGTCCATTGATGCAGTAGAGAAGCGTTCCCCGCTGAGCAGGCTCGGAGCGTTCGGGAAGTTCTTCGTCCTCGGGCTCGGCGTCTTCCTCACGCTCGGTCCCGTGGTGTGGACCCTGATCACGGCGCTGACGCCGACCGACCCGGTCACCAACGTCACCTCGTTCGGCCTCGCCGCCTTCGCGGACGTGTTCGCGAAGATCCCGGTGTGGCTGTACACGTGGAACAGCGCCCTGGTGACGGTGATCGTCGCCCTCGGGCAGATGCTGTCGGCGGCCATGGCCGGCTACGTGTTCGCGCGGTTCGAGTTCCGCAGCAAGAAGCTGCTGTTCGGCCTCATCCTCGCCACGATGATGGTCCCGATGCAGGTCACGATCGTGCCCGTCTTCATGCTGATCCGCGGCATGGGGCTGGCCGACACCCTGCTGGCGCTCATCATCCCGGCGCTGCCGACCGCGTTCGGCACGTTCCTCATGCGGCAGTACTTCATGGGACTGCCGCCGGAGCTCGCCGAGGCAGCCGAGATCGACGGGGCGGGCCCCTGGAAGGTGTTCTTCAGCATCTACCTTCCGCTGGCCACGCCGGGTCTCGCGATCGTCGGCATCCTCGCGTTCAACTACCACTGGAACGAGTTCTTCCGACCGCTCATCATGACGATCAGCGAGCAGAACTTCAC
>NZ_JBDIAB010000008.1:0-38620 GCF_039812165.1 Microbacterium sp.
GATGCCCACCGGCGCGCCGACCTTGTGCCCCGAGATCGAGAGCGCCACGAGCCCCGTTGGCCCGGCGGCGGAGCCCCGCCAGCGCGTGAACGACACGTCGATCCAGCCGACCGCGCCGACGGCGTCGAGGTGCAGCGGCACGCGCGCCTCCGCGGCGGCCGCGGCGAGCGCGGCGGCGTCCTGGACCGTGCCGACCTCGTTGTTGGCGACGAGCGCTGTGGCCAGGGCCGCGCCCGGGAGCGCCGCCGCGAACGCGGGCACTCCGATCGCGCCGACGGCGTCGAGGCCCACCGACCGCACCGCCGCCCCCTGCGCGGCGGCGAGCCACTCCACCGACGCCGTCGTGGCGTGGTGCTCGCCGTCGGGGAGCACGACGGCGTCCGTCCCCGCCGCGCGCGCCCACCACAGCCCCTTGAGGGCGAGGTTGATCGACTCGGTGCCGCCGGAGGTGAACACGACCTCGATCGGGTCGCACTCGAGCGCCGCCGCGACGCGCTCGCGCGACTCCTCCAGCAGACGGCGGGCCGCCTGGCCGGCGCGATGCACCGACGAGGCGTTGCCGACGAGGGCGGATGCCGCGACCCACGCCTCGCGCGCGCGAGGGTGCAGCGGCGTCGTGGCCGCGTGGTCGAGATAGACCGTCATCGCGCGCTCCCACCGCCCGCTGGCACTCCCGGGTCCGGGCATTCACTACCCTAGAGCGCATGACCCGACCGCAATCGACCGTCCTGACCGCGCGCCCCGCGCTCCTGTCATCGGAACTGGACGACCTCGGAGTCACGTTCCACGACGGGACCGCGACGCTGCGGGTGTGGTCCGCGCACGCGAGCACGGTCGAGCTGCTGCTGTTCGACGACGTCGACCTCGACTGGATCACCGACACCATCCCGCTGCTGCCCGCCGACGGCGGCGTCTGGCAGGTCACCACCGCGGCCCTCCGCCCCGGCGTGCGCTACGCGCTGCGCGTCGACGGGCCGCACGGGCCGGGGCAGACGTTCAACCCCCGTACGCTCCTCCTCGACCCGTACTCGAAGGGCCTCGTCGCGGCCGGCTTCGAGAACTGGCGCTCGGTGGTCGTCGACGAGTCGTTCGACTGGGGCGGCGTCGCCAAGCCCGCCGTGCCGCTGGACCAGACCGTCATCTACGAGGCGCACCTGAAGGGCCTGAGCAAGCGGCATCCGCTCATTCCCCCGGCCCTGCACGGCACCTACGCGGGCCTCGCGCACCCCGCGATGATCGACCATCTGCTGACCCTCGGCGTCACGTCGGTCGAGCTCCTGCCGGTGCACGCGTTCGCGACCGAGCCGCGGCTGCTGCAGCTCGGCCTCGCGAACTACTGGGGCTACAACACGCTGAACTTCTTCACGCCGCAGGCCGCCTACGCGACCGCCGCGAGCCGCGCGGCGGGGCCGGACGCCGTGCTCCGCGAGTTCAAGGGCATGGTGCGGCTGCTGCACGAGGCGGGCCTGGAGGTCCTCCTCGACGTCGTCTACAACCACACCGCCGAGGAGGCGCTCGGCGGCCCCCGCACGAGCCTGCGCGGCATCGACAACCGCTCCTACTACCGCCAGCACGACGACGGCGCCTACATCGACGTCACCGGCTGCGGCAACTCGCTGAACACCGCGACGCCGGCCGCGGCCCGCCTCGTGCTCGACTCGCTGCGCTACTGGGCGAACGACCTGCAGATCGACGGCTTCCGCTTCGACCTCGCCGCGACCCTCGGCCGCGACGAGCACCACACCTTCACGCCCGAGCACCCGCTCCTGCGCGCGATCGCCGACGACCCGCAGCTGGCGGGCGTGAAGAAGATCGCCGAGCCCTGGGACGTCGGCATGGGCGGCTGGCAGACCGGCAACTTCGGCGAGGGCTGGCACGAGTGGAACGACCGCTACCGCGACCGCATCCGCAACTTCTGGCTCAGCGACGTCGACTACGCCCGCCGCGCCGCCGGCGCCCCCGTCGGCATCGGCGGCTTCGCCACGCGCCTGGCCGGGTCGTCGAACACGTTCAGCACCGAGCGCGGCCCGCTCGCGAGCATCAACTTCATCACCGCCCACGACGGCTTCACGCTGCGCGACCTGGTCTCGTACGACGTCAAGCACAACCTCGGCAACGGCGAGCAGAACCGCGACGGCGCCGACACCAACCGCTCGTTCAACCACGGCGCCGAGGGGCCCACCGACGACCAGGCGGTGCTCGCGACGCGCCGCAGGGCCATGCGCAACCTCCTCGGGACGCTGCTGCTGTCCGCCGGCATCCCGATGATCACGGCGGGCGACGAGTTCGGGCGCAGCCAGCGCGGCAACAACAACGCGTACTGTCACGACTCCGCCCTCACCTGGATGCCGTGGGACCACGCCCCGTGGCAGCAGGACCTGTTCGCGCACGTGCAGCGCCTCATCGCCCTGCGGCGCGAGAACCCCGCCCTGCGCCCGATCCGCTTCGCGCACGAGACCGAGGTCGTCCCGAGCGCGTCGGTCATCGACTGGTACGACGAGAACGGCGAGACGATGTCGATCGAGCGGTGGACCAACCCCGCTCACCGGACGATGCAGTACGTCGCCGCATCCACCCCGGAGCGCGAGGCGTTCAACCGGATCCTGCTGGTCGTGCACGGCAACGAGCGTCCCGTCGAGGTGACGCTGCCGACGATCGAAGGCGTCACCCGGTACGTGTCGCTGTGGTCGAGCGTCGACGAGCGCCCCTCTGACGAGGAGACCGTCTACGTGCCCGGCGACGTCTTCGAGCTGCCCGACACGTCGATGCGACTCTTCCGCGCGGAATGAGTCGCGTCGAGTACCCCCCGGGCCGATGCTGACGGTAGGTTCGTCTCGTGGCCACGAAGACCCGCACTGAAGCCTCTGTCCGCAGCACCGCCGAGATCCCGCTCCGGCCCGCCACCCCGTGGCAGACCGACCAGGTGACCACGGCCGGTCGTATCCCGCTCACGCTCACGCAGCCGAGCACGCCGGGTCGGCTGTTCCCGCCGAAGGCGTTCGTCGGCGAGGCGGTGCCCTTCGGTGTGACCGCCTTCCGCGAGGGCCACGACCTGATCGGCGTGCACCTCCGCCTGTTCTCGCCCTCCGGGGCCGAGAGCCTGCACCGCCTCACCGCGCTCGGCGACGGCTTCGACCGCTGGTCGGTCCTGGTCGCCCCGCTGGAGCAGGGCACGTGGACCTTCCGCTTCGAGGGGTTCGCCGACGACTTCGCGACCTGGGAGCACGCCGCCGACCTGAAGATCGCCGCGGGCGTCGACGTCCCGCTCATGCGCGAGATGGGCGCCCTGCTGTTCGACCGGGCGCGTGACGAGCGCTCGCGCCCCAACGCCGAGCGCTCCGCGCTCGAGGCCGCCGCGGCCACCCTCCGCGACCCCGAGGTGGGCGTCGAGGGCGCGCTCGCGGTGGTCCGCGACCCCGAGATCGCCGCGTTCTTCGCGGAGCGCCCGCTGCAGTCGCTCGTGACGATCGGCGCCGCGAAGGAGCTGCTGGTCGAGCGCGAGCGCGCCGGCGTCGGCGCCTGGTACGAGTTCTTCCCCCGCTCCGAGGGCGCCCGTCGCTTCAAGAACGGCACCGTCAAGAGCGGCACGTTCCGCACCGCGAAGAAGCGGCTCCCCGGCGTGGCCGGCATGGGCTTCGACGTCGTCTACCTGCCGCCGATCCACCCGATCGGCCGCGTCAACCGCAAGGGCCGCAACAACACGCTCGAGGCGCTCCCCGGCGACCCCGGCTCGCCCTACGCGATCGGCGCCGCCGAGGGCGGCCACGACGCCATCCACCCCGAGCTCGGCACGGTCGCCGACTTCCGCTCGTTCGTGCGCGCCGCCGAGAAGGAGGGGCTGGAGGTCGCCCTCGACCTGGCGCTGCAGGCCGCGCCCGACCACCCCTGGGTGACCGAGCACCCGGAGTGGTTCACGGTGCTGCCTGACGGCACGATCGCGTACGCCGAGAACCCGCCGAAGAAGTACCAGGACATCTACCCCCTGAACTTCGACACCGACCCCGAGGGCATCTACGCCGAGATGCTCCGCATCGTGCGGTACTGGATCGCCCAGGGCGTGAAGATCTTCCGCGTCGACAACCCGCACACCAAGCCCCTGCAGTTCTGGGAGTGGCTCATCGCCACCGTCAACGCCGAGGACCCCGACGTCATCTTCCTGGCCGAGGCGTTCACGCGTCCGGCGGTCATGCAGAGCCTCGCCATGGTCGGCTTCCAGCAGAGCTACTCGTACTTCACGTGGCGCAACACGAAGGAGGAGCTCGAGGAGTTCCTCTCGTCGATCTCGAACGAGACGTCGGACTTCATGCGCCCGAACCTCTTCGTGAACACGCACGACATCCTCACGCAGTACCTCCAGTACGGCGGACGGCCCGCGTACAAGATCCGTGCCGCGATCGCCGCCACGGCGGGCGCGACCTACGGCGTCTACGCGGGCTACGAGCTCTACGAGAACGTCGCGCGGCCGGGCTCCGAGGAGAACATCGACAACGAGAAGTACGAGTTCAAGTTCCGCGACTGGGAGAAGGCCGAGGCCGACGGCGACTCGCTCGCGCCGTACCTGCGCCGCCTGAACGAGATCCGTCGCGCGCACCCCGCCCTCCGGCAGCTGCGCGGCCTCAGCGTCCATTGGAGCGACGACGACGCGATCCTCGTGTACTCGAAGCACCTCCCGGCCGCGGTGTCGGAGTCGGGCGTCGCCGACACGATCGTCGTCGTCGCCAACGTCGACCCGCACTCGGCGCGTCAGACGATGGTCCACCTCGACCCACGCGCCTTCGGCATCGAGCCGGGCGAGAGCTTCGAGGTCGAGGACCTCATCACCGGCGCCACGTGGACCTGGTCCACGAGCAACTTCGTCCGCCTGGACTCCTTCACCGAACCCGTCCACATCCTGCACGTCAAGGGAACACGATGAACCGCCCCACCGATGCCGTGATCGACGCGGTCGCCAACGGCTTCTACCACGCACCCCACGCCGTCCTCGGCCCCCACCAGGACGGAGACGGCTGGCTCATCCGGGCCCGCCGCCCGCTCGCCAAGACCGTCACGGCCGTCCTGCCCGACGGCACGCGCGTCGAGCTCGACCACCTGCGCTCCGGCGTATGGGAGGGCTCGCTCGCCGAGCAGCCGACCGCGTACGAGCTCGTCACCGCCTACGACGACGGTCCCGACTTCGTCGCCGACGACCCGTACCGGCACCTGCCGACCGTGGGCGAGCTCGACCTGCACCTGATCCGCGAGGGCCGGCACGAGCGGCTGTGGCACGTGCTCGGCTCGCGCCTGCACCACTACGACGGCATCGACGGCGTCTCGTTCGCGGTGTGGGCGCCCGACGCGCGCGCCGTGCGCATCGTCGGCGACTTCAACAGCTGGGACGGCCGCGGCCACGCGATGCGCTCCATGGGCGGCACGGGCGTCTGGGAGCTGTTCGTCCCCGGCCTCGGCGTCGGCTCGACCTACAAGTACGAGATCCTCACGCCGGACGGCAACTGGATCGTCAAGGCCGACCCGATGGCCCGCTACGCGGAGGTGCCCCCGGCCACCGCCTCGATCGTCACCGACAGCGAGTACACGTGGGGCGACGACGCGTGGATCGCCGAGCGCTCCGCGTCGCAGCCGGTCTCGCGTCCGATGTCCGTCTACGAGGTGCACGTGGGCTCCTGGAAGCCGGGCCTCGGCTACCGCGACCTCGCCGACCCGCTCATCGAGTACGTGCACGCGCTCGGCTTCACGCACGTCGAGTTCCTCCCGCTCGCCGAGCATCCCTTCGGCGGGTCGTGGGGCTACCAGGTCAGCGGCTACTACGCGCCGACGAGCCGCTTCGGCGGCCCGGACGACCTGCGCTACCTCATCGACCGCCTGCACCAGGCGGGCATCGGGGTCATCATGGACTGGGTCCCCGGCCACTTCCCCAAGGACTCGTTCGCGCTCGCCCGCTTCGACGGACGCCCGCTCTACGAGCACCCCGACCCCCGACGCGGCGAGCACAAGGACTGGGGCACCCTGATCTTCGACTACGGCCGCAACGAGGTGCGCAACTTCCTCGTCGCGAACGCGCTGTACTGGTTCGAGGAGTTCCACGTCGACGGGCTGCGGGTGGATGCCGTCGCCTCGATGCTCTACCTCGACTACTCGCGCGAGGACGGCGAGTGGGAGCCCAACATCCACGGCGGGCGCGAGAACCTCGAGGCCATCCGGTTCCTGCAGGAGGTCACCGCGACCTCGTACAAGCTCTACCCCGGCATCGCGATGATCGCCGAGGAGTCGACGAGCTACCCCGGCGTGACCGCGCCGACCAGCCAGGGCGGGCTCGGGTTCGGCTTCAAGTGGAACATGGGCTGGATGAACGACTCGCTGGAGTACATCAAGCGCGACCCGATGTACCGCTCCCACCACGAGGGCGAGCTGTCGTTCTCGTTCGTGTACGCCTTCAGCGAGAACTACGTGCTCCCCATCAGCCACGACGAGGTCGTCCACGGCAAGGGCACGCTGTTCACCCGCATGCCGGGGGACCACTGGCAGAAGCTCGCGAACACCCGCGCGTTCCTGGCGTACATGTGGGGTCACCCCGGCAAGCAGCTGCTGTTCATGGGCCAGGAGTTCGGCCAGCTCGCCGAGTGGTCGGAGGCGCGCAGCCTCGACTGGTGGCTGCTCGACCAGCCGGCGCACCACGAGCTGTTCGACTTCGTCGGCGCCCTCAACCGTGCCTACACCGAGCAGTCCGCCCTGTGGGCGCGCGACCACGAGGGCGCGGCGTTCTCGCGGCTGGGCGCGCCGACCTGGAACCCGAACGTCATCGCGTTCACCCGGCGCGACCACCACGGCAACACCGTCGCGGTCATCTGCAACTTCTCCGGCGTGCCCGTGCACGACTACGAGCTGGAGCTGCCCGAGCCGGGCGAGTGGCGAGAGGTGCTCAACAGCGACGCGCAGGCGTACGGCGGGTCGGGCGTGGGCAACCTCGGCGCCGTGCACGCCGACGGCTCGGGCCGCGCGCGCATGGTGCTCCCCCCGCTCGGGGTGCTCTGGCTGCACCACTCCGCGTCGTAGCCGCGGAGCGGCCTCACTCCGTCAGAAGAGCAGGCTCGAGAGTCGTCCGCGAGCGCGGACGACTCTCGGGTCGGTGTCGCCGACGACGCCGAACAGCTCGAGCAGGCGCTCGCGCACCGGCGTGCGCTCGTCGCCCGGCAGCGCGGCGAACAGGTCGAGGATGCGCGCGAACGCGTCGTCGACGTGGCCGCCGGCGAGGTCCAGGTCGGCGGCGTCGAGCTGCGCGGCGACGTTCAGCGGCTCGGCCGCGGCGCGCTCGCGCACGGCGCGCAGCTCGAGGCCGGCGGCGCGCTGCAGCAGCTTGACCTGACCGAGTCCGGCGCGCGCGTCGGCGTCGCGCGGGTTCTCGACGAGGGCCTGCTCGTACGCGGCGCGCGCGCGGTCGAGGTCGCCGACCTCGATCGCGTCGAAGGCCTCCTGGTGCAGCGGCGGCAGGGCGGGCGCGGCATCCGCCTCCTCGTCCTCACTCGCGTCGCCCATCGGCACCGAGCCGGAGACGCCGTGCTGGGCCGCGAGCTCGAGCAGCTGCGCGAACACGTCGCGCACCTGCTGCTCGGGGACGGCGCCGTTGAACAGCGGCACCGGCTGCCCGGCGATCAGCGCGACCACCAGCGGGATCGTCTGGGCGCGGAAGCTCTGCGCGAGCTGCGGGTTCGCGTCGACGTCGACCTTCGCGAGCACCAGCCGGCCGCCGAGCTCGGTGACGACCTTCTCGAGCACCGGGCCCAGCTGCTTGCAGGGTCCGCACCATTCGGCCCACAGGTCGACGACCACCGGGACGGTGCGCGAGAGCTCGAGCACCGCGCCGAACGTCGCGTCGGTGACGTCGAACACGAGCGACGGCGCGCCGTCTCCGGCGGGAGCGGATGCCGGCGCGTCGGAGCGCTGGCGCAGCCCGGACAGGTCGACGGCGCCGCGCAGCACGGCACCCGGTGCGGGGTTGCTCACTAGCCCACCACTTTCGCTGAGAGGATGTTCGACCCGTAGCCGAGGAACTGGATGCGCTCGGTCGAGCCCTGCGCGGGCACGAAGAAGAAGAGCTGGTCGGAGAACGTGGTGGTGAACCCGGTCGCCGACTGGGTGACGCCGGTCAGCGTGCTCACGAGGGCGTTGCCGTCCACCTTGATGACCGCGTCGGCCGTGGTCGGGGCGACCGTGTCGCTCTCGGTCAGGTTCACGGCGACGATCGCACCGCTCTGGAGGGTCGCGAGCGCGACGGGGGTCTGCGCGCCCGCGGCGGCCGTGAACGTGAGCGTCCCGGTCTGGGCGCCCGTCTCGTTGAAGGCGGCGAGCCGGTTCGCGCGGTCGGTGGCGACCTGGGCGCGGAACGGGTCCTCGGTCTCGAACAGGGCCGCGTACGTGCTCTGCTCGCCCTTGTCGATGAGATCCGCGTAGGCGGTGGCGACCTGGTCGGGCGGCAGCAGCAGGAACGGCGAGTCGGGCGCGACCTGGGCGGCCCCCACGTAGGAGGGAGCGAGGTCGGGCATGCGGGTGTCGGCGGCGAGCTCGGCCGTGTAGGTGAGCTTGTAGTCGGACCACGCGTCCTGCTGGGTCACCGACATGATGGTGGCCGACTTGTCCTTCTTGTTCTCGACGACGGCGAAGAAGGTGCGCGGCCAGCCGTCGAAGGCCTCGGGGAGCAGGATGGACAGCTGCTTGGAGGCGATGGCGGGAAGCGGCGGGTGGTCGGCGACCGCACCGCGCAGCGTGTAGTTCGTGAGGCGCTCGGCGAGGGCCGGCCCGTCGAGCCGCGTCGCGGCGGCGTCCGCGTCGCGCGCCTCGTCGGCGTCGGCGACGGAGGCCGAGATGCGGGCGAGGATGCGCTCGGCCTGCGGCTCGGTGACCGCGGGGCTCTGCTGGTCCTCGGGCACGATCACGCTCGCGGTCGGCGAGGGGGTCGGCGTCTCGCCCAGCTGCGGCCACGCGTCGGCCGTGCAGCCCGAGATGAGCAGCACCGAGACCGCCACGACCGGGAGCGCGACGAAGGCGCGGCGACCCCGGGGCAGTCGGCGACGGTCGGAGGACGAGCTGATGACGCCCTTGTCGGCGGCCTCGACCTCGAGGTCGATCGGCTGCGTCTCGGCGAGCGGCAGGCCCTTGCGGCGGGGGCCGCGGGAGCGACGGACGTGACGGAGCGCGAGCAGGTAGAGCACGATGCCGACGGCCATGAGGATGGCGCCGCCCACGATGAGCGGTCCTGCCCACGGCGTGGCGATGCCGGTCGGCCAGCTCACCGAGACGTCGCTCGGCGCGGCCTTCTCGCCGTCGGAGGCCACGAGGACGCTCATGTCCTCGGGGAGCTGGAGCGGCGCGATCAGGAGATCCTCGTCCTGGAACTCGTCGAGCCACAGATCGGAGCCCTGCGGGTCGATCGGCGTGGCCGGCGCGGGCGTCGGCACGGCCTCCTCGGGCAGGCTCGTCGCCGGAGCGTCCGTCTCGGGCTCCACGAACGCGGTCGCCACGCCGCCGTCCGGCACGGCGGTGACGTGCACGTAGTCGCTGCGGCTGAGCCACGCGGTGAGGTCGGTGGTGCGCCCATAGGCGGCGAAGACGGTGCCGTCGCCCTGCGCGCGCAGCGTCTGCGCGCCCTCGTGGGCGTCGAGCACGGCGCCGTCGATCAGGATGAACGGAGCCTCGCGATCGATCTCGATCGCCTGGCTCACCGACCTCGGACCCTGCAGGATCGTCCGCTGTGCGATGCCGGCGCCGATCATGACGGTGGCCAGCACGAGGGCGACCACGGCCCAGACGAAACGCACGGAACGACACCTCTCCACAGGACGCACAGGGGCATGCGACTGCACAATCGAGGATCCAGGTTACCGATCCAGACCTGAAAGTCGCCCGGGAGGGCCTGCCTGCGCGAGATGTCGACGCGCTTGCGTATTGTGGCTGAGAGGCCCCGGTCCGGGGCCGGGCGAGCGGAGCGGGAGGGCACGCGTGAGGATCCACCAGCCGTTCCGGACCGCGTTGGTCGCCACCCTCGGCGTCGGTGTCGGGATCATGATCATCACCGGGATCTCGACGCTGTCGACGATCCTGCTGTACGTCGGCACCGCGTTGTTCCTCTCGCTGGGCCTCGACCCGATCATCTCGTGGCTCGAGCGGCGCGGCCTCCCCCGCTGGGCGGCGGTGCTGCTCACGATCATCGCGCTCCTGGCGGCCTTCGCGGGCATCGTCCTGATGGTCGTCCCGATCATCATCGGCCAGGTCACGCAGTTCGTGACGACGATCCAGTCGCTCATCCGCAGCGGCTCGTGGGACCCGGTCAACATCACCAAGGAGTGGCTGCACGACACCTTCCCGATGCTCGACGTCGACGTGGTGTTCGAGTACCTGTCCACCTGGTGGTCGACGGTCGACGTCGGCGAGGTGGGCAGCATCATCATCGGCATCGGCACCGGCGTCATCAGCGGATTCGCCGGCGCGTTCATCGTGCTCATCCTGACGATCTACTTCACGGCCTCGACGCCGTCGCTCAAGGCCGCCGCGGCGCAGCTCGTGCCGGCCTCCAAGCGTGAGCGGTTCGTCGACCTGTCCGAGCAGATCACGGCATCCGTCGGCTACTACGTCATGGGGCAGGTGAGCCTCGGCATCATCAACGGCGTCCTGAGCGCGATCTTCCTCAGCATCATCGGGGCGCCGTTCCCCGCGGTGCTGGCCGTCGTGGCGTTCTTCTTCTCGCTCATCCCGCTCGTCGGCACGCTGACCGGCTCGGCCATCATCGTGCTGACGTGTCTGCTGCCCGGCCTCGCCTCGCCGATCACGGCGCTGGCCGCGCTCATCTACTACGCGATCTACATGCAGATCGAGGCCTACGTGCTGTCGCCGCGCATCATGAACCGCGCGGTCTCGGTCCCCGGCGCCGTCGTCGTGATCGCGGCTCTCGCCGGCGGCGCGCTGCTGGGCCTGCTCGGCGCGCTCATCGCCATCCCGGTGGCGGCGAGCATCCTGATCATCTACCGGCAGGTCGTGATCCCGCGGCAGAACCAGCTGTAGCCGGGCCGGCTAGGGCCCTGCCGGCGGCTCTTCCCACTCGGTCGGAAGAGGCAGCGCCGCCGGGTTGACGGCGGCGACGATCTCGGTGAGCACGCGACGGGTCTGGTTCTCGCCGACCCACAGGTGCTTGCCGCCCTCGACCGGCACGAGCGTCGCGTGCGGGATCGCGGCGAACCGCTCGGCCGCCTCGGGCGGACGCAGGTAGTCGTCGAACTCGGGCACGAGGACGATCACGGGCCGCTCGTCGCCCGCCCATGCGGCGACCTCCTCCGGCGTCGTGCGATGCAGCGGCGGCGAGAGCAGGATGACCCCGTCGACCGCATGGTCGCGGCCGAACTTGAGCGCCAGCTCGGTGCCGAACGACCATCCCACGAGCCACGGGTGCGGGAGTCCGCGTTCGCGCACGAAGGCCATCGCGGCGGCGAGGTCGAACGCCTCGCCTCGCCCGCCGTCGAACGAGCCCTCGCTCGTGCCGCGCGCCGACGACGTGCCGCGCGTGTTGAACCGCAGCACGGCGAGGTGCGCGAGCGCGGGGAGTCGGGCGGCGGCCTTGCGGAGGATGTGCGAGTCCATGAAGCCGCCGGCCGTCGGCAGCGGATGCAGCGTCACGAGCGTCGCGGTCGGCTCACCGCCGAGCGGCGTCGCGAGCTCGCCGACGAGCGTCAGGCCGTCCAGGGTGGACAGCTCGATGTCCTCCCGGCGCGCCGGGAGCTGGATCGGGCCACGGATCTCCATATCAGGCAATTCTCCAGCATCCGGTGTGCCAATGCCGCCGCGCCGCGAGGTCGGCCGCGTCGCCGAGCACCCCGTCGGCGCGCCACACGACGACGTGCGCGGTGGCCGGCGGCACGTCGCGCCCGCAGCCCGGGCACATGTACGTCTTCTGCGCCTGCGCGGCCGAGACCGGCTGCACCGTCCACTCGACGCCGCGACGCGTCTCGGTGCGCTTCCAGCCGCTCAGCAGCCGTTCGAAGGAGTCGTCCGCTGTGCGCGCCGAACGGCGCCGACGTGACCGTGCCATGGCGACAGCATTACCACCAGTGGTTGTTCACCCAGAAGCTGTACGCGCCGGCCCAGCTGCCGTATCGACCGGTCGCATATCCGTTCGCCCAGCGCAGGTTGTCCACCGGGTCGTAGCCATTGCCGGGCACCTTGCTGCACGGCAGCGCCTGTACGAGGCCGCACGCGCCCGAGGAGCTGTTGGTCGCGTTCGGGTTCCAGCCGCTCTCGCGCGAGACAATGTAGTCGACGTAGCCCCAGTCGCCCTCCGCGATGCCGGCCGCCGCCATCCACTCCGCGGCGGAGCCTCCGCCGGTGTAGTACAGCGGCCCGGCGGACGATCCGCCCGACGACGACTCGCTCTCACTCGAGGCCGCGGCCACCGGCTCGGGCGTCGGGGTGGGCTTCGGGGCTACGTAGACCGTGTAGCTGCCACGGGACAGGCCGGTCACCGGGGTCTCGCTCGCGATGAGCAGCGACTGCGCGTCGCTGATCGTGCTCGCGTACAGCGACACCGGGGCCGGCTCGGCGGAGGCCTGCTCGGCCATGGCGACGCCGGTCGGCGCGATGGTCGCCGCCGCGAGACCGGCGACCGCGATCAGCGCGAAGACGCTCGACACGCTGCGACGACGCGACCACCGCTGCCGCGAAGACGCACGCGGAGCGGCCTTCGCGATCTCGGAGGGGGACGGGGTGATCAGCTCGTTGCCGGAAGTCACAATGCGACGAGTGTAGCGGCCGCTCGCTGGGAGCGCCATCCGAGCGATCATCCGACGGCGAGCAGCACCTCGACCATGGCGTCCAGCACGGCATCCACCTGGTCCTCGCGATAGCCGCCGCGCTTCATGCGGAACGCGACCGTGCGCACCTGCTCGACGGTGAGCGACTCCCCCGTCTCGAGGTAGCGGGCGAGCTTGTCGGCGACGAGATCCACCTCGTCGACGCGGTAGCCGTAGTGCATCGCGCCGACGCGGTCGAACCGGTGGCCGCGCTCGCGCGAGAGGCGGTCGAGCACCTCCTGCGCGAGGGTGCGGGACCGCTCGACCCAGGCGTCGGCGCCCTCGTCGGCGAGCGCCTGCTCGCGCTCGCGGTGCGCGAAGGCGTCCTCGATGCGACCGAGGGCCGCGTCGACGTCGCGGATCCGGTAGCCGTGGCGGACCAGCGGGAACGCGGTGCCGCGCACGTCCGCGGAGCTGAGGGCCGTGGCATCCGTCTCGAACGCCTCGCGAGCGTGCGCGAGGAAGGCGTCGACGGCATGCTTCTCGTACCCCTTGCGCAGGCCGGTCGTCGTGCCGAACGGTGCCGAGTCCGCCTCGGCGGGGAAGGCCGTCGTCGCGCTCATGCGGCGGCCAGCGGCGAGAGCAGGAAGTACAGGGTGAGCGCGGCGGGCGCCGAGGGCAGGATCGAGTCCAGTCGGTCGAGCACTCCGCCGTGGCCGGGCAGCCAGGAGCTCATGTCCTTGATGCCGAGGTCGCGCTTGATCATCGACTCCGCCAGGTCGCCGACCGTCGCCGACACCAGGATGACGACGCCGATCACGACGCCGGTCCACAGCGGCAGGTGGAGCATGAACTGGGCCAGGAGCATGCCGGCTGCGACCGCGGCGAGCGCGGCGCCGGCGAAGCCCTCCCACGTCTTCTTGGGGCTGATGCGCGGCGCCATCGGGTGTTTGCCGAACGCGAGCCCGCTCGCGTACGCGCCGGTGTCGGAGCACACGACGATGATGAACATCGCGAGCAGCCACCACTCGCCCTGCTCCTGGCGCAGCAGCACGAGCGTGAAGCTCGCCAGGAACGCCACGTACAGCTGGACGAACCCGCCGGCGAGCACGTCGCTGAGCACGTCGCCGTAGCGTCGGCCGTCGCGCGCGTTCATCTGCGCCGACAGGCGCCACACGACGACCACAGCGACGGCCGCGAACGTCGCCACCCAGTGGGTCCAATGACCCGCGAAGAAGGCGGTCAGCAGGACGAGACCCGCCACCACCAGCTGCGGGACGACGTCGATGCGACGGCCGGCGGCCTGCAGCGCGCGCGAGAACTCGAACACGCCGAGGAGCGCGACCGGCAGCGCGACCAGCAGGAACAGCCACTTGATGAACACGAGCGAGCCGATCACGGCCAGCCCGACGGCCAGTCCGATGGCGGTCGCGACGATCAGATCCCGGCCCGTGCGCGCCTTGATGCGCTCGTTCGCCTGCTCGAGGTCGGCCTTGGCGCGCTCGACCTGGTGCTCGATCTCGGAACGGGCCGCCCGCACGTGCGCCTGGAACGACGACTCGTCGTGGCCGCGCTCGCCCGGACGTACGACCTTGTGATCGTCCGCCCGCTCGGAGGGCTGTTCGCCGGAGGGATCGGTCATCCGTTCAGACCTCGAGGAGCTCGGCCTCTTTGCGCTTGAGCGCCTCGTCGATGGCGTCGACGTGCGCCCGCGTGAGGGCGTCGAGCTCCTTCTCGGCGCGCACGAGGTCATCCTCGCCGACGTCGCTCTTGAGCGTGTCGAGGTCGTCCTTCGTGCGACGGCGGATGCCGCGGACGTGCACGCGGTGGTCCTCCGCCTTCGTGCGGACGAGCTTGACGTACTCCTTGCGGCGCTCCTGCGTGAGCTCGGGCAGCGTGACGCGCACGAGGTTGCCGTCGTTCGTCGGGTTCGCGCCCAGGTTCGGGGTGTCGCGGATGGCCTGCTCGATCGCACGGAGCGACGACTTGTCGTACGGCGTGACCACGATCGTGCGCGCCTCGGGGTTGTTCAGCGAGGCGAGCTGCGCGAGCGGGGTCGGCGAGCCGTAGTAGTCGACCAGGATCTTCTGGAAGAGCTGCGGGTTGGCACGGCCCGTGCGGACGGTGGCGAAGTCCTCCTTCGCCGCCTCGACGGCCCGGTCCATGCGCGCGGTCGTGTCTGCCAGGATCTCGGCGATCACGGTCATCCCTTCGTCGATGCGTCCCTCAAGTCTAGTGGGGCGGATGCCCGCGCCCTCAGACCGTGACGAGCGTGCCGATCGACTCGCCGAGGAGCGCCCGCGTGACGTTTCCGGCCGGTTCCATGCCGAACACGCGCATGTCCATGCCGTTGTCCATGCAGAGGCTGAACGCCGTCGAGTCGACGACCTTCAGGCCGCGCCGGAGGGCGTCGAGGTAGGTGATGCGGTCGATGCGCTCGGCCGCGGCATCCGTCTTCGGGTCGGCCGTGTAGACGCCGTCGACGCCGTTCTTGGCGACCAGCACCGCCTCTGCGCCGATCTCGAGCGCGCGCTGCGCGGCGACCGTGTCGGTGGAGAAGTACGGCAGGCCGGCGCCCGCACCGAAGATCACGATGCGCCCCTTCTCGAGGTGACGGCTCGCACGGCGCGGGATGTAGGGCTCGGCGACCTGGGTCATCGCGATCGCCGACTGCACGCGCGTGGCGGCGCCCGCCTGCTCGAGGAAGTCCTGCAGCGCGAGCGCGTTCATGACGGTGCCGAGCATGCCCATGTAGTCGGCACGACCGCGGTCCATGCCGCGCTGGCTGAGCTCGGCGCCCCGGAAGAAGTTGCCTCCGCCCACGACGATCGAGATCTCGACGCGGTCGACCGCGGCGGCGATCTCCTGGGCGATCTGGCTGACGACGTCGGGGTTCACCCCGAGCTGACCGCCGCCGAACGCCTCGCCGGACAGCTTGAGAAGGACGCGACGGCGTCCGGTGTTCTCCTGGATCACGGTTCCTCTTCCTCGCGGGTGCAGATTATCGGACGGGTATGAGAAGAAGGCCCGCATCCGAGGATGCGGGCCTTCGGCGATCAGGCGCCGACCTTGAACCGTGCGAAGTCGGTGAGCGTGATGCCTGCGTTCTTCGCCACCTGGGCGACGGACTGCTTGTTGTCGCGTGCGTAGTCCTGGTCGAGCAGGGCGACCTGCTTGAAGAACGCGTTGACGCGGCCCTCGACGATCTTCGGCAGGGCGGCCTCCGGCTTGCCCTCGTTGCGGGAGATCTCGGTGACGATCTGACGCTCCTTCTCGACGTCGGCCTCGGGCACGTCGTCGCGAGTGAGGTAGCTCGGGTTCGCGAACGAGATGTGCTGCGCGATCGCGCGCGCCGTGTCGGCGTCCGCGCCGCTGTAGGCGAGGACGACGCCGACCTGCGGGGGCAGGTCCTTGCTCGTCTTGTGCAGATAGACCTCGAAGGCGTCGCCGCGGAGGGTGCGGACGCGGCGGAGCTCGACCTTCTCGCCGATGATCGCGGCCTCGTCCGAGATGAGCTGCTCGACGGTCTGACCGTCGGCGTCGGCGGCGAGGGCGGCCTCGACCGAGTCCGCACCGGCCGCCGCGACGGCGTCGGCGACCTTGTCGGCCAGCGCGAGGAAGCGGTCGTTCTTGGCGACGAAGTCGGTCTCGCACGCGAGCTCGACGAGCGTGACGGCGCCGTCCTGCTCGCGGGCGATGACGAGGCCCTCGCTGGTGGAGCGGTCGGCGCGCTTGGCGTTGCCCTTCGCGCCCTTCAGGCGGAGGATCTCGACGGCCTTCTCGACGTCGCCGTCGGCCTCCTCGAGCGCCTTCTTGGTGTCGACCATGCCCGTGCCGAGCTGCTCGCGCAGCGCCTTGATGTCGGCGATGGTGAAGTTTGCCATGGGTGTCCCTTGGGTCGTGGTGGATGTCGTGGTCGCGGTCTGCGGGGATGCGCCCCGCAGACCGCGAATCGGTCGCGGCTGCTCGCGCAGCCGGGATCAGCTGTCCGCGGACTCCGCGTCGGCGACCTCGGCCGAGGTCTGGCCCTCGGCGGCGGCGATCGCCTCGTCGTGCGCCTCGGCACCGGCGGCGTCGGCGGCCGACTCGGTGGCGGCCTCGCCCTCGGCGGCCTGCTCGTCGGCGACGAGCGCGCTCTCCTCGGCCTTGGCCTCGGCGAGGTCGGCGACCTCGGCGGTCACGGCAGAGGACTGCTCGGGCGCGCTCTGCTCGAGCAGCTCGCGCTCCCACTCGGCCAGCGGCTCGGCGTCGGCGGACTCGTCGGCCGGCTGGTGGCGCTGGATGAGGCCCTCGGCGGCGGCGTCGGCGATGATGCGCGTGAGCAGGCCCACCGAGCGGATCGCGTCGTCGTTGCCCGGGATCGGGTACTGGAACTCGTCCGGGTCGGCGTTCGTGTCGAGGATGCCGATCACGGGGATGCCGAGCTTGCGCGCCTCGTCGATCGCGAGGTGCTCGCGCTTGGCGTCGACGACCCACACCGCCGACGGGGTCTTCTGGAGGTTGCGGATGCCGCCGAGCGACTTGTGCAGCTTGTCGAGCTCGCGCTTCTTGAGCAGGAGCTCCTTCTTGGTGAAGCCGCTGTCGGCCGGGTTGTCGAAGTCGAGCTCCTCGAGCTCCTTCATGCGGGCCAGGCGCTTGCTGACGGTCGCGAAGTTGGTGAGGAGGCCGCCCAGCCAGCGCTGGTTGACGAAGGGCTGGCCGACGCGCGTGGCCTGCTCGGCGATGACCTCCTGCGCCTGCTTCTTCGTGCCGACGAAGAGGATCGTGCCGCCGTGGGCGACCGTCTCGCGGACGTACTCGTACGCCTTGTCGATGTACGACAGCGACTGCTGCAGGTCGATGATGTGGATGCCGCTGCGCTCGGTGAGGATGAAGCGCTTGACCTTCGGGTTCCACCGACGGGTCTGGTGTCCGAAGTGGACGCCGCTGTCGAGCAGCTGGCGGATGGTGACGACGGCCATGGCCGTTCTCCTGTTCTGGCGCCCGCGGGCGCCGCTTTCGGTTCCTTCCGTCCGGCGGATGGCCGGACGAGCCTGGTGCCCGGCGCACACCCGCTCCGCCGCGTTCGCGGTGAGACCTGGGGTGTGGATGCCACGCGGCGGCGTTCCTCGCGGTCTGCCGCGCGCGCTGTGGGCACGCGTAGTCACCCCGACGGACGGGGTGCTCCCCCAGTGTATCAGCCGCGAGGTCTCCTCCCCCGTGGCGGATCCGGCCGATTCGTCCACGGATCACGGGCGTGGCGTCCCGCGGCGTTCGGCGACGCGGCATCCTGCTGGGCATGCGTCGTCGCGCCTCTCGTCCCGTTCCGCTCACGGTCGTCACGGCGGTCGTGGCGCTGTCGCTCGTCGCCGGTGCGCCGGGCGTCGCACGCGGTGCCCCGGCGCCGCGCGACGACTGGCGGTGGCCGGTGTCGCCGGTGCGCGTGGTCCGACCGTACGAGGCGCCCGCGCACCGCTACGGGTCCGGCCATCGCGGCATCGACCTGGCGATCGAGCCCGGCGGCGCGGTGCATGCGCCGGCATCCGGCGTCGTCGCGTTCTCGGGCGTCGTGGTCGATCGCGGCGTCGTGACGATCGACCACGGCGACGGTCACGTCACGACGCTCGAGCCGGTCGTCGACGCACCGCCGACCGGGAGCGCCGTGGCGCGCGGCGATCCGGTGGGCGTCGTCGCTCTCGGCGGGCACACGGCGCCCGGTGCGGTGCACTTCGGCGTGCGCCTGCACGGTGAGTACGTCAACCCGATGCTGCTCCTCGGCGGCGTCCCGCGCGCGGTCCTGCTGCCGTGCTGCTGAGCCCGGGCCCGCCGGCGGCCCCCGCGGCGGTCCTGCGGGAGCGCGCGATCGCGTCGCCGGGTCTCGCGATCGCGCGAGGGCTCACGCGCGCGGATGCGCCAGCCGGTAGGCCGCGGCGAGCCGCTCGGCGGACACGTGGGTGTAGATCTGCGTGGTGCCGAGGCTCGCGTGTCCGAGGAGCTCCTGCACCGCACGGAGGTCGGCGCCGCCGTCGAGCAGGTGCGTCGCCGCCGAGTGCCGCAGCGCGTGCGGCCCGACCGCACCCCCGACCACCGGGCCGACGGCGCGTGCGACGACGTCGTACACCGCGCGGGGACCGATTCGCGACCCCCGTGCGCCGAGGAACACCGCGCGGCCCGCCGCGTCGTGCGCGTCGAGCACCGGCCGGCCGCGTACGAGGTAGGCGTCGAGGGCGTGCGCGGCGGGGGCGCCGTAGGGGACGACACGCTCCTTCGAGCCCTTCCCCACGACCCGCATCGTCCGGCGCGCCCGGTCGAGGTCGTCGAGGTCGAGTCCGCACAGCTCCGACACGCGGATGCCGGCGCCGTAGAGGACCTCGAGGATCGCCGCGTCGCGCAGGGCGAGCGGATCGCCCTCGTCGGCGACCGTGCGTGCGGCGTCGAGGAGACCGCTCATGGCGTCCGCCGTCGCGACGTGCGGCAGCGAACGCCCGCGCTTGGGCGCGACGAGCCGCAGGGCCGGATCCGCCTCGATCAGCCCCTGGTCGGCCGCCCACGCGAAGAAGCCCCGCACCGCCGCGGTCCGCCGCGCGAGCGTCGACCTGGCGTCGCCGCGCTTGGCCGCCGTCCACAGCCACTCGCGAAGGTGCTCGAGATCGACGTCCGTGAGCGCGACGTCGCCCACGACCGCGACGAGGTCGTGCAGATCGGAGCCGTAGGCGCGCACGGTCGCCGCCGCCAGCCGCCGCACGTCGGCAAGGTGCGCCGCGTAGCGATCGACCGCATCGGAGAGGCGCATGCCCCCAGGATGCCGCGCCCCGCCGCCCTGGCAGGACAGGCGCTCCGATCGGTCCCGCGGCCGCGAACATGGACCTGGGTCCATGGTGCCGACGTCGCGAGCGCGGAATCGTTGCAGAGGTGGGAGAAGCACGGGCGGGCCGTGGTGCGAGAGGACGGCGATGGGGACTCGCCGTCCTGGCCTGCGCCGCCGTGATCCTCGTCGCGGGCTGCACGGGCGAGGATCCGGCTCCCGGCATCCCCTCGTCGTCGGCGACGTCCGCTCCGGATCACGGTGCGAACGCCGACGCGGAGCTCGCCGAGGCCGTGCGCGGCGTGATCGAGGCGCGCATCGACGAGTATGCGCTGCGCTCGGTGATCGTCCGGGTCACGCGTGGCTCGGAGGAGGTCGTCGCCGAGGCGTTCGGAGAGTCGATGACGGGCGTGCCGGCCACGGTCGACATGCACTTCCGCAACGGCGCCGTCGCGATCTCGTACGTCGCGACGGCGCTGCTCATCCTCGTCGACGACGGGGTCGTCTCGCTCGACGACCCGCTGTCGACGTGGCTCCCGGACGTGCCCCATTCCGATCGCGTCACGCTGGGCCAGCTCGCCCGCATGACCTCGGGCTACGCGGACTACCTGTGGAGCCCGGAGCTCCTCGGGCTCCTGAACGACGACCCGTTCCGCACCTGGACGCCCGAGGAGCTGCATCCGTACGGAACCTCGCTGCCCCTGCTCTACGATCCGGGCACGAACTGGAACTACTCGCACACGAACTACGTCCTGCTGGGCATGGCGTTGGAGCGCATCACCGGCGGCCCGGTCGACCGACTGCTCGAGGAGCGCGTCCTCGAGCCGCTGGG
Organism: Microbacterium sp.; assembly: GCF_039812165.1. GTDB lineage: Bacteria > Actinomycetota > Actinomycetes > Actinomycetales > Microbacteriaceae > Microbacterium. The sequence goes on from NZ_JBDIAB010000008.1 coordinate 20,384, forward strand.
CTTGGAGAACACGCGCGACCCGGGGTCGCCGGAGATCGCGGAGCCGGTGCTGCACGCGTTCACCGCCGAGCGCCGCGCCCACTTCGGCGTGCCCGCCGGGCAGCCGTTCCTGGAGGAGTCGACGTTCTGGAACCCGTCGTGGACGATCACGCGCGGCGCCATCCAGTACACCGACATCGTCGACATGACCCGCACGGCGCGGGCGATCGGGACCGGCGAGCTGCTGTCCGCCGAGTCGCACGCCGCCCAGGTCGACACCGGCACGCGGGCGATCGCGACCCTGATCGACGGATGCCCCGCCTGCTTCCCGCAGTCCGAGATCTACACCTACGGCATCGGGGTCGTCATGATGGGCGACTGGATCCTGCAGAACCCGATGTTCAGCGGCACGTCCGCGGTCGAGGCCTATCTGCCGGACGAGGACGTCGCTCTCGCCGTCGTCGTGACGTTCGACGAGGCCGCGTTCGACGCCGACGGCAACGTGCCCATGCGGGCGACCGACCTGTTCCACGACCTCAGCGGCGTGGTGGCGCCGGGCTCCGAGCCGCCGCAGCGCGCGGGATGACCGGACGAGACGAAAGGAGATCGGCATGACTCGACACTCTGGAGCGAGGAACGCGGCGATCGTCGCGGCGTTCGCGGCGTTCGCGCTCGTGCTCGGCGGCTGCGCGGGCGCGACGCCGGCGACGTCGCCGACGCCATCCGGGTCGCCGTCGGCGGCGCTGCTGCCGTTCGACGGCGACACGTTGACGGCGACCGTCGAGGACGCCGCGACCGAGATGCGCGTCCCCGGCGTCGTCGCGTACGTCCGCACCCCGGACGGCGAGTTCGTGGCGGAGCACGGCGTCACCGAGTTCGGCGGCACGACGCCGGTGTCGGTGGACGACCGCATCCGGATCGGCTCGAACACGAAGACCTGGACCGGCACCGTCATCCTCCAGCTGGCGCAGGAGGGCGTCCTCTCGCTCGACGACCCGGTCTCGGACTATCGGCCGGAGGTCCCGAACGGCGAGAACATCACGATCGCGCAGCTGCTGACGATGCGCAGCGGCCTCGCGAACTTCACCGCGACGCTCGAGCACAACGAGGCGATGGATGCCGATCCGCAGCGCGTGTGGCAGCCGGAGGAGCTGCTGGCCATCGCCTTCGCGCTGCCGCCGGCGTTCGCGCCGGGCGAGGGCTTCCTGTACTCGAACACCAACACCGTGCTGCTCGGCCTCATCGCGGAGCAGCTCGACGGCAAGCCGCTCGAGGAGATCTTCCAGGAGCGGCTGTTCGAGCCGCTCGACCTGACCTCGACGCTGTTCCCGCCGCTGACGTCGCACGCGATCCCGGAGCCCTATTCGCGCGGCTATCAGTTCGGGACCAACGTGGAGTCGATGGACGGTGCGCTCAGCCCCGAGCTGCAGCAGCAGGCCGCCGACGGCGAGCTCGCGCCGATCGACCACACCGACGACAACCCGTCGTGGGGCTGGGCCGCGGGCGCCGGCATCTCGACGCTTACCGACCTCGTCACCTGGGTGGAGGCGCTCACCGAGGGCGGCCTCCTCGACGACGAGTACCAGGCGCTGCGGATGGAGAGCCTGACGCGGCAGAGCGACGACCCGCAGTCGGCGCTGTACGGCCTGGCGATCGCGCAGTTCGGTCCGTTGTACGGCCACACCGGCGAGCTGCCCGGCTACAACAGCTTCATGGGGCACGACCCCGAGACGGGCGTGACGGTGGTCGTGTGGGCGAACCTCGCGCCGCTGCCGGACGGGAGGGCGCCGGCCATCGAGATCGCGAAGACGCTGATCGGGCAGATCTACCCGCCCGCGGGGTGATGCGAGCCCGTCGCGGTCCGGAGCGTCGTTCCGGCCGCGCAGCGCTCTGCGCGAGGACTCCTCCACAACGCCGGATCTCGCCGGGCTCTCCACGGATCCGGTGCGAGAGCCCCGTCCGCGGCGTCCGCGTCGCGACGATGCTGCCATGGCAGACAAGGACATCCGGGGGCGAGCCGGTGAACTGCGCGCGGCGCGCTACCTGACGGCGCAGGGGTTCACCCTCCTCGACCGCAACTGGCGGTGCGCCGACGGCGAGATCGACATCGTTGCGGCGCGCGGCGAGGAGCTCGTCGTCGTGGAGGTGAAGACGCGGCGCACCGATCGCTACGGGCATCCGTTCGAGGCCGTCGACGCCCGCAAGCGCAAGCGGCTCTGGCGACTCGCGGGCGCGTGGGTGCTCGCGCATCCCGAGCTCGCGCGCGGGCATCGCGTGCGCCTCGACGTCGTCGGAGTGACCGGAGAGGACCCCGCGACGGCGGTCGTCGAGCATCTGGTCGACGTCCGATGACCGTCGCACGCACGTGGGCGGTCGCCCTCACGGGCCTGGTCGGCGACCTCGTCGAGGTCGAGGCCGATCTCTCCAGCCAGACGCCCGAGTTCCACGTCATCGGCCTCGCCGACAAGGCGATCGGCGAGGCGCATCGGCGCGTGCTCAACGCGTGCGCGAACAGCGACCTGCCGCTGCCGCGGCGACGCCTCACGGTCAACCTCTCCCCCGCCGCGCTCCCCAAGTCGGGCTCCGGCTTCGACCTGGCCATCGCCATCGCGTCGCTGGCGACCGAGCGGCAGCTGGATGCCGCGTCGCTGGCCGCCACGGTCCACCTCGGCGAGCTGGGCCTCGACGGCCGACTGCGACCGGTGCCGGGCGTGCTGCCGGCGGTGCTGGCCGCGGTGCGCGCCGGCTTCCGTCGCGTGGTCGTGCCGTACGCGAACCGCGCCGAGGCCGAGCTCGTCGCGGGCGTGCACGTGTGCGGCGCGATCGGCCTGCGCGACGTCGTCCGCCACCACGGGCTCGACGTCGAGGACGCGCGGCTGGAGCCGGTGCCCGCGCCGGCGGCGAAGGCAGCGCCCGGTTCGTCGGAGCCCCTCGAACTCGCCGACGTCGTCGGTCAGCGCGAGGCCGTCGAGGCGATGATCGTCGCGGCCGCGGGCGGCCACCACGTGCTCATGAGCGGGCCGCCCGGCGCGGGCAAGACGATGCTCGCCCAGCGGCTGCCCGGCATCCTGCCGCCGCTCGACGACGAGGCCGCCCTGCAGGTGGCGTCCATCCGGTCGCTCGCCGGCGACGCCGTGACCGCGCTCCCGCGCACGCCCCCGTTCGTGGCGCCGCACCACGGCGCGAGCCTCGCCGCGCTGGTCGGCGGCGGCAGCCGGCAGGTGCGTCCGGGGGCGATCGCGCGGGCCAGCGGCGGGGTGCTGTTCCTCGACGAGGCCGGCGAGTACGGCGCGCACACCCTCGACGCGCTGCGCCAGCCGCTCGAGGCGGGACGCATCCAGATCCACCGCGCGGGGTTCAGCGCCACGTTCCCGGCGCGGTTCCAGCTCGTGCTCGCGACCAACCCGTGCCCGTGCGGCTACTACGGGATCCGCGGCGGCACGTGCACGTGTCCGCCGATCGCGATCCGCCGCTATCTCGGCCGCCTGTCCGGCCCGCTCCTCGACCGCATCGACATCGAGCTCGCCGTGCAGCGGGTGTCGGTGGCCGAGCTGCAGGGCGCGGGGCCGTCACCGGTCGGCACCGCGCGGGCGAGCGCCCAGGTCGCCGAGGCGCGGGCGCGCGCCGCGCATAGGCTTCGCGAGACGCCGTGGCGCACGAACTCCGAGGTCTCCGGCACGTGGCTCCGGCAGGGACCGCTGGCGCCCGCTCCGGCGATCCGCCGTCCGCTCGACGCCGCGCTCCAGCGCGGGTCGCTGACGCTGCGCGGCTTCGATCGCGTGCTGCGCGTGGCCTGGAGCATCGCCGACCTCGAAGGGCGCGACCGGCTGGAGCTGGCCGATGTCGGCCGGGCGCTCGCGTTCAAACGGAGGGCGCTGGCATGACCGCGATCGACCTGTCGCCGCACACCGCGCGAGCCCGACTGGCGGGCCTCGTGCGGCGGTCGGCGTACGACGACGACCGTGGCGTGGTGGAGCACTACGCCCGCGCGGTGTGGTCGTGCCTGGTCGAGCCCGGCGACGCCGTCGCGGGTCGGCTCGTCGGCGCGCTGGGCGCGGCGGAGGCGCTCCGTGCGGCGCTCGACGACGGCCGCGCGGTCGACCCGGCCACGGACCTCTCCCGACAGCAGCTGGCGCAGGCGCGGGCGCGCTGGCGTCCGCGGGTCGGCGACGCCTCGCATCCGCTGCGGACGGCGCGGGAGGCGCGTGTGCGCCTCGTGACCCCGGACGACCCGGAGTGGCCCGACGCCCTGAACGACCTGGGCGATCACGCGCCGTTGTGCCTGTGGGTGCGCGGCGACCCGCGCCTGCTGCCGCGGGATCGGCCCGCGGTCGCCTTCGTCGGCGCCCGCGCCGCGACGGGGTACGGCGAGCACGTCGTCATGGACTGGGCGGCCGAGCTCGCCGCGTCGGGTGTGACGATCGTGTCGGGTGCCGCCTACGGCATCGACGGCATGGCCCATCGCGCCGCCCTGAACGCCGGCGGTGTGACCGTGGCCATGCTCGCCGGCGGCGTCGATCGCGCCTATCCGGCCGGTCACACCGAGCTGCTGGCCCGGATCGCCGCGCACGGCGTCGTGGCGAGCGAGGTGCCGTGCGGGTCGGCGCCGACGAAATGGCGCTTCCTGCAGCGCAACAGGAGCATATCCGCGCTCGCGCAGGCCACCGTGGTCGTCGAGGCCGGCTGGCGGAGCGGCTCGCTGAACACTGCCGGCCACGCGGCCGCGCTCGGCCGTCCGCTCGGTGCGGTGCCCGGCCCGATCACGAGCGGAGCCTCGGCCGGATGCCATCGGCTGCTCCGCGAGTTCGACGCGCGCTGCGTCACGTGCGTCGACGACGTCCGCGAGCTCCTCGGCCTCGCCGTCGACGGAGGAGCGATCGGCGAGGACGCCCTGGCCGGTCCTCGCACCGACGAGCGCACGCGCATCCTCGATGCGCTCAGCGCGCGCACCGCGCGCACGACCGACGACGTCGCCCGTCGTTGCGGCATGTCCACGTCGCAGGCCGAGGCGCTGCTGGGGCTCCTCATCCTCGACGGAACGGTCGAGCGCGGGCCGTCCGGCTGGCGACGGTCACCCCGTCGGTGACCACGTTCCCCGGACGTCTCAGGAGTCGAGCGAGAGCTCCTCCGGCAGGTGCAGGTCGCGACGCTGGAGCTCCTCGATGTTGACGTCCTTGAAGGTCAGCACGCGCACCGAGGTGACGAAGCGGTCGGCGCGGTAGATGTCCCACACCCACACGTCGTTCATCGTGAGCTCGAAGTAGAAGTCGTGCTCGGTGTCGCGGCGCACCACGCTGACCTCGTTGGCCAGGTAGAAGCGGCGCTCGGTCTCGATCACGTAGGTGAACTGCGAGACGACGTCCCGATACTCCTTGTAGAGAGCCAGCTCGAGTTCGCGGTCGTAGTCTTCGAAGACCTCGTCATCCATGATCGTTCCATCTTAGTTGGGTGGGTTCGCACGGGGTGTGCGGCCACCGGATCCGGGACGCGAGACGCACCGGCGGCAGGACGGCGCCGGGCCGGCCGCGCGGGCCCGACGACGGGGGTTAGAAGAGCGTGGGCGCGTCGGCGATCGCCCATGACGCGCGGTGGTGCGCGCTCAGACCGTGGGAGCGGATCGCGGCGCGGTGCGCGGGGCTCGCGTAGCCCTTGTTGCGCGCCCACTGGTACACCGGGTGGTCGTCGTGCAGGCGCGTCATGACGTCGTCGCGGGCGACCTTGGCGATGACGGATGCCGCGGCCGCGCTCGCGCAGTCGCGATCGGCCTTGATCACCGGACGCACCAGGAAGGCGCCGCCGGCGGGCGAGATGTAGTCGTAGTTGCCGTCGAGGATCACGATCGCCTCGTCGGGGATGACGCCGAACGCGCGCAGACCGGCGATGGCGCGCAGGGCGGCGCGGCCGAGCGCCAGCATGATGCCGACATCGTCGATCTCGGTCGACTCGGCCCAGCCGACCGCCGACGCCGACACCCACCGGGCGGCGCGGTCGGCGACGGCCGGACGATGGTGCTCCGCGACGAGCTTGGAGTCGCGCAGGCCCTCGGGCACGCGCTTGCGGGCACGGGGGGCGTCGATGACGGCGGCGCCGACGGCGACGGGCCCCGCGAGGGCGCCGCGGCCCACCTCGTCGCACGCGATCACGAGCGCGTGCTCGCGCAGGAGCCGGCGCTCCAGGGTCAGGCGAGGCACCGCGACGGTCATGGCGACACCGGATCGGGGACGCCGGCGAAGACCTCGTGGTGGAAGTCGATCAGCCCGAAGCGCGACAGCGGCCACGTGACGAGGAACGCGCGGCCCACGACGTTGTCGATCGGGACGAAGCCGCCGGACGGCTGCTCCATGTTGTAGCGCGAGTCGCGGGAGTGGTCGCGGTTGTCGCCGAGCACCCACAGCGAGCCCTCGGGCACCACGACGTCGTACGCGACCTCGTCCGGCGCGGACTGTCCGGGCTCGAGCGACAGATACGCGGTCTCGTCGATGGGCTGTCCGTTGACGCTCAGCTGACCGAGCGCGTTGCAGCACACGACGTGGTCGCCGGCGACGCCGACGATGCGCTTGATCAGGTGGTCCTTGCTGTCGGGGGCCGAGATGCCGACGAGCGACAGCACCCAGTCCAGGGCCTCCTCCAGCGGCGGACGTGCGGGCTGTGTGATGACCGGGAGCCAGCCGCCCGGATCGCGGAAGACCACGACGTCGCCGCGGTCATAGCCGCCGAAGCGCGGGGTCAGCTCGTCGACGAGGATGCGGTCGTTGATCTGCAGGGTCTGCTCCATCGACCCGGAGGGGATGTAGAACGACCGCACCAGGAAGGTCTTGACCAGGAGCGACAGCAGCACCGCGATGACGACGATCGCGACGACGTCGCGCACCAGCATCCAGAACCTGCGCCGGCGGGGACGCGGACCCGCGCCGTCCACGACGGGCGACGCCGACGTCTCGGAGGTCATACGCGTCCTTTGCTCGGCTCAGGTGAGGGGCTCGATGCGGCCGGGCCGTCCGGCCCGGGATCACCCGGCGCGACGAGACCGGTCCCCCGGCGCGCCACGAAAGGCGGCCGGTTCAAGGGTCGCACATCCCGCCGGGACCGCGCCCCCGCCTCGCGCACACGGCACGAGAACTCACGCGCGCGGCGCGGGATGAGACCCCGAAAACGCGGGATGCCCCGGAGCAGAGCTCCGAGGCATCCCGACGAGAAGCGTCAGCGCTTCTCCTTGATCTTGGCCTTCTTGCCGCGGAGGCTCCGCAGGTAGTAGAGCTTCGCGCGACGCACGTCGCCGCGCGTGACGACCTCGATGTGGTCGATGACGGGGCTGTGCACCGGGAAGGTGCGCTCCACGCCGACCTGGAAGCTGATCTTGCGGACGGTGAACGTCTCGCGCACGCCGTCGCCCGAGCGGCCGATGACGACGCCCTGGAAGATCTGGATGCGGGAGCGCGAGCCCTCCGTGATGTTGACGTGCACCTTGACGGTGTCGCCGGGGGCGAAGTCGGGGATGTCGTCGCGCAGCGAGGCGGCGTCGACGGAGTCGAGGATCTGCATGATCGTCACTTCCTGCGACCGCCACAGGTCGATCGCGAGAGGGTGTAAAGGGTTCAGGTCGTGCCCCGGCGTCCGCTGGGCGGCGCCGTGCTCCCCTGAGGCAGAGCCTGTGCGGGCACAAGCGTCCATTCTGCCACGGATGCCGATGACGGCCAAACCGCGGTGGCGCGTGTCACTCCGCGGGCGGCGTCGGCTTCTCGGAGATGACCACGACGTCCGGGATCCGGCTGCGACCCGGCGCGTCCGGCATCTCCGCCGCCGGCGGCCGGTAGGCGACGCCCCCGGAGGTGCGCAGGATCACGGCCGACGGCTTCGCCTCGCGGAACAGCTGCCACAGCGAGAGCCAGAAGAGGGCCAGGAAGGCGACGACCGCGGTGAGCAGCAGCGGCCAGAACGACTCCCGGCCGTAGAAGCCGGTGGCGATCGTCAGCGCGTGCCACACGGTGAAGCCGAGGATGTCCCACCACGAGACCGCGCGCGAGTGGCGCACGGTGCCGCGCGCGCGCACGAGGAAGGTCAGGACGAGCTGCCCGACGAACACCGCCGGCATCGCGACGAGCAGGACGCCGAGGAACGCCCAGCCTCCGGCGTGGAAGATCCCCCAGCCGACGAGGAGCCACAGCGGCAGCAGGAACGCCGCCGGCAGGAGCCAGACGAAGTACGCGCGACGCAGCCACATGAATGAGATGCTACGCCTGTCGGGCAAGATGGACTGCGACAGAAGGGAACCCGGATGATCGAGCTGCGCACTCCGGCCGAGATCGAGGCGATGCGACCGGCCGGCCGCTTCGTGGCGGAGGTGCTCGCCACGCTCCGGGACGAGACGCGGGTCGGCACCAATCTGCTCGCGATCGACCGGCGCGCGCACGAGCTCATCCGCCGCGCCGGCGCCCAGTCGTGCTACATCGACTACCATCCGTCGTTCGGCGCCAGCCCGTTCGGCAAGGTCATCTGCACGTCGGTCAACGACGCCGTCCTGCACGGCCTCCCCCACGACTACGCGCTGCGCGACGGGGACCTCGTCTCGCTCGACTTCGCGGTCTCGATCGACGGCTGGGTGGCCGACTCCGCCGTCTCGTTCGTCGTCGGCACGCCCCGCGACGAGGATCTCGCCCTCATGGACACGACGCGGCGCGCGCTCGACGCCGCGATCGACGCGGCGACGGTCGGGCACCGCATCGGAGACATCTCGCACGCGATCGCCACCGTCGCCCATGCCGGCGGCTACTCGATCAACACCGACTTCGGCGGACACGGCGTCGGACGCGTCATGCACGGCGATCCGCACGTGCCCAACGACGGCAAGCCCGGTCGCGGCTATCCGTTGCGCGAGGGGCTCGTGATCGCGCTCGAGCCCTGGTTCCTCGCGACGACCGACGAGCTGCGCACGGATGCCGACGGCTGGACGCTGCGCAGCGTCGACGGCTCGCGCGGCGCGCACTTCGAGCACACCGTCGCGATCACCGCGGACGGGCCGCTCGTGCTGACCGACCGCTCGTTCCTCGGCGTGGACTGAGCCCGTCTCGGCCCGATCGCGCCGCGAGCCGGCGACCTATGCGCCGTCGAGCGCGCCGACCGTGTGGATCCGCACGTTGTTGGTCGACCCGAAGTACCCCGGAGGGGCGCCGGCGATGACCACGACCCGGTCGCCGTCCTTCGCGAGCGCGTTCGCGCGCAAGGTCTCGTCGAGCACGACCATGAGCTCGTCGGTGCTGACCGCGCGGCGCACCTGATAGGGCTGCACGCCCCACAGGACGCTCAGCTGCGCGCGCGTGCGCACCGCGTCCGAGAACGCGAGGATCGGGATGCCGGGCCGCAGGCGCGACAGCCGGCGGGCGGAGTCGCCCGAGTGGCTGAACACGCACACGTACTTCGCTTCGACGAACTCGGCGATCTCGAGCGCGACGAGCGTGAGGGCGCCGCCCTGCGTGCGCGGCTTCGTCCCGAGGGGCGGGATGCGGTCCAGCCCGTGCTCCTCGGTCGACGCGATGATGCGCGCCATCGTCTCCACGACGGTCACCGGGTGGGCGCCGACGCTCGTCTCGCCGGAGAGCATCACGGCATCCGCCCCGTCGACGACCGCGTTGGCGACGTCGGAGGTCTCGGCGCGCGTCGGCACCGGGTTGACGATCATCGACTCGAGCATCTGGGTCGCCACGATCACGGGCTTCGCCCACCGGCGCGCGAGCTCGACCGCGCGCTTCTGCACGATCGGCACCGACTCCAGCGGCAGCTCGACGCCGAGGTCGCCGCGGGCGACCATGACGCCGTCGAAGGCGTCGATGATCTCCTGCAGGTGGTCCACCGCCTCGGGCTTCTCGATCTTGGCGATGATCGGCACCTGGCGGCCCTCCTCGGCCATGACCACGTGCACGCGGAGGGCGTCCTTGGGACTGCGCACGAACGAGAGCGCGATCATGTCGACGCCGAGGCGGAGCGCCCAGCGCAGGTCCTCCTCGTCCTTGTCGCTGAGCGCGGACGCGCGCAGGGCGACACCGGGCAGGTTGAGGCCCTTGCTGTCGGAGACGGGGCCGCCCACGACGACCTCGGTGCGCACGCGCACGCCGTCGGTCTCGACGACGGTCAGCCGCAGCTTGCCGTCGTCGATGAGGATCGTGTCGCCCGGCTTCACGTCGGCGGCGAGCTGCGGGAACGTCGTCCCCACGATCTCCTTGGTGCCCGGGACGTTCTCGGCGGTGATCGTGAACTCGTCGCCGGGCTCGAGCACGTGCGGGCCGTCGGCGAACTTGCCGAGGCGGATCTTCGGGCCCTGCAGGTCGGCGAGGATGCCGACGGGGCGCCCGGTGGCCTCGCTGGCCCTCCGCACGTACTCGAAGTTGCGCTCGTGGGTGGCGTGGTCGCCGTGGCTGAGGTTCAGCCGCGCGACGTCGAGCCCCGCGCGGACGAGCGACTCGACGGTCTCGTAGTCGGAGGTCGCGGGACCGAGGGTCGCGACGATCTTGGCACGACGCATGTGTGCTGCCCTTCCCGGGACCGCGCGTGTGCGACGGCACCCGCGCCCCAGTCTGCCATCGACGGCGGGCCGCTCGTGCGCTTTTTCCACCGAGTGCAGCAATCGTCTCCGGCGGGTTCGGCGATCGTCTCCGCGGAACGGCGAGAACCCGCGTCGCCCGAGCGTGCCGAGGCCGCGGGGCCGGGGACGCGTCAGTCCGCGAGCAGATCCGGACGGCGCTCGCGCGTGCGGGCGACCTGCTGGTCGTGGCGCCACTGCGCGACACGGCCGTGGTGTCCGCTCAGCAGCACCTCCGGCACGTCGCGGCCACGCCAGGTCGACGGCTTCGTGTACGACGGGTACTCCAGCAGCCCCTCCTCGTGCGACTCCTCGACGAGGCTCTCCGGATTGCCGACGACGCCCGGCACGAGCCGGCCGATCGCCTCGATCATCGCCATCGCGGCGACCTCGCCGCCGTTGAGCACATAGTCGCCGAGGCTGATGAGACGCACGTCGCCGAGCGTCTCGGCGTACGAGAAGACGCGCTCGTCGATGCCCTCGTAGCGTCCGCACCCGAACACGAGGTGCGGCGCCGTGGCGAGCTCGCGCGCCATCGCCTGGGTGAACGGCGTGCCGGCCGGCGAGGGGAACACGATGACGGGGCGGGATGCCGGGTCGCCGGGCGCGACGGCATCCGCCGCGATCGCGTCGAGCGCCTCGCCCCACGGCTCGGGCTTCATGACCATGCCGGCGCCGCCGCCGTAGGGGGTGTCGTCCACGGTGCGGTGGCGATCATGGGTGTGATCGCGCAGGTCGTGCACCCGGATGTCGAGCAGCCCGGCGTTGCGCGCCCTGCCGAGCAGCGAGACCTCCAGGACGTCGAAGAATCCGGGGAAGATCGTGACGACGTCGATGCGCACGTCAGTCCGTCTCGGTGCCGTCTTCGGCCGCGTCCGCCTGCTCGGCGTGCTCCGCGGGCTCGTCGCCGCGGCCCTCGGGCTCGTCGGCGTCGGCGGGAAGCTCCTCGAACAGCCCCTCGGGCGGGGTCACGACCACGTGCCGCGCGGCGATGTCGACCTCGGGCACGATCGCCTTCACGAACGGCACCAGGATCTCGCGGTCCTCGTCGCCGAGCGGGCGCACGATCAGCAGGTCCTGCGCGGGCAGGTGGTCGACGCGCACGACGCGCCCGACCGTCTCGCCGTCGCGCACGACGTCCAGCCCCACGAGCTGGTGGTCGTACCAGGCGTCGTCCTCGGCCGGGGACTCGACGGCGTCCTGGTCGATCCACAGGATCGCGCGCACGATCGTCTCGGCGGCGGTGCGATCGTCGACGCCCTCGAGGAAGACGACCGGATGCGAGTTCATCCAGCGGAACTCGCGCACGGTCGCGGTCTTGCCGTGCCAGGGCGAGGACTCCGGCACCTGCAGCGCGAACACGGCGCCCGGCACGAAGCGCTGGTCGGGCTCATCGGTGTAGAGCTCCAGCTTGAGGGCGCCCTTGAGCCCGTGCGCCTTGACGAGACGGCCGACGCGCAACTGGGTGCGAGCCGGCTTGGCAGTGCCCACGTCAGTCGTCCGCGACGTCGACGCGGACCCGCCGGCCGTCGGCGAGCGCCGCCACGACCGTGCGCAGCGCTTTCGCCGTGCGGCCGCCGCGCCCGATCACGCGTCCCCGGTCGTCGGGGTGCACGCGGACCTCCAGGACGTCGCCGCGCGGCGACGTCGCGGAACGGATCGTGACGTCCTCGGGGTGATCGACGATCCCCTTGACGACGTACTCGAGCGCGGTGGCCAGCAACGGACTACTCTGCCTCGGTCGCGTCGGCCGACTCATCGACCGGCTGCTCGGCGGGCTTGCGCTCCTCGCGCGGCTTGACGACCGACGACTTCGAGGCGTCGACGGCGAACTCGGCCTTGGCCTCGGCGGTGCGGACCGTCGAGACGGCGTCCTTGTCGCCCTTGAAGCGGCCCCAGTCGCCGGTCAGCTTGAGGATGGCGGCGACCTGCTCGGTCGGCTGCGCGCCCACGCCCAGCCAGTACTGCGCGCGCTCCGAGTCGACCTCGATGAACGAGGGCTCCTCGGTCGGGTGGTACTTGCCGATCTCCTCGATGACGCGACCGTCGCGCTTGGTGCGCGAGTCGGCGACGACGATGCGGTAGTACGGCGCACGGATCTTGCCGAGGCGCTTCAGACGGATCTTGACAGCCACAATTCTCCTGAGTGGTGTTGTGAGGTGATGAACGTCGCCTGGAGCGTGGGGTGCACACCCGGCGGAAGCTCTGAGTCGGACGCGGCGACCGGATAGAGGGTCGGGTCGGCGGTCCAACCGTCTATTTTGCCAGATGGCGGCGGATGCCGCGAACCATCGCCTCCGGAGTGTCGGACGCCGCGTGACGGCGGACGTCCTCTCCTCCTGCTCGCGGGCCGTCCGGCGTGGCAGGATGGCGCGCAGGCACAGCGAACCCGGAAGGCACATGGATGGTCGACTTCGCGGCATCCCCCCGTTCATCGGTGGGACTGGAGTGGGAGCTCATGCTCGCCGACGGCGAGAGCGGCGACCTCGTGCCGCGCGCGCCGGAGGTGGTCTCGGCCCTCGAGGAGGAGACCGCGGACGCGCGCTTCACCGTCACCGGCGAGCTGCTGACCAACACGGTGGAGGTCACCAGCGGGGTCGGCAGCACCATCGCGCTGGCCGTCGACGACATCGTCGACGCGATCGGCGCCGTGCGCACCGTCACCGACCCGCTCGAGATCGAGCTGCTGTGCGCCGGGAGCCACCCGTTCGCGCAGTGGTACGACCAGAAGGTCACCGACAAGACCCGGTACCACCACCTCATCGAGCGCACCCAGTGGTGGGGGCGCAACATGATGATCTGGGGCATCCACGTGCACGTCGGCGTCGAGGACGTCCGCAAGGTGTTCCCGATCATCGGCGCGCTGTCGGTCTATCTGCCGCATCTGCAGGCCCTGTCGGCGTCGAGCCCGTTCTGGGCCGGCGAGCGCACCGGCTACGCCTCGAACCGCGCGCTCGTCTTCCAGCAGCTGCCGACGGCGGGCCTGCCCTGGCCGCTCGAGAACTGGGCGCAGTTCGACGCCTACCTCGACGACATGATCGGCACCGGCGTGATGGCCGACGCCACCGAGGTGCGCTGGGACATCCGCCCGGCCCCCCGCTGGGGCACGATCGAGGTGCGCGCGTGCGACGGCATGTCCACCCTTCCCGAGCTCGCCGCGGTCGCCGCGCTCGTGCAGGTGCTCGTGGAGCACTTCTCGCGCGAGCTCGACGAGGGGCGGGACCTCCCGACGATCCAGCCGTGGTTCGTGCGCGAGAACAAGTGGCGCGCGGCCCGGTACGGTCTCGATGCCGAGGTCATCGTCGACAGCCGCGGCACGCAGCGGCCCGTCGTCGACCACCTGCGCGAGACCATGGCGCGGCTGGCGCCGATCGCCGCCGATCTGCACTGCCCGCGCGAGTTCGCCGGACTCGAGGCCATCCTGTCGGAGGGCAACAGCTCGACCCGTCAGCTGCGCGTCGCCGAGTCGGCCGACGGCGACCTGCGCGAGGTCGTGCACCACCTGATCCGCGAGTTCCGCGCGGGCCCCACGCTCCGCGACCACCTCGCCAGCCTCGACCGCTGAGCAGCGGCCCCGGCATCCGCCGCCTTCGCGTGCATGCTCACGTTGGTCAGATCAGGAGATCTGACCAGAACAGGATGATCGGCGCCGCCTCTTCCTGCGTCCGCCAGATCTCCTGATCTCGTTCAGGCGAGCGCGCAGCGCGCGGGCAGCGCGCGGGCGAGCGGTGGATGCCGCGGGTCAGCCCTTGCCGAAGAGCTTCTGGATCTCGGCGAGCTCGGCCTCGCTCGGCTTCGGCGCGCCGGCGCCCAGGCCGAAGCCCGACCCGGTCGGCGCCTCGGCCGCCTGCGCCGTGATGCCGGCGTTCTCGGCCGCGCGCTTGGCCGGGTTGCCCGACCGCGAGCCCGAGCGCGCCTTCTGCTGCTTGCCGCGCTTGCTCGACGCGCCCGGACGGCCCATCGAGCCCATGCCGGGCACGTTCGGCACTCCGCCGCGCGCCACGGTCTTCATCATCTTCGCGGCCTGCTCGAAGCGCTGCACGAGCTGGTTGACGTCGGTCACGGTCATGCCCGAGCCGCGCGCGATGCGCAGGCGGCGCGAGCCGTTCAGGAGCTTGGTGTTGCGCCGCTCGGCGGGGGTCATCGAGCGGATGATCGCCTCGGTGCGATCGATCTCGCGCTCGTCGAAGTTCTCCAGCTGCTGCTTCATCTGGCCCATGCCCGGGAGCATCCCGAGCATCTTCTTCATCGAGCCCATCTTGCGCATCTGCTGCATCTGCTCGAGGAAGTCCTCGAGCGTGAACTGCTCCTTGGCGAGCTTCTCGGCGACCTTGAGCGCCTCCTCCTCGTCGAAGGCGGCCTGGGCCTGCTCGATGAGGGTGAGGACGTCGCCGAGGTCGAGGATGCGCGACGCCATGCGGTCGGGGTGGAACGGCTCGAGGTCGTCGAGGGTCTCGCCCGTCGACGCGTAGATGATCGGGCGCCCGGTGACCGACGCCACCGACAGCGCCGCGCCGCCGCGCGCGTCGCCGTCGAGCTTCGACAGCACGACGCCGGTGAAGTCGACGCCCTCCTGGAACGCCTTGGCCGTGTTGACGGCATCCTGTCCGATCATCGCGTCGATGACGAACAGCACCTCGTCGGGGTCCGTGGCGCGACGGATGTTCGCGGCCTGCCGCATGAGCTCGGCGTCGACGCCGAGGCGGCCCGCGGTGTCGATGATGACGATGTCGTGCTGCTGGCGGCGTGCGACCTCGACGCCGTCGCGCGCGACGCGCACGGGGTCGCCCACGCCGTTGCCCGGCTCGGGGGCGTAGACCGCGGCGCCGGCCTGCTGCGCGACGACCTGGAGCTGGTTCACCGCGTTGGGGCGCTGCAGGTCGGCGGCCACGAGGAGCGGCGTGTGGCCCTCCTTCTCGAGCTGCTTGGCGAGCTTGCCCGCGAACGTCGTCTTGCCCGAGCCCTGCAGGCCCGCGAGCATGATCACGGTCGGCGGGGTCTTCGCGAACTGCAGGCGGCGCTGCTCGCCGCCGAGGATCGCGATGAGCTCCTCGTTGACGATCTGCACGACCTGCTGCGCGGGGTTGAGCGCCCGGTTCACCTCGTCGCCGAGGGCGCGCTCGCGCACCTTCGAGGTGAACTCCTTGACGACGACGAGCGCGACGTCGGCGTCGAGCAGGGCCCGTCGGATCTCGCGCACCGTGCCGTCGACGTCGGCGGGCGTCAGCCGGCCCTTCGTGCGGAGGTTGCGGAAGGTCTCGGTGAGCCGATCGGAGAGGGTGCCGAAGGTAGCCATGATGGGTCGAGTTTACGCGAGCGGATGCCTCGACCCGGTGCGCCCGTCACGGTTCGGTCAGCACCTCGACACCGCCGCGCGTGCGCGCCGCGCCGGTGGTGCGCTCAGGCGGGCCCGAGCGCCTGGTCGAGGGCCTCGTCGACCAGCGCGCTCAAGGCGGCGCGGCCGGCCCCGGCATCCGCCCACTGCCACACCGCCGCGAGCACCGCGCCGGCCGCCGCGGCCCCGACCACCTCGGCGCGCAGTCGCGTCGTGCCCTCGCGCGACCGTTCCGCGACGGCGCGGGCGAGCTGCGCCTGCCGGATCGCGCGCTCGCGCTCGAGCTCGTCGCCGACGCCCATGACGTCGGCGTTCGCGATCGCGAGGGCGAGGCTGTCGGGAGTGAGCCCGGCGGTGATGCCGGCGAGGATCTCGCGCACGGGGGCGCCCGGCCGGGCCAGTGAGCGCGCGGCGGCCTCGAGCCGCTCGTCGAGCGCGGCCCACAGGATGTCGCTCTTGGAGGCGAAGTAGTTGAAGAAGCTCGACCGGCTCACCCCGGCGCGCGTCGTGATGTCGGCGACCGTCGTCGCCTCGAAGCTGCGCTCGAGGAACAGCTCGCACGCCGCCTCGGCGAGCACCTCCCGCGAGGAGGCGCGCGGGCGTCCGCTCTGACCTGCCGCCATGCCCCCCAGCGTACGACGCCGCCGCGCTGCGCCGCAGGTCGCGGCGGTGGGCGTATTGTTGGACGCGGTCCAACTTCGCAGCCGCTACCCGTGGAGGAGCCGCATGCTCGACGTGCAGATCGTGGGGCTCGCGCCCGACTACATCCCCTACCTCGACGGGTGGGCGCTCCAGCGCCGCATCCACGCCGAGGTCGTCGCCGGCGACCGCCCCGACACCCTGCTGCTGCTGGAGCACGAGCCCGTCTACACGGCCGGCGCACGCACGGCGCGCCACGAGCGCCCGGTCGACGGCACGCCGGTGGTCGACGTCGACCGCGGCGGCAAGATCACGTGGCACGGCCCGGGTCAGCTCGTCGGCTACCCCATCGTGCGCCTCCCCGACCCGATCGACGTCGTCGCCCACGTGCGCCGCATCGAGGAGCTCCTCATCGAGGTGCTCGACGCCTACGACGTGGTCGGGCACCGCGTCGACGGACGCAGCGGCGTGTGGGTGCGCCGGCCGCTGTCCGAGGACAAGGTCGCGGCGATCGGCGTGCGCGTCCAGCGCGGCGTCACGATGCACGGCTTCGCGCTCAACTGCGACAACTCGCTCGCGCCGTTCGGCGAGATCGTGCCGTGCGGCATCTCGGACGCCGGGGTCACGACCCTGAGCGAGGTCGTGGGCGCCGACGTCTCGCCCGCCGACGTGCTCGACACGGTGGCATCCGTCTTCTCCGACGCGTATGCGACGGTGCTGCGATGAGCGCGTGCGGGAGCGGGGCCGCCGCGGGCGGCAACACGGTGCCGGAGGGACGCAAGCTGCTGCGCCTGGAGGTGCGCAACGCGCAGACCCCGATCGAGCGCAAGCCGGAGTGGATCAAGACGAAGGCGAAGATGGGGCCCGAGTACCAGGCCCTGCAGTCGCTCGTGAAGGGCGAGGGCCTGCACACCGTGTGCCAGGAGGCCGGCTGCCCCAACATCTACGAGTGCTGGGAGGACCGCGAGGCCACGTTCCTCATCGGCGGCTCGCAGTGCACGAGGCGCTGCGACTTCTGCCAGATCGACACCGGCAAGCCGGCCGAATACGACACCGACGAGCCGCGCCGCGTCGCCGAGAGCGTGCAGCGGATGCAGCTGCGCTACGCGACCGTCACGTGCGTGGCCCGCGACGACCTGCCCGACGGGGGCTCGTGGCTCAACGCCGAGACCGTGCGGCAGATCCACGCGGTCAACCCGGGCACGGGCGTGGAGCTCCTCGCGACCGACTTCAACGGCCGGCCCGACCTGCTCGGCGAGGTCTTCGACGCGCGCCCCGAGGTCTTCGCCCACAACGTCGAGACGGTGCCGCGCATCTTCAAGCGGATCCGTCCGGCGTTCCGCTACGAGCGCTCGCTCGACGTGCTGACGCAGGCCCGCGCCGCCGGCCTGATCACGAAGTCCAACCTCATCCTCGGCATGGGCGAGGAGCCCGAGGAGGTCGTGCAGGCGCTCCAGGACCTGCACGACGCGGGCACCGACATCGTCACCATCACCCAGTACCTGCGTCCCACGCCGCGGCACCTGCCGGTGGCGCGCTGGGTCAAGCCGCAGGAGTTCATGGAGTTCAAGGAGGAGGCCGAGCGCATCGGCTTCCTCGGCGTGCTGGCCGGTCCCCTGGTGCGCTCGTCGTACCGCGCGGGGCGCCTGTGGGCGCAGTCGATGGTCTCGAAGGGCCGTCGGATCCCCGACGAGCTCGGCCACCTCGCCGA
>NZ_JBDIAB010000009.1:0-34704 GCF_039812165.1 Microbacterium sp.
GGGTGCCCGAGGGGCGCGTGGGGGTGGGGCTGGGAGGGCGTGGCGCGAGGGTCAGCGGGCGCTGAGGGCGCGGGCGATCTCGGCCCCGAGGGCGACGTTGTTGCGGTAGACGTGCACGTTGACGTCGAGGCTCACGCCGTCGGTCGCACGCTGGATGTAGTCCAGCAGGAACGGCGTGATGTCGTGCCCGATCACGCCGCCGGCCGCCGCGGCGGCGTGCGCCTCGACCAGCACGGCATCGAGCACCGCGGGGTCGAGCTGCTGCTCGACCGGCACCGGGTTGGCCACCAGCACCGTCGACGGCAGGCCGAGCGCGTCGCGGGCGATCGCGATGCGGGCGATCTCGGCCGCGTCGTCGGCGGCGTAGTCGATGTCGAAGCCCGAGTCGGCGAGGTAGAACCCCGGATAGTCGGTGGTGCGGTAGCCGACGACCGGGATGTTCAACGTCTCGAGCCGCTCGAGGGTCAGCCCGATGTCGAGGATCGACTTGACGCCGGCGCTCACGACCACGAGCGGGATCGCGGCCAGCGCGCCGAGGTCGGCGGACTCGTCGAAGGTCTCCGGCGCACCCCGGTGCACGCCGCCGAGCCCGCCGGTCGAGAACACCCGCACGCCCGCCTCGTGCGCGGCGAACGCGGTCGCCGCGACGGTCGTGCCCGCGCTCAGGCCCTTCGCCATCGCGATGGGGAGGTCGCGGATGGACGCCTTGACGACCGCGTCGTCGTTCGACAGCCCCTCGATCTCGGCGGTGGACAGGCCCACCACCAGCTCGCCCGAGAACACGCCGATCGTCGCCGGGGTCACCCCCGACGCGCGCAGCCACTCCTCGGACTCCAGCGCCACCTCGAGGTTGCGCGGCCGGGGGAGTCCGTGCGTGAAGATCGTGGACTCCAGGGCGAGCACCGGGCGGCCGGAGGCGACGGCGTCCCGGACCTCGGCGGAGACGCGGACTGCTGAGCTCATCTCGTGCGACCTTTCCTTTCGTGAGCGGACGCCGCCGCGCCGACCGGCGGCGGGACGACGAGGGGGATGGATGCCGTGGCGCCCGGCGAGCGCAGCACCGATGCGGCGAGGGCGTGCCCGTCCTCGCATGCGGACCGCAGGTCGCGCCCGGCGAGGACGCCGGTGAGGAACCCGGCGGCGAACGCGTCGCCGGCGCCGGTGGAGTCGCGGATGCCGTCGACCGGCCGCACCGGCACCACCAGCTCGGGGGTGCGATGGCGGAGCACGCGGGTCGGGTCGGCGCCGTCCTTGATGACGAAGGCGGTGCGGCGGCAGCGCGACAGCACGCGGCCCGCGGTCACCGGGTCGCCGAGGCCGAGCGCCGCGGCCTCGTCGCGGTTGGCGATGACGAAGGCCGGAGCCGTGGCGCGCACGTAGCCGACGAACGCGTCGACGCCGAGCCGCTCGAGCACGTCGGTCGACGACGCGTCCATCGACACCGTCACGCCGCGCGCCGCGGCCGCGCGGACCAGCCCGTCGACGCTCTCCCGCACGGGGGAGCCGTCCAGGGCGTAGGCGGTCACGTGCAGGAGCTCCACGTCGTCGAGCCACGACTCCGGCACGCGCTCCAGCCGTGTCGCGGCGGCACGGTCGGGGAGCATCGTGCGCTCGCCGTCGGACTCGATCAGGATCGCGATCGCCCCGGTCGTGCCGCGGCGCTGCACGCGCACGTCGACGCCCTCGGCCTCGAGGTCGGCGACCAGCGCGTCGCCGGTCGCGTCGGCGCCCACGCATCCGATGAAGCGGCTCGCGTGGCGGGCGGCGGCGAACGCGGCGACGTTGGCGGCCGAGCCGCCGCGCACCCGGAAGATGCGGGCGGGGTTGTCGGTGCCGCGACGCAGGCGCCCGTCGAACCACACCACGATGTCCTCGATGAGGTCGCCGACGACCGCGAGCATCCGTGCTCCCTCCTGCGTGCACCACCCTACCCAGCGTCATCGGCCCGTAACACGCGCGACGTACACTCGCGCCATGCCCGTGTCGTTCCGCATCCGCGCCGCCCTGCCCTCCGACGGCGCGTTCCTCGGCGACATGGCGGTCGAGGCCGCGAACTGGCGCCCGCAGGCGGCGCGCCCGCGGCACGTGGTGCTCGGCGCCGCGGAGCACGGCCGCTACATCGCGGGCTGGATGCGTCCGGGGGATGCCGGCTTCGTCGCGGTCGACGGCACCG
Organism: Microbacterium sp.; assembly: GCF_039812165.1. GTDB lineage: Bacteria > Actinomycetota > Actinomycetes > Actinomycetales > Microbacteriaceae > Microbacterium. Next base: position 2,174 of record NZ_JBDIAB010000009.1, read on the forward strand.
GCACGCCGATCGGGGCGACCTGGTACCGCGTCTTCCCGCGCACCGAGCCCGGCTTCGGGTACGTCGGCACCGCCGTCCCCGAGCTGATCATCGGCGTCCGGCCGATCTGGCGGGCGCACGGCGTCGGCCGGGCGCTGCTGCAGCGGATCGCCGAGCACGCCCGCGACGCCGGCCACGCGAGACTGAGCCTCAGCGTCGAGCACGGCAACTTCGCCGTGACGCTCTACCGCGACGAGGGCTTCGCGGTGGTGAGCACGGGCGAGGCGCGCGACACGATGGTCAAACGCCTGCGCTGACCGGCCCCGACGTGCGGCCCGTCGCCGCCGAGCGTCGCGCACGCCCGGGTCCGCGTGGTGACCGCGAAATCGACGGGGCGGGCTTAACGTGGAAGGCATGGCCAGGACTCCCAGCCCGACCACGAAGGGTCGCGCGCCCGCGAAGGGCTCCACCTCGCGCGCCCGCAAGCCCGAGCCCGCCCCGAAGCGGTACGTCGGCGAGCCCGAGAAGCCGCCCGTGGTCGTGCGCGCGTGGATGGGCCTCGCCCATGCCACCGGCGGCATGTTCCGCGCGTTCGGTCCCGAGGCGCTCGAGAAGGAGCAGCGCCGCGACGGCTTCCCGTTCCTGCTCGTCCTGTTCGCGATCGCCGGCGCGGTCGTGGAGTGGTTCCTCATCGGGAGCGAGGTCGGCGCGGCCATCAGCGCCTACACGGTCGGCGCGCTCATCGGACGCGAGGCGTTCGTCCTGCCCGTGCTCCTCCTGATCCTCGCCGGGTGGCTGTTCCGGCATCCGCCCTCGGTGCACGACAACGGCCGGCTCGGCATCGGCCTGGCGCTGTTCCTCATCTCGATCGCGGGCATCTGCCACGTCGCGGGCGGTCGACCGCAGCCGCGCGAGGGCCTGCCCGCGCTGAGCGAGGCCGGCGGGCTCTTCGGCTGGATGGTCGGCGAGCCGCTCGCGATGCTCATCACCGACGCCGGCGGCTACGTCGTGCTGGGCCTCCTCGTCCTCCTGAGCGTGCTCATCATGACCAAGACCCCGCCGAACCGCATCGGACGCCGCCTGGGCGACCTGTACGCGTGGATGTTCGGCGCCGAGCGCGTGGAGCGGGCCGCCGCCGACGAGACGCCGACGGTCGCGTTCTCGAAGGACGACGACAAGGCGGATGCCGCCGACACCGGCGCGCTGCCGTGGTGGCGCCGCAACAAGACCGGGCGCGAGGAGGAGCCGGACACCGGCCTCGGCTCCGAGGACCTCACCGCCGTGCTGCAGCCCAACGCGGTCGGCGGGTTCGACCAGGCGGTCGCCGTCCCGGCATCCGAGGCGCCCACCGAGATCATCGATCCCGCGCTCCTCGCGGGCGTGCGGAAGGCCGGCCGCAAGGCCGACACCGGCATCCGCGAGGACGCCGAGGAGGTCGTCGACGACGGCGTGCTGCCCGGCCTCTCGGGGCTCGGCAGCGACCACGACGGCCAGCCGCCGCAGACCCCGTACCGGCTGCCGGCCGTGTCGTCGCTCGCGTCGGGCACGCCGCACAAGACCCGCTCCGAGGCCAACGACCGCATCGTGCAGGCGATCACGGGCGTGCTCGAGCAGTTCTCGGTCGACGCCCGCGTGACCGGCTTCTCACGCGGCCCGACGGTCACGCAGTACGAGATCGAGCTCGGTCCCGGCGTCAAGGTCGAGCGCATCACCGCGCTCACCAACAACATCGCGTACGCGGTGGCGTCGAACGAGGTCCGCATCCTCGCGCCGATCCCCGGCAAGAGCGCGATCGGCGTGGAGATCCCCAACACCGACCGCGAGATCGTCACCCTCGGCGACGTCCTCCGCTCGAACGCCGCGACCTCGTCGGTGCATCCGATGACGATCGGCGTGGGCAAGGACGTCGGCGGCGGCTACGTCGTCGCGAACCTCGCGAAGATGCCGCACCTGCTCGTGGCCGGCTCCACCGGCTCGGGCAAGTCCAGCTTCGTGAACTCGATGATCACGAGCCTGCTGATGCGCGCCAAGCCCTCCGAGGTGCGCATGGTGCTGATCGACCCGAAGCGCGTCGAGCTGACGTCGTACGCGGGCGTGCCGCACCTGATCACCCCCATCATCACGAACCCGAAGAAGGCGGCCGAGGCGCTGCAGTGGGTCGTGAAGGAGATGGACATGCGGTACGACGACCTCGCGTCGTTCGGGTTCCGCCACATCGACGACTTCAACCGCGCGGTCGTGGCCGGCGAGATCAACCTGCCGGCCGGCAGCGAGCGCGTGCTCAAGCCCTACCCGTACCTGCTCGTCGTCGTCGACGAGCTCGCCGACCTCATGATGGTCGCCCCGCGCGACGTCGAGGACTCGATCGTGCGCATCACGCAGCTGGCGCGGGCCAGCGGCATCCATCTCGTGCTCGCCACCCAGCGGCCGTCGGTCGACGTCGTGACCGGACTCATCAAGGCGAACGTGCCCTCGCGGCTCGCGTTCGCGGTGACGAGCGTCACCGACTCGCGCGTCATCCTCGACCAGCCCGGCGCCGACCGGCTGATCGGGCAGGGCGACGGGCTGTTCCTGCCGATGGGCGCCTCGAAGGCGCTGCGCGTGCAGGGCGCGTGGGTCGCCGAGAGCGAGATCGAGAAGGTCGTCGCGCACGTCACGAAGCAGGCGCAGCCGCAATATCGCGCCGACGTGGCGGCGGTCGTCGAGCGCAAGGAGATCGACGCCGACATCGGCGACGACCTCGAGCTGCTGCTCGCCGCGGCCGAGCAGATCATCTCCACGCAGTTCGGGTCGACGTCGATGCTGCAGCGCAAGCTGCGCGTCGGCTTCGCGAAGGCCGGGCGCCTCATGGACCTCCTCGAGTCGCGCGAGATCGTCGGGCCCTCCGAGGGCTCGAAGGCGCGCGACGTGCTCGTCACCCCCGACCAGCTGCCGGCGGTGCTGGCGCGCCTGCGCGGCGAGGAGCCTCCCGCCGAGGCCGCCGCCGACCCCGTCGAGGCGCAGTTCGAGGGCTACGAGGTCGTCGACGGCGACGGCGGCGACGAGGACGCCTGGGGCCTGACCGGCCGGGACTGAGCGGCCGTGACGGCGCCGGGTCGCGCCACGGCGGGAGCGCTCGCCGCGGACGCATCCTGTCTCGGCGCCGCCCCGTAATAGGCTCGGTCCGTGACGATCCCGCGGCAGCTCCCCAATGCCATCACGATCGTGCGCATCCTGTGCGCACCCGTGTTCCTGTGGATGCTGCTGGCCGACGGCGGCGCCGACGGGCCGGTGCGCTGGTGGGCGGCGGTGCTGTTCATCGTCGCGATCGCGACCGACGGCATCGACGGCCACCTGGCCCGCAAGCACCACATCGTCACCGACCTGGGCAAGCTCCTCGACCCGATCGCCGACAAGGTGCTCACCGGGTTCGCGTTCGTCGGCCTGTCGATCCTCGGCGAGCTGCCGTGGTGGGTCACGATCGTCGTCCTGGTGCGCGAGGTGGGCATCACGGTGCACCGCCTCGTGGTCGCGAGCGACCACGTCGTGGCCGCCGCGTGGATGGGCAAGCTCAAGACCCTCGCACAGGGCGTCGCGCTGTCGCTCGCGCTCCTGCCGCTGTGGACCGTCGTGGGCGAGTGGATCCACACCGTGAACGCCGTGACGATGTGGATCGCGGTGGTGCTCACGATCGCGAGCGGCATCGACTACGTCGTCACCGAGGTGCGCGGAGCCGCGCGGGGACGGAAGGCGGCATGAGCGAGCTGGACGATCAGGCGCCCCTGGCCTATGGCGGGCTCCCCGACGACCTCGAGTCCACGCTGGTGTCACCGGGACGACGCTCCGACCCCGAGCGTCTCGTCGCGCGACTGATCGAGCTGGGCTGGTCGGTCGGGGTGGCAGAGTCGCTCACCGGCGGGCTGGTCGTGGCCTCCCTCGTCGCCGTCCCGGGAGCCTCGGAGGTGGTCCGCGGCGGCGTGGTCGCGTACGCGACCGACCTGAAGGAGAGCATCCTCGGCGTCGACCCGACGCTGCTCGAGGCGCACGGACCGGTGCACCCGCGCGTGGCGCGGCAGATGGCCGACGGCGCCCGTCGCGTGCTCGGCCGCGAGGGGCGGCCGGCGCAGGTCGGCATCGCCACGACCGGCATCGCGGGACCAGACTCGCCCGACGGGCAGCCCGTGGGCACCGTCCACATCGCCGTGTCGACGCCGCTCGGATCGCGCGCCGAGTCGCTGCTGCTGGGCGGCGATCGAGAGGCCATCCGCACCGCCACGGTGGCCCGTGCGCTGCGGCTCGCGCTCGATGCGCTGTGAGCCGGGAATAGGCCGCGTTTCCGCTCGGTTACGTCACAGCGTCAACCCACCATTCCCTCGGTCAAGGGGGTTAGGCTGACAGCGAAGGTGTTGTACTGTTGTCCACCCGGAACCACCGGGAACGCGACGAAAGGGGAGGAGGTCCGACATGATCCTGGTACGCGAAGAGATCGGCGACGTGTTGCGTGACTTCCGTCTGCAGAAGGGCCACACGCTGCGCCAGGTCGCCGGTAGGGCGAGCGTCGCGCTGGGGTATCTCAGCGAGGTCGAGCGCGGTCAGAAGGAGGCCTCCAGCGAGATCCTCGCCGCCGTCGCGGACGCGCTGGACGTGCCGATCTCCACGATCATGCGCGAGGTGGGCGACCGCATCTCGGTGCTCGAGGGCATGCCGGTGTTCCCCGACGTCGTCCCCGACGACCTCGCGGGCCTCGACGACGACTTCGTCCTGCCCGAGCCCTCGCTGCACTGATCCCGCATGCGGCGCAGCGAGTTCGATCGCGCCGTCGCGGCCGAGTTCGGGCCGCGCGCGGCCGCCCTGCTGAGCGATCTCGTGCTCGGCGACGTGGGTCGGCGCACGGCGTCGGAGGCGCTCGACGCCGGCGTGGCCCCGCGCGAGGTGTGGCTTGCGCTGTGCGCCGCGAACGACGTGCCCGACGAGCGCCGCTACGGCGTGGGCCGACGGGAACCGCGACGCTCCTGAGCGACACGCACGGCGTGTCGTCGAAGATTCGTTCGACGTGTGCGTAGGCTCTCCACAAGCGGTGTCGCGGACGAGTTGTCCACGGATTCGCGGGGACGGCCGGCCGATGTCGGAGGCCCCTCGTAACGTGAACGGCGTCGACGACATCACTCGCCTTGTCGCAGCATCCGTCCGATCCCGGCCGGAGCGCGACAGCCTACAGGCGGCAGAAACACGAGCACTAGGAGCACGCCATGCCATCACCCGCTGACCGCGAGAAGGCCCTCGAATCGGCCCTCGCCCAGATCGACCGGCAGTTCGGGAAGGGCTCGGTCATGCGACTGGGCAGCGACGAACGCGCACCGGTCGAGGTCATCCCCACCGGCTCGATCGCCCTCGACGTCGCCCTCGGCGTGGGCGGACTGCCGCGCGGCCGCATCGTCGAGATCTACGGGCCGGAGTCGTCCGGAAAGACGACGCTGACCCTCCACGCGATCGCCAACGTTCAGCGCGCGGGCGGCATCGCCGCGTTCATCGACGCCGAGCACGCGCTCGACCCCGACTACGCGCAGAAGCTCGGCGTCGACATCGACTCGCTGCTCGTCTCGCAGCCCGACACGGGGGAGCAGGCGCTCGAGATCGCCGACATGCTCATCCGCTCCGGCGCGATCGACCTCGTCGTCATCGACTCGGTGGCGGCCCTCGTGCCCAAGGCCGAGATCGAGGGCGAGATGGGCGACTCGCACGTGGGCCTGCAGGCGCGCCTCATGTCGCAGGCGCTGCGCAAGCTCACCGGTGGGCTCAACCAGACCAAGACGACCGCCATCTTCATCAACCAGCTGCGCGAGAAGATCGGCGTGTTCTTCGGCTCGCCCGAGACCACCGCGGGTGGCAAGGCGCTGAAGTTCTACGCGTCGGTGCGGCTCGACATCCGCCGCATCGAGACCCTGAAGGACGGGACGGATGCCGTGGGCAACCGCACCCGGGTCAAGGTCGTGAAGAACAAGATGGCCCCGCCGTTCAAGCAGGCCGAGTTCGACATCCTGTACGGCGTGGGCATCTCGCGCGAGGGCTCGCTGATCGACTTCGGCGTCGAGCACGGCATCGTCAAGAAGTCCGGCTCGTGGTACACGTACGACGGCGAGCAGCTCGGCCAGGGCAAGGAGAACGCCCGCAACTTCCTGATCAAGAACGACGACATCGCCGCCGCGATCGAGTCGAAGATCAAGGCGAAGCTCGGCATCGGCGGCGCGCGCGCCGAGGAGTCGGTGGGCGACGAGCTCGCCGCTCGCCGCCCGGCCTGACATGAACGGCGAGACCGGGGGCGAGCGCGAGCCGCTCGCCCCCGTCATCCCCCTGTTCGGCGATCCGTCCACGGATGCATCCGGCGCCGACGGCGACGCCCGCGGCGCCGGACCGTCCGCCTGGAACGACACGTGGCGGTACGAGGCGGAGGACGAGCGCGACCTCGACCGTGCCGGCTCCGGTGACGGCGGCTCCGGTGCGTCCGACGGGAGCGAACGCGAGGCGGCCGAGGCGAGCCTCCTGCGCAAGCTCCGCACGAGGTCGCTCTCCGTCCGCGAGGCGCGGGCCGTGGTGGCCGAACGCGAGCTCGGTGCCGACGCCGTCGAGGCCGTGATCGACGGCTTCGTGCGCAACGGCTACCTCGACGACGCCCGACTCGCCGAGCAGGTCGTGCACGCGGGCGTGGCGCGCAAGGGGCAGGGGCGCAGGGTCGTCGCGCAGACGCTCGCGCAGCGCGGCATCCCGCGCGACGTGGCCGACGCCGCGCTCGCACAGCTGCCCGACGACGATGACGAGCGCGCACTGGAGTTCGCGCGGACCAAGGCGCGAGCGATGCGAGGTCTCGACCGCACCACCGCGCTGCGGCGCCTGAGCGGCCAGCTCGCGCGCCGCGGCTACGGTGGCTCCGTCGCACTCGACGCCGCGCGGACCGCGCTCGACGAGCTCGACCATGACTCCTCGCCGGTGCGCTTCCGCCCGTAGCCGCGTGTGTCCACGGGCGCGGTCGGACCGGGCGTTCAGTCCTTCGCGGTCAGGGCGAACACGTCCTGCACGAGACCGAACAGCTCCGACGCCGGGCTCGACAGCGAGGCCGGATCGTCCGTCGACGCGAGCACTACGACGGTGAGCACCGTGCCGTCAGCCCGCTCGGCGAGCCACGACCCGGTGAGCACGCCGGGCGACGAGCCGCCCTTGAACGCCACGTAGGGCCAGTCGTCGCGATCGAGCTGGATGCCCGGATTGGCCCCCAGGATGTCGCGCACCTCCGGAACGGTGCGGCCGAGCTCGTGCAGGGCTCGATGCGCGGTCGTGACGTCCTCGGCCGACGCGAACCATTCGATGCCGCGATCCCAGCCGGTCGCGTCGGTCACGTCCGAGACCGTGATGTCGAAGGGCTCGGTCTTGAGGGCCTCGAGCACCGCGCGCTTTGCGGTCTCGTCGCCGGTCGACCACTGCTCGACGAGCGCGTCATGCCCGCCCCACAGGAGCGCGAACGCCTCCCGCGTGGTCGGGAACGGCCGGAGGCCCTCGGGGTCGGCGACGTCGAGACGCCCGACGGCGGACTCCACAGCGTCCCGTCCCACCTTCTGGATCAGCAGGTCCGTCGCCGTGTTGTCGCTGATCTCGATCATCTTCTGCGCCGCCTCGCGCACCGGCACCGCGGTGCCCGCCGGCAGGTCCTGCAGCTCGCCGGTCGGCAGCGACCGCGCGTCGTCGGTGACGACGACGGTGTCGGTCCACGACAGCGTGCCGCCGCGGACCGCCTCGCCGACGGCGTCGAGCACGTAGAGCTTGAACACCGACGCGAGCGGCGCGGCGGTCTCGGCATCCGTCTCGATCAGCGCCTTGTCGTCGAGCGTGACGAGCACCCGCACGTCGGCGGGGAGGGCGGCGAACCGCTTCTCCACCTCGCCGAGCGAGGTCGCCGGCTCGCGCTCGGATGCGGCCGGGCTCAGCAGCAGCCCCGTGATGAGGCCGTCCTCGTCGATCACGAGGTTGAGGTCGAACGGGTCGCCGAGGGTGCCCGCGATCGTCGTGACGGCCTCGAGCTCGCTGCCGCGGTAGGCGGTCGGGATCAGGGGCTTCGCCGGCCGCACCTGCCGGTTGAGGAGGTCGGCGACCTCGTCGGCCGACACCTGCTCGAGGAACGACTCGTGCAGCTCGTCCTCCCACTCGGCCGCCGTCGTGTCCTCTCCGGCGTTGAGCACGTCGAGGATCCACTGCGTCTTCTTGCCCACCGGGGTGTCGGGGATCGTCACCGCCGTGGCGGTCGACGAGGGCGACGACCCCGGCGCCGCGCACGCGCTGAGCGCGAGGGCCAGGAGGGCGACGACCGCGGCCGCGATCCTGCGGTGCGTTCCGATCACGGGTCTGCTCAGACGGCTCATACCTCGACGGTATCGGTCGGGGTAGCGACGCACGTCCGTCGCACGACGGAGTCCGCTCCCTCGCGCGGCGGGCACGACACGGGCGAGGAACGATGCGCGTGTACGTGTCCGGATGCCGTGGCGGCCCGGCATCCGTGGGCCGCTATGCCGCCTCGTAGAATGGCTGTCATCATGACCATTCCTGTGAGCGCGCCGACCCTCATCGCGCCGTCGCCCGCCGCGACCGACGGGCACGGCCGAGCCCGCACCTACGAGGTGCGCACGTTCGGCTGCCAGATGAACGTCCACGACTCCGAGCGGCTGTCGGGCTCGCTCGAGAGCGCCGGCTACGTCCGCGCCGACGCGGGCGCCGAGGCCGACGTCGTCGTCATCAACACGTGCGCGGTGCGCGAGAACGCCGCCGGCAAGCTCTACGGCACGCTCGGTCACCTGAAGTCGCGCAAGGACCGGCACGAGGGCATGCAGATCGCCGTCGGCGGATGCCTCGCCCAGATGGACAAGGACGCCGTGCAGCAGAAGGCGCCCTGGGTCGACGTCGTCTTCGGCACGCACAACATGGGGTCGCTGCCGTCGCTGCTCGAGCGCGCGCGCCACAACGGCGAGGCGGAGCTCGAGATCCTCGAGTCGCTCGAGGTGTTCCCCTCGACCCTCCCCACCAAGCGCGACTCGGTCTACAGCGGCTGGGTGTCGATCTCGGTCGGCTGCAACAACACGTGCACGTTCTGCATCGTCCCGAGCCTGCGCGGCAAGGAGAAGGACCGCCGCCCCGGCGACATCCTGAGCGAGATCCGGCTGCTCGTCGACGACGGCGCCATCGAGGTGACCCTGCTCGGCCAGAACGTGAACAGCTACGGCGTCGAGTTCGGCGACCGTCAGGCGTTCGGCAAGCTGCTGCGCGCGGCGGGCGAGATCGACGGGCTCGAGCGCATCCGGTTCACGTCGCCCCACCCCGCCGCGTTCACCGACGACGTCATCGACGCGATGGCCGAGACGCCGCAGGTCATGCCGCAGCTGCACATGCCGCTGCAGTCCGGGTCCGACCGCATCCTCCGCGCGATGCGACGGTCGTACCGGAGCGAGCGCTTCCTCGGCATCCTCGACCGCGTGCGTGCGCGCATCCCGCAGGCGGCGATCTCGACCGACATCATCGTCGGGTTCCCGGGCGAGACCGACGCCGACTTCGAAGACACGCTGCGCGTCGTCGAGCAGGCCCGGTTCGCGAGCGCGTTCACCTTCCAGTACTCGATCCGCGAGGGGACGCCCGCGGCCACCATGGCCGACCAGGTGCCGAAGGCGGTCGTGCAGGAGCGCTACGAGCGCCTCGTCGCGCTGCAGGAGCGCATCAGCCTCGAGGAGAACCGGGCGCAGGTCGGCCGGTCGCTCGAGGTCCTGGTGTCGACGGGCGAGGGCAAGAAGGATGCCGCGACGCACCGGCTCACCGGCCGTGCCGAGGACAACCGGCTCGTCCACTTCGAGGTGCCGGCCGGCTCCGACCTGCCGCGTCCGGGCGACGTCGTCTCGGTCGTCGTGACCCACGCCGCCCCGTTCCACCTGCTGGCCGACGCGCCGGACGGTGCGCCGCTGCGCATCCGCCGCACGCGCGCCGGCGACGCGTGGGACCGCGCGCAGGCCGAGTCCTGCGGCATCCCCTCGTCGCCGTTGACCGCTGCGGCCGCACCCGGCGCCCCGCGCCCCGTGTCGCTGGGCCTGCCCACCCTCCGCGTCGGCCGCTGACCCGGCTCTGCCCCGCCCTTCTGCATGATGGCGACACCTTCCTGCTTCGGCCCCTACGAATATGTGGCGCCAAAGCAGGGAACTGGCGCCAAAGCGGGTGCATTGCTCACCGAAGCGGCCGCATTGCTCACTGAAGAGGCCGCGCCGCCCGCCGGAGCGGCCGCGCGGCCCGCTGGAGCCGCCGCCTCCCGCGCCGAAGCCGTGCGGAGCGTCCGATGACCCGGCTGTGGGCGATCGTCGGCGCCACCGGCACCGGCAAGACGGCGCTGTCGCTCGACCTCGCCGAAGAGCTCCGTTCGCGCGGTCGCGGGGCCGAGATCGTCAACGCCGACGCGATGCAGCTGTACCGCGGCATGGACATCGGCACGGCGAAGCTGCCGGTCGCGGAGCGCCGCGGCATCCCGCATCACCTCTTCGACGTGCTGGACGTCACCGACGAGGCGGCCGTCGCGGCGTATCAGGATGCCGCACGTGCGGCGATCGCGGGCATCCACGCACGCGGTGCCGACGCGATCCTCGTGGGCGGCTCGGGGCTGTATGTGTCGAGCGTCGTGTTCGACTTCCGTTTCCCGCCGCACGACGACGCGCTGCGCGCCAGGCTCGAGGCCGAGCTGGAGCGGGACGGCGCGGGCGTGCTGTTCGCACGGCTGCGCGAGCTCGACCCGCGGACGGCGGCGCGGATCGACGCGCGCAACGGGCGACGGGTCGTCCGCGCGCTGGAGGTCGTGCTGCAGGGCGAGGCCACGCACGGCGCGGCGCTGCCCGACGAGCCGGTGCGGTGGCACGAGCCGACGACGCTCGTCGGGGTGCACGTCGACCGCGCCGAGCTCGTGGAGCGCCTCGATCGTCGCGTCGAGGACATGTGGCGCGCGGGACTCGTCGCCGAGGTCGCGGCGCTGCGCGAGCGGGGGCTCGAGCGGGGCGCGACCGCGCGACGCGCGATCGGGTACGCGCAGGCCCTCGCGCAGCTGGACGGCCAGCTCGGCGAGCAGGAGGCGATCGCGCAGGCGCAGGCGCTGACCCGCCGCTACGCGCGACGGCAGGTGTCGTGGTTCCGCCGCTATGCCCGCCTGCGCTGGGTCGAGCCGGGCACGCCCGCGGCGGCGCTCCTCGACGCGGCGTGACGCCCGCGGCGCGGACGCACGCCTCGCAGGCTGCGGCTGGCACACTCGATGGGATGAGCCTCCGCATCCGACCCTTCGAGCGCGCCGACACGGAGTCGGTCGTCGCGCTGTGGGAAGAGGCCGGGCTGACCCGGCCCTGGAACGACCCGCGCCGCGACATCGAGCGCAAGCTGTCGGTGCAGCCGGAGCTGTTCCTCGTCGCCCTGGACGGCGACCGGCTGGTGGGCTCGGTCATGGCCGGCTACGACGGCCACCGCGGCTGGCTGTACTACCTCGCCGCCCGCGAGCCCCGTCGAGGGATCGGCCGCGCGCTCGTGGCCGAGGCCGAGGAGCGGCTCGTCGCGCTCGGGTGCCCCAAGGTGCAGCTGATGGTGCGCCGCGACAACGAGGCCGCCCGCGGCTTCTACGACGCGCTCGGCTACGAGCCCGTCGACGTGTGGATGGCCGGCCGGCGCCTCATCGCCGACGGCTGAGCGTCGGCGACGGCCCCATAGACTGGGCGGATGCCGCAGACCCTCCCCTTCACCAAAGGCCACGGAACCGGCAACGACTTCGTCATCGTCCCCGATCCCGACGGCGCGCTCGATCTCACGAACGACCAGGTCGCGGCCCTGTGCGACCGGCGGTTCGGCATCGGCGGCGACGGCATCCTGCGCGTCGTGCGCTCGGCGGCGCTCCCGGAGGGCGTCGCGACCCCCGATGCGGAGTGGTTCATGGACTACCGCAACGCCGACGGGTCGAAGGCCGAGATGTGCGGCAACGGCATCCGGGTGTTCGTGCGCTATCTCATCGACGCCGGTCTCGCGAGCCTCGCCGAGGGGGAGCGGCTGCCGATCGGCACGCGCAACGGCACGCTCGCGGTCACGCGCAGCGAGCTCGGGCTCGAGGTCGACCTCGGCCGGTTCCGGATCGACGAGACCGAGACGCTCGTCCGGGCGCGCGGGCTCGGCGTGGCCCTCCCGGGCCTGGGCGTCGACGTGGGCAACCCGCACGTGGTCGTCGCGCTGCCGAGCGACGAGCGGCTCGACGCCCTCGACCTGACCGTGCAGCCGGTGCTCGACCCCGCGCCGGCGGCCGGCGCGAACGTCGAGTTCGTGGTCCCGGCCGATCCGCTCGTGACCGCGGGCGTGGGCGGCATCCGCATGCGCGTCTTCGAGCGCGGCGTCGGCGAGACGCTCAGCTGCGGCACCGGCGTGGCCGCGGCCGCGCTCGCCGTGCGTCACTGGGCCGGGCGCGCCGCACCCGACCGCTGGACGGTGGACGTCCCCGGCGGCACGCTCGGCGTGCGCGTCGTGCCGGACGTCGACGGCCCGCACGTGCTGCTCTCGGGACCCGCGACCCTGGTGTTCTCCGGCGAGGTCGCACTCGCCTGACGCGAGGTCGCGCGGGCGTGCGACGGGTGCCGACCGGCGCGGCGCGGACCGGCTCAGCCGACGAGGTCGACCGGGGCGGTGCGCGGCGCCCCGCGCCGGTGCACCTTCAGCACGCGGAACCCGCGGCCCGTGGCGGCCCGCGTGACCGTGTAGCCGTCGTGGAACGTCGTCGCGAGCCAGCGCTGCAGCGAGTCGGAGCCGAGGTTGCGCTGCACGACGAGCCATGCGTCGGAGCGCTCGCCGAGCCGCGGGATCCACCGCTCCAGCAGCCCGTGCAGCTCGTGCTTGCCGACGCGGATCGGCGGATTCGACCGGATGCCGCGGAACTCCAGCCCGTCGGGAACATCGTCCGGCAGCACGGCGTTGACGTTCTGCAGGCCCAGCTCGTCCGCGTTCCGGCGCACCAGGTCGAGCGCGCGCTCGTTCACGTCGACCGCCCACACCGTCGCCCGCGGCGAGTCCAGCGCGAGCGACAGGGCGATCGGGCCCCAGCCGCAGCCGAGGTCGAGCAGGTCTCCGCCGGGCGGGGGCGCGGGAGCGTTGGCCAGCAGCACGCCGGTGCCCGAGTCGATGTGGTCGGGACTGAAGATCCCGCCCGCGGTCGTGACCTCCACGTCACGGCCGGCGAGGGTCACACGGATGCGGCGGAGGTTCTCGGCACTGGACGGAGACGCGCTGAAATAGTGCTCACTCCCCATGAGAGCGAGCGTAGCGGAGCCCGCCCCCTGCCGGGGCGGCTAGACTGGCGGGCTCAGCCGGCAACGGCACGCAGAGAGGACACCATGACGGACACCATCGACAGCACCGAAGAGACACCGGTCGACCCGGTGGACCGGGTGCTCGCGCGCGCCGAGGCGCACACGGGTGTGCACGTCACGACCTTCGGCGACGAGGTGCGCCCACTGAGCGCGGCGCAGGCGCTGCAGGACGAGTCCACCGTGTCGTACCGCGACGACGGCGAGCAGTGGGACCGCGAGGAGCGCGCCGCGCTCCGGCGCGTGCCCGGCCTGTCGACCGAGCTCGAGGACGTCACCGAGGTCGAGTACCGACAGCTGCGGCTGGAGAACGTCGTCCTCGTAGGGGTGTATCCGCAGGGGTCGCAGGAGGATGCCGAGAACTCGCTGCGCGAGCTCGCCGCCCTCTCCGAGACCGCGGGCGCCGTCGTCCTCGACGGCGTGCTGCAGCGGCGACCGCATCCCGACCCCGCCACCTACATCGGCCGGGGCAAGGCCGCCGAGCTGCACGACCTCGTCGCGGCGCTCGGCGCCGACACCGTGATCGCCGACACCGAGCTCGCCGCCAGCCAGCGCCGCGCGCTGGAGGACGTCGTCAAGGTCAAGGTCATCGACCGGACGACGGTGATCCTCGACATCTTCAGCCAGCACGCCAAGAGCCGCGAGGGCAAGGCCCAGGTCGAGCTCGCCCAGCTCGAGTACCTGCTCCCGCGCCTGCGCGGGTGGGGCGAGTCGATGAGCCGCCAGGCCGGTGGCCAGGTCGGCGCGGGCGGTGCGGGCATGGGCTCGCGCGGACCGGGCGAGACGAAGATCGAGCTCGACCGCCGCCGCATCCGCACGCGCATGGCGCAGCTGCGCCGTCAGATCCGCGAGTTCGCGCCGGCGCGCGAGGCGAAGCGGGCCGAGCGCAAGCGCAACACGATCCCGTCGGTCGCGATCGCGGGCTACACGAACGCGGGCAAGTCGAGCCTCCTGAACCGGCTCACGAGCGCCGGCGTGCTGGTCGAGAACGCGCTGTTCGCGACCCTGGACGCCACGGTGCGGCGCGCCGAGGCGGCCGACGGACGCGTGTACACGCTCACCGACACGGTCGGGTTCGTCCGCAACCTGCCGCACCAGCTCGTCGAGGCGTTCCGCTCCACGCTGGAGGAGGTCGCCGACGCCGACGTGATCCTCCACGTCGTGGACGCCGCGCACCCCGACCCGGCGGCGCAGCTGCAGACCGTCCGCGACGTGCTCGGCGACGTGGGCGCGCGGTCGACGCGCGAGATCGTGGTGTTCAACAAGGCCGACCTCGTGGACGACGACACGCGCCTCGTGCTCCGCGGCCTCGAGCCCGACGCGCACTTCGTGTCGTCGCGCTCCGGCGAGGGTGTTCCCGAGCTGCGCGCGGCGATCGAGGCGGCGCTGCCGCTCCCGGCCGTCGAGGTGCGCGCGCTCGTGCCGTACCACCGCGGAGACCTCGTCTCGGCGGTGCACGAGAGCGGCCTCATCGTGTCGACGCGTCACGAGGAGGGCGGCACGGCCGTGCACGCGCACGTGTCCGAGAAGCTCGCCGCCGACCTCGCCCCCTTCGTCCGGTAGTCGCCGCGGCGGGCCTCACGAGAGGGCGAGGGGCGGGATGCCGGGGGTGTCGAACCCGAACACCTGGCCCAGGAACGCGAGCTCCTTCTCCAGCGCGTCGACCACGGTCTCGGCCTTGCGGAAGCCGTGGGCCTCGCCCTCGTACAGGACGTACGCGTGCGGGATGCCGCCGGTCACGAGCGCGTCGCGGATCGCCTCGGCCTGCGCGGGCGGCACGACCTCGTCCTCGTCGCCCTGCAGGAGCAGCACCGGCACGCGGAACCGGTCGGCGCGCGACAGCGGCGACCGCTCGAGGTAGACGTCCTCGGCCTCGGGGAGCGGACCGATGAGGCCGTCGAGGTAGCGGGACTCGAAGTCGTGCGTGTCGGCGGCGAGGGCGCGCGCGTCGCCCACTCCGTAGCGCGAGATGCCGGCGCCGAACACGTCGGCGCCGACGAGGGCCGCGAGCACGGTCCACCCGCCCGCCGAGCCGCCAGCGATCGCCAGGCGCGCGGCATCCGCCCGTCCGGCGGCGGCGAGCCCGGACGCCGCGGCCGCGACGTCGTGGACGTCGACGACGCCCCACTGGCTGCGCAGCCGCTCGCGATAGGCACGCCCGTACCCGGTCGACCCGCCGTAGTTGACGTCGAGCACCCCGATGCCGCGGCTCGTGAGGAACGCGATGCGGCTGTCGGCGACGCCGCCGACGTTCGAGGTGGGGCCGCCGTGCACGAACACGACGTATGGCGGCAGCTCGCCCGCGGGCGCGACCGCGTCCGGGCTCGTCGGCGGGTAGTCGAACGCGTGCACGTCGCCGTGGGGGCCGGCGAACGTGACGGCGCGGCCCCGCGGCATCCACTCGTCGCCGAGCGACGACCCGCCGCCGCACACGAGCTCCGCGGTGGCGGCGTCGACGTCCACGAGCCACACGCCGCTGCCGCCCGCGCCCATGCCCGACACCAGCACGCGGGCCCCCGCGACGTCCTCGATCAGCACGCGCGCAGTGGCGGGGAGGGGCATGACGGATGCCGTGCCGCCGGGCTCCACGACGACGAGCTCGTCGCTGCCGTTCGTGCGGACCGCGACGATGCGGCCGTCCTCGAGCGGGGCGAACCACCGTGCGCCGAGCACCCAGAGCGGGCCGCCGGTGTCGGCGTCGGCGGGGGCGAGCGGGGCGGCATCCGCCCCCGGCCGCACGGACCACAGGTTCCAGCGCCCGGTGGGCTCGTCGGCGAACACGAGCTCGCCGTCGCCGCGCCACACCGGCTGCAGCGCCGACGTCTCGCCCGACGTCGCCGACCACCACGACGAGACCGCGCCGCCGGCGAGGTCGCCGACGCGGATCTCGGTGCGGTCCCACGGCATGTCGGGGTGGTTCCAGGCCACCCACGCGAGGCGTCCGCCGCCGGGCGACAACGCCGGCTGCGCGAGGAAGTCGCTGCCCTCGACGAGGGCCGTCACCCCCGAGGCGTCCGGCGCGATCGAGACGATCGCGCGGCGCGGCACGCGTCGGTCGCCGTGCACCTCGCGGATCGCCAGCAGCGTGCCCTCCTGCCACGTGAGCCCGCCGAAGCGGGCCGCCGGGTCGGCCGGGGTGAGCGCGACCGGCTCCGACCCCTCGGTGAGCGTCCACACCCGCTGGTCGGCCTTCTCGACGAAGAAGAGGCGGCCGTCGTCGCTCGCGGTCCACGCGCCGCCGCCGTACTCGTGCACGCGCGAGCGCGCGTTCCACGGGGCGGGGAGCACGTCGACGACCGATCCGGATGCGGTGCGCCGCCGCACCGCGGTGCGGCCGGCCTCTTCGGGCACGCCCTCGCCCCACCACACGTCGTCGCCGACGAACCGGGCGCCCTCGAAGCGCGGGGAGGCGGCGCACGCCCACGCGGCGGTGAGCGGGGAGGGCCAGGAGCCGTACGGGAGGGTCGAGGTCATCACCCCACGCTACGCGTGAAACATCCCGTCACACGGTCGCCCGGCCCCGAGCCTCGACGTAATGTGGTCGCATCGTCGCCCGGTCGCACCGGGCGCGCCCGGCTCCCGCCGGGCAGGAGCGACAGCCGAGCCCGGCACCCGCCCGCGAGAACCTGTGCCGTCGTGCGCGGGGACGCGGCCGTGCCGGTCTCGCCTCGTGCACCCGAACCCGAGAGTGCGCCATGCCGCTGGAGAGCCCGTCCCGAGAGGCCGCCGTGCCGTTCTCGTTCGAGCTGTACCCGCCGCGCTCGCGCGACCGGGAGGCGCAGCTGCACGAGACCATCCGGTGCCTCGCCGCCGCGGGCCCGCGGTTCATCTCGGTGACCTACGGCGCCGGCGGCTCCACCGGCGGACGGTCGCTCGAGGTGCTCCGCCACATCCGTGCGACCACGTCGGTCGAGCCGCTCGCGCACCTCACGTGCGTCGGCAACACCTACGCGGGTGCGGCGGCGCTCATCCGCGAGTTCCTGGATGCCGGCATCACGCGCTTCCTCGCCCTGCGCGGCGACCCGCCGGCCGGGGCCGACGAGGGCGAGCCGTTCCTCGGCGACCTCGAGAGCGCGGCGCAGCTGGTGCAGCTGATCGAGCGCGTGCAGGCCGAGCGGGCGCCCTACACCGAGGTGAGCATCCCCGGCCTCCCCGGCGCTGCGCGGGTCGAGCCGCGTCGCCGTGTGCAGGTGTCGGTGGCCGCGTTCCCCAACGGGCATCCCCGCTCGCGGCACTCGTCGGAGCACCTCGACGCGCTGCTCGCGAAGGAGGCGGCCGGGGCGACGCTCGCGATCACGCAGCTGTTCTTCCACGCCGACGTCTACCTGTCGTTCGTGGAGCGGGCCCGCGCGGCCGGCGTGACGATGCCGATCCTCCCGGGCATCATGCCGATCACCTCGCGCGCCCGCCTCACGCGCGTGCTGGAGCTCACCGGCGAGACGCTGCCGGCCGAGCTCGCCATCGCCCTCGAGATCGAGCCCACGGCCGAGGGGCAGCGCGA
Source organism: Microbacterium sp. (assembly GCF_039812165.1). Classification (GTDB taxonomy): domain Bacteria; phylum Actinomycetota; class Actinomycetes; order Actinomycetales; family Microbacteriaceae; genus Microbacterium. Next base: position 20,027 of record NZ_JBDIAB010000009.1, read on the forward strand.
GGTGGGCATCGCCCAGGCCGCACGACTGGCCACCGAGGTGCTCGCCGGCGGTGCCCCCGGCATCCATCTCTACGCCTTCAACAACCACGACACGGTCCTCGCGGTGCTCCGCGAGGCCGGCATCCTCACCCCTCAGAAGGAGAACGCACGATGACCGACCCGACCCCCGCCTTTCCCGGCGGCACCATCCTCGGCTACCCGCGCATCGGGCGCCGTCGCGAGCTGAAGCGCGCGGTCGAGGCGCACTGGGCCGGCCGGATCGACGAGGCCGCCCTCGAAGCGGCCGCGGCGCAGCTGCGCTCGGCGACCCGTGAGCGTCTCGCCGAGCTGGGCCTCGGCCGTGACGACTCGTCGATCCCCGAGTCGTTCTCGTACTACGACCAGGTGCTCGACACCGCCGTCGCCGTGGGCGCGCTGCCGGAGCGCTTCGCCGGCCTCCGCGCCGAGGACGGCTCCATTCCCCTGTCGGCATATTTTACGGCGGCACGCGGCGCGGGTGAGAACGCGCCGCTCGAGATGACCAAGTGGTTCGACACCAACTACCACTACCTCGTGCCCGAGATCGGTCCCGAGACGGTGTTCTCGCTGTCGAGCGACCGGTTCGCGGCGCAGGTCGCCGAGGCGAAGGCGCAGGGCTTCACGACCCGCCCCGTCGTGGTCGGCCCGGTGACGCTCCTGGCGCTGTCGAAGGCCGCGGACGCCGCACCCGAGCGCTTCTCGCCGCTCAGCCGTCTCGACGACGTCCTGCCGGCGTACGTCGAGCTGCTCGCGGCCCTACGCGCCGCCGGCGCCGAGTGGGTGCAGCTCGACGAGCCGGCGCTCGTCAGCCAGTCGCTCGGTCACGACGACGCGGAGCTGGCCGCCGCGGCGGAGCGCGCCTACGCGGTGCTGTCGGCGGCGACCGATCGCCCCGCGATACTCGTCGCCGCCGGCTACGCGCAGCTGTCCGCCGACGCCTGGCGCGTGCTCGCCGCCTCCGGCGTCGAGGCCGTCGGCATCGACCTGACACGTGGCGCGGTGCCTGCCGTGACGACGGGCCTCGAGTCCAAGACTCTGGTCGGCGGCGTCGTCGACGGCCGCAACATCTGGCGCGGTGACCTGGCCGCCGCGTGGGCGAAGCTCGAGGCGCTGCAGGGCCTCGGCGCCGCGGCGGTCGCCGCCGGCACCTCGACGTCGCTGCAGCACGTGCCGCACGACCTCGCCGACGAGCCCGACCTCGACCCCCGCCTGTCGTCGTGGCTCGCGTTCGCCGACCAGAAGACGCAGCAGGTCGTCACCCTCGCGCGCGGCCTCGCCGACGGCGCCGGCGCGATCGCCGACGAGGTGGCCGCGGCATCCGCAGCCCTGGCCGACCGGCGGAGCGCCGCCGGCGTGCGCGACGGCGCCGTGCGCGCGCGGACCGCGGCTCTGACGGGCGCCGACTTCGACCGCGGCGACTACGAGGCGCGGCTCGCGGCGCAGGACGCCGCGCTCGACCTGCCGGTGCTCCCCACCACCACGATCGGCTCGTTCCCCCAGACCGGCGACATCCGCCGCGCGCGCGCCCGCCACGGCAAGGGCGAGATCACGACGGACGAGTACGAGGGGTTCCTGCGCGACGAGATCCACCGCGTGGTCGACCTGCAGGAGGACCTGGGCCTCGACGTCCTCGTGCACGGCGAACCCGAGCGCAACGACATGGTGCAGTACTTCGCCGAGAACCTCGACGGGTTCGCGGTGACCGCCAACGGCTGGGTGCAGTCCTACGGTTCGCGCGCGACGCGCCCGTCGATCCTGTGGGGCGACGTGTCGCGGCCCGCGCCGATCACGGTCGCGTGGTCGGCGTACGCGCAGTCGCTCACCGACAAGCCGGTCAAGGGCATGCTCACCGGTCCCGTGACGATCCTCGCGTGGTCGTTCGTGCGCGACGACCAGCCGCTGGGCGAGACCGCGAACCAGGTCGCACTGGCCCTGCGCGACGAGATCGCCGACCTCGAGGCCGCCGGCATCGGCGTCATCCAGGTGGACGAGCCGGCCCTGCGCGAGCTGCTGCCGCTCAAGCAGGCCGACCAGCCGGCCTACCTCGACTGGTCGGTCGGGTCCTTCCGCCTGTCGACGGCCGGCGCCGCCGACCAGACCCAGGTGCACACCCACCTGTGCTACTCGGAGTTCGACGTCGTGATCGACGCGATCGCCGCGCTCGACGCCGACGTCACCTCGATCGAGGCGGCTCGCAGTCGTGGTGAGGTCATCGGCGACATCGCGACGTCGGGCTTCTCGCACGGCATCGGCCCCGGGGTCTACGACATCCACTCGCCGCGCGTGCCGTCGGTCGACGAGGTCGTCGAGCTCCTCGACCGCGCCGCGATCGAGCTGCCGCTGCGCCAGGTGTGGGTCAACCCCGACTGCGGGCTGAAGACGCGCGGCTACGACGAGACCGTCGCGTCGCTGCGCAACATCATCGAGGCGACCAGGGCGATCCGCGAGAAGGTCTCCGCCTAGGGCTCCGGCATCCGTCGAGCCGCCCCCCGTGCGTCGTGCGCGGGCGGGCGGCTCGACGGCTTCGGCGCGGGCACGGCGCGCGGTGCCGACTGACGCGTGCGGAGTCGCGGCGCGTCGTCGGAGATCTGCGCAGCATCGGACGGATGCCGCGCGCGTGCCCCGACGATGCGCAGATCTCCGAAGATGTGCGCATCGGCAGGCCGGACCGGGTCAGACGGCGCGCAAGACGGCGACGACCTTGCCGAGCACGATGGCGTCGTCGCCCAGGATCGGCTCGAACGCGCTGTTGCGGGGGAGCAGCCACGTGTGGCCGTCGCGCTGACGGAAGGTCTTGACGGTCGCCTCGCCGTCGAGCATCGCCGCGACGATGTCGCCGTTGTCGGCCGTGGACTGCACGCGCACGACGACCCAGTCGCCGTCGCAGATGGCGGCGTCGATCATCGACTGACCGCTCACCTTGAGCATGAACAGCTCGCCCTTGCCCACGAGCTGACGGGGGAGCGGGAAGACCTCCTCGACCTGCTGATCGGCGGTGATCGGCACGCCGGCGGCGATGCGGCCGACCAGCGGCACGAGCGCCGCGTCGCCGACGGCGGGCTGCGCGTCGTCGGGGTTCTCGGCGGCGGTGCCGGGCAGGTCGATCAGCACCTCCATCGCGCGCGTCTTGCCGGCGTCGCGGCGGAGGTACCCGCTCAGCTCGAGCTGGTTCAGCTGGTGCGTCACGCTGGAGAGCGACTTCAGGCCCACCGCGTCGCCGATCTCGCGCATGCTCGGCGGATAGCCGTGCCGCGCGATCGAGCGCTGGATGACCTCGAGGATCGCCAGCTGCTTGTCGCTCAGGCTCTTGCGCCGCCGCGTGCGGGGCTTCTCGCTCATGGCTGGTTCTCCTTCTCTTCCGGGCGGAAGGCGTCAACTCTTCGAATGTCGGAGGTCGGTGATGAGGTGTCCTCATCGAAACGGTATCCGGCTTCGGATGCCGCGGCGGTGAAGCGGGCGCGTGTCGCCTTCGATCCATCTCCGACTCGACGACCCCTTGACAGTCCATCATATCGAAGATAGCTTCGGAAGAGAGCTTCGCATCCGGCCTTCCCGGCCGGAGGGCGGATGCGAAGCTCCCACCGTCCGAGGTCCCAGGAGGAGCCATGACCACGATCGATGTCGCCGGCGTCTACCGTCCGGCCCGCGTCCGCGTGCACGCCCCCGCGACCACCCGCGCCCCCGCGAGCGCTCGTGCCCGCACGACGCGACTGCGTCTCACCGTCCGCGGCCGGCGCGCGCTCGCCGCGGTGGCGTCGGTGCCCGCCGTCGTCGGGCTGAGCCTCGCGATCGTCTCCGGCGGAGGAGCGCTGGCATCCGACGCGCCCGCCGCGCCCGCGGTCGAGTTCGCCACCGTGTCGGTGCAGCCCGGCGACTCGCTGTGGACGATCGCCGAGACGATCGCCCCCGAGGCCGACCCGCGCGACGTCGTCGACGGGATCATGCGGCTGAACGGCCTCACGTCGTCGGCGCTCGACGTGGGGCAGTCGCTCGCGATCCCGCGCGAGTTCGCGACGCCCGCGGGCGCCGCATCCGGGGACTGAGCGCGGCCGGGAGCGATCGCGGCGGGGAAGCGCGATCGCGACCGGACCGTGACCGCGTCGGCGGGGCGCATCGGGCGCGCGGCTAGCATGGGAGGGGTGAGTACGACCCTCGACGACCTGCCCCTCCGCGACGACCTCCGAGGTCTCACGCCCTACGGGGCACCCCAGGCGGCGCTGCCCGTGGCGCTGAACGTCAACGAGAACACGCACCCCGTTCCCGAAGACGTCGCGGACGACATCCTCGACAGCATCGCGCGCGCGCTGCGCGAGATCAACCGCTACCCCGATCGCGAGTTCACGGCGCTGCGCGAAGGATTCGCCGACTATCTCGGGCACGGCCTCACGCGAGACGAGATCTGGGCCGGCAACGGCTCGAACGAGGTGCTGCAGCACCTGCTGCAGGCCTTCGCCGGCCCCGGGCGGACCGCGTTCGGCTTCTCGCCCACCTACTCGATGTACCCGCTCCTGACGCGCGGCACCGGCGCCCGCTACGTCGCCGGCGAGCGGGGCGCCGACTACACGCTGACGGCGTCCGACGCCGCGGCCCAGGTCGCCGACGTCTCGCCCGACGTCGTGTTCCTGTGCGCGCCCAACAACCCCACCGGCACGCCGCTCGGACTCGACGTGATCGAGGCGGTCTACGACGTCACCGACGGCATCGTGATCGTCGACGAGGCGTACCAGGAGTTCGCGCCCCGCGAGGAGCGCTCGGCGCTCACGCTCCTGCCCGGCCGCGAGCGTCTCGTCGTGTCGCGCACCATGAGCAAGGCCTTCGCCTTCGCAGGCGCCCGTGTCGGCTACCTGGCCGCGGCCCCCGTCGTCATCGACGCGCTCCGCCTCGTGCGCCTGCCGTATCACCTGAGCGCGCTCACGCAGGCGGCGGCCACCGCGGCGCTGCGGCACACCCCGACGATGCTGGGCATGGTCGACGAGATCGTCGCGCAGCGCGACCGCATGTCGGCGACCCTCGAGGCGCTCGGCTACCAGCCCTACGAGAGCTGGACGAACTTCGTGCTGTTCTCGGGCGTCGACGATCCCGCCGCCACCTGGCAGGCGCTGTACGACCGCGGCGTGCTGATCCGCGACGTCGGCATTGCGCACAGCCTGCGGGTCACCGCGGGCACCGAGGACGAGACCACCGCGTTCCTCGACGCCCTCGCCTCGATAGAATCGGCGGCATGAGCACCCCCGGTTCCCGCACCGCTTCGCTGCGCCGCGCGACGAGCGAGTCCACGGTCGAGCTGACCCTCGACCTCGACGGCAGCGGTCAGAGCCACATCGACACCACCGTGCCGTTCTACGACCACATGCTCACGGCGTTCGCCAAGCACTCGCTCACCGACCTCACCGTGCGCGCCTCCGGCGACACCGAGATCGACGCCCACCACACCGTCGAGGACGTCGCGATCGTGCTCGGGCAGGCGATCCGCCAGGCGCTCGGCGACAAGGCCGGCATCTCGCGCTACGGCGACGCGCTCGTGCCGCTCGACGAGGCGCTCGCGCAGGCCGTCGTCGACATCAGCGGGCGCCCGTACCTCGTGCACACCGGCGAGCCGGCCGGCTTCGAGCACCACCTCATCGGCGGGCACTTCACCGGCTCGCTCGTGCGCCACACGTTCGAGGCGATCGCGTTCAACGGCGGCCTCACGGTGCACGTCATGCTCCTCAACGGCCGCGACCCGCACCACATCGCCGAGGCGGAGTACAAGGCGTTCGCGCGTGCGTTCCGGCAGGCGAAGGCGCGCGACCCGCACGTCGACGGCATCCCCAGCACGAAGGGCGCCCTGTGACGGACGCGCCCCTCGTCGCCGTCCTCGACTACGGCTCCGGCAACGTCCACTCGGCCGTCAAGGCGCTCGCGGCTGCGGGTGCCGACGCGCGGCTGACCGCCGACCGCGGGCTGATCCAGGATGCCGCGGGGCTCGTCGTGCCGGGCGTCGGAGCGTTCCGCGCCGTCATGGAGGCGCTCCGCGCGCAGCGCGGCGACGAGGCCATCGAGCGGCGCCTCGCCGGAGGGCTGCCCGTGCTCGGGATCTGCGTCGGCATGCAGGTGCTGTTCGGCCGGGGCATCGAGCGCGGCACCGATGTCGAGGGCATGGGTCAGTGGCCCGGGGTCGTGACCGAGCTCGACGCGCCGGTGCTGCCGCACATCGGCTGGGACACCGTGCGCGCCGGCGAGGGCTCGCGCCTCTTCCAGGGGATCGAGGACGAGCGCTTCTACTTCGTGCACTCGTTCGGCGCGCAGCAGTGGACGCTCGAGGTCACCCGGCCGTTCGCGCCGCCCGTGCTGACGTGGTGCGACTACGGCGCCCCGTTCCTCGCCGCCGTCGAGAACGGCCCGCTGTCGGCGACGCAGTTCCATCCCGAGAAGTCGGGCGACGCCGGCATCCGGCTGTTGAAGAACTGGATCGGCACCCTCTAGTCCGCTCAGGCGATGCCGCCCACGCGGCGCGAGCCGAGCAGGATGCCGCGCCCGCTGCGCGTGCGCGCGAGGCGCCGGTCGAGCGCGCGCGCCGCCGCCGAGATGAGCATGTTCACGACGATGTAGACCGCCGTGACCACGAGGTAGGTCTGCACGAGGTCGCCCGTGTTGGCGATCAGCACCCGCCCGCTCTGCAGCAGCTCGGGGTACGAGACGACGTAGCCGAACGCGGTGTCCTTGACGACGATCACCGCCTGCGCGACGAGCGCGGGGATGACGATGCGCAGGGCCTGCGGCAGCACGATCAGGCGGAAGGTCTGCCGGTCGGTGAGGCCGACGGCCAGGCCCGCCTCGGTCTGCCCGCGCGGCAGCGCGAGGACGCCCGCCCGGAACACCTCGGCGATCGTCGCGGCGGCGCACAGCGTGATCGGCAGCACGAGCTTGAAGAACGTGCTCGCGTTGATGCCGTAGGCCGGCAGCGCGAACATGAACACGTAGATGATGAGCAGCACCGGCACCGCGCGGAACAGCTCGATGAACCCCGTGCACAGCCAGCGCAGCGGCGTGACGCGCGACAGGCGTCCGACCGCGAGGAGCAGCCCCAGGGGGAGCGCCATCGCTCCCGCGGTGAGGGCGGCGAGCATGGTGTTCACGAGCGCCGTACCGAGGTAGCGGAGCGTCGCCGGCTGGACGAACGTGAGCCACTTCGACGGCGCGAGCGCGCCCGACGCGTAGAAGCGGTAGTAGGCGAGGCCCACGAGCACCAGCAGCAGCGCGACGCTCAGCCAGGTGATGACGATGATGCGCCGGCGGGCCTTGGGGCCGGCGGTGTCGAACATCGCGTGACCGGTCATCGCAGCACCCGCATCCGCTTCTCGAGGGCCGATCCGATGCCGGCCGCGCCCAGCGAGATGGTCGCGTAGACCACCGCGACGAGGCCGAAGGTGACCAGTCCCAGCGCCTCTTTGGAGTTGATGAGCGACGCCGTGTAGGTGAGGTCGCGGATGCCGACGACCGCGGCGAGCGACGAGCTCAGCAGGATGCCGATGAACAGGGTCACCATGGGCCCGATCACCGTGCGCGCGGCCTGCGGGATCACGATGTGGCGCATGATGCCCGAGAAGGTCAGCCCGATCGAGCGGGCGCCCTCGATCTGCCCGACGCCGACCGCGTTGACGCCGGTGCGCAGGGTCTCGCACGCGAACGCGGTGCCCACCGCGGTCGTGGCGAGGATCACGCCGGGGAGGAAGCCGGGGTTGACGCCGATCTCGGGGAGGCCGTAGACGACGAGGACCACGAGGGCGACGAGCGGCACGTTGCGGAAGATCTCCACGAAGATCCCCGCGGCGATGCGCAGCGGCGCGATGGGGCTGATCCGGCAGATCGCGAGGATCGCGCCGAACACGAGCGAGCCGGTGAACGCGATCGCGGTGATCTGCGTCGTCACCCACAGCCCCGACAGCAGGTCGGGGAGGTACGTCGTCAGCAGGACGTCCATGAGGCCTCCGTCAGCGATGATCGCACGTCGCGGGGGCGGTGGCCCGCCCCCGCGACGGCTGGTCGATCCTCAGAGCCCGGTGTCGCCGGGCGTCGGGGGCTGCGGCACGTCGGTGAGGCCGGCGCGGTCGCCGATCGTCACGGTCCAGAGCTTGGCCCAGGTGCCGTCCTCCTCGATCTTCGTGAGGAAGTCGTTGATGAAGTCCACGGCATCGGACGTCTTGTTGACGCCGATGCCGTAGCGGTCCTCCGGCCCGAACGGCTCGCCCACGATCTTGACGTCGTCGCCTGCGATGACGGCGTTCAGGAGCAGGGTCTGGTCGATCACGTAGGCGTCGGCGTTGCCCTGCTGGACGGCCGCGAGCGCCTGCGCGTGGTCGGGGAGGGCGAGGATCTCGGCCTCGGGAGCCTCCGCCTCCAGGAGCGCGACGCCGGTCGAGTTGGCCTGCGTGGCCACCGTCTTGCCGGCGAGGTCGGCGAGCGACGTGATGTCGGTGTTGTCCTTCTTCACGAGGATCGCCGCCTGCGACGTGTAGTACGGGCCGGCGAAGGCGATCCGCTCGGCGCGCGCGGGGGTGATCGAGTAGGTGGCGATCACGGTGTCGACCGTGTTCGACTCGAGGAGCGACTCGCGCGTGTCGACCGTCACCTGCTGCAGCTCGGTCTTCACATCGCCGAGGATGTAGCGGCTGAGCAGCTGCGAGATGCCCGCGTCGAAGCCCTTCGCGGTGTTCGTCGTCGGGTCGAGCAGCGAGAAGAGCTCCGAGGTCTCGGTGCCGCCGACCTTCAGGACGCCGGCTTCGCGCACGGCGCTCGCCCAGGCGTTCGCCTCCACGTCGGCGTCGTCGGCCACCGGGCCGCCGTTCACGATGTCTTCGTAGGTGACGCCGGCCTCGGGCGCCGCGGACGAGTCCGAGCCGTCGCCGCTGGGCGCCTCGGGGGAGCAGGCGGTGAGGGCCAGGGCGGCGATGGCGACCGCGGCGAGCCCCGCCAGCCGCGTCGTTCGAGTTGTCGTGCGCATGTGTGTCCTCCGTCGGGCGCGGCCCGGTGGACGGGCCGCGCGTAGGTGTTCTCCTCCCCAGTGAAGCGACCACGGGGGCCCGGGCACCACTGCAGCGCCGATCTGTGACAAGTCGTTACCTTGCGGTGATCAAAGCGGCGCGCGCCCGGGCGCCCGTTTGAACCCCGGTCGCGAGCGGGCTAATCTCGGTTCTCGTGCCCGCGTTCGGATGCGGGATCGCACCGCACCGGTGCCTGGCAAAGGAAGACATGAACGACTTCGCGTCCACTCCCGCTCTGACCCTGCTGCCCGCGGTCGACGTCGCCGACGGCAAGGCCGTCCGTCTCACCCAGGGCGCCGCCGGCACCGAGACGAGCTACGGCGACCCCGTCGACGCGGCCCTCGCGTGGGCGCACCAGGGGGCGAAGTGGGTCCATCTCGTCGACCTCGACGCCGCCTTCGGGCGCGGCAGCAACGCCCCCATCCTGCGCAAGGTCATCAAGAGCCTGCGCGGTGTGCAGGTGGAGCTGTCCGGCGGCATCCGCGACGACGCCACCCTCGAGGCCGTGCTCGACAGCGGCGCGGCGCGCATCAACCTCGGCACGGCGGCGCTCGAGAACCCGGAGTGGGCCGCCGACGTCATCGGCCGCTATGGCGAGGCCATCGCGGTGGGGCTCGACGTGCGCGGCACGACGCTCGCCGCGCGCGGCTGGACCCGCGAGGGCGGCGACCTGTGGCAGGTGCTCGACCGCCTCGAGGACGCCGGCTGCAGCCGCTACGTCGTCACCGACGTGACCAAGGACGGCATGCTGAAGGGCCCCAACCTCGACCTGCTCCGCGAGGTGGTGAGCCGCACGCCGAAGCCGGTCATCGCCTCGGGCGGCATCGCGAGCCTCGACGACATCGCGGCGCTGCGCGAGCTCGTGCCGCTCGGCGTCGAGGGAGCCATCGTCGGCAAGGCGCTGTACGCCGGGGCCTTCACGCTGGCCGAGGCGCTGGATGTCGCCGGCAGCTGACGACTCCTGTCACGCCGACTCGGCGGGCGTCCCGTGGGAGGGGCGCCGGTTCGAGCAGAACCCGCACTCGGGCGACGACGGCTCCGCCGATCCGGCGCTGCTGGCCGCCCTCACCGCGTTCCGCGCGGGGGAGGGGGATGCCGTCGCCGTCGTCGACGCGTACCGCACGGCGCGCCTGCTGATCCCGCTCGTCGCCGAGAAGGGCGACGAGGGCGTCGGGCCCACGGGGCTCCGGGTCGACAAGACCCAGGAGCTGTCGATCGTCACGGTCGCCGGTCCCGACGGCCGCCGCGTGCTCCCGGTCTTCACGTCCGTCGTCACGATGGCCGCGTGGGACCCGAAGGCCCGCCCCGTGCCGGCCGACGGGATCCGCACGGCGCTCGCCGCGGCATCCGATGACACGGATCTCATCGTGATCGATCCGGGATCGGCGACGGAGTTCGTGCTGCGCCGCCCCGCCGTGTGGGCGATCGGGCAGGAGCACCCGTGGGAGCCGGCCGACACCTCGCCGGAGGTGTTCACCGGCCTCCAGGAGAGCATCGGCGGCGAGCTCGCCGTGCTCGACCTCTCGGTCGCGCCGGGCGACCCCGGTGCGCGGCTGCGCGGGCCCGAGCTGATCGTGCGGCTGCACCTCATGGAGGGCCTCGACCGCACCGAGCTCGACGCGGTGCTGCAGCGGCTCGCGAGCCGCTGGGCGGCCGACGACCGCGTCGCGGTGCTCGTCGACTCGCTCACCGTGCAGCTGCGGCGCGCCTGACGCGGCGCGGCGGATCGTCGGAGATCGGCCGTCCGTCGGAGCGGACGCCGTCCATCGCTCCGAGCGAGCGCCGATCTCCGGCGAACGGGATCAGGTGACCGGTCCGGTCCACTTCTCGCCGGGGCCCTGGCCGATCGGGTCGGGGATGAGGGATGCCTCGCGGAACGCCAGCTGGACCGACCGCAGCCCGTCGCGCAGCGACCGCGCGTGCATGTCGCTGATCTCGGGCGCCCCGGCGGTGACGAGCCCGGCGAGGGCGTTGATGAGCTTGCGCGCCTCGTCGAGGTCGGTCTGCGCCTCCGGGTCGTCGGCGAGGCCGAGCTTGACGGCGGCGGCGCTCAGCAGGTGCACCGCGGTCGTCGTGATGACCTCCACGGCCGGGACGTCGGCGATGTCGCGGGTCGCGGCGCTCGCCGCGCGCTCCTGCTCCTCCCAGCGGGCTCGGCGCGCGGCATCCGCGTCGTCGTCTCGATCGGCCGGAATCGTGTCCACGTGCTGCCTTCTGCTAGACTTTGGCGGGCTCCGGAGCATTCTGCTTCGGTCGAAAGAGGATCACGATCCCACCCGCGCTTGCCGCTCAAGGCTACCGGGTCCACGCACTCCCTCCCGAACGGCGCAGCCGTGCGGGAGAGGCCTCCTCGGAGGCGCCCCGATCCCGGGTGCGGTGCAGACGCGCGCTCCGAGCGTGCGCGGTGGGCGTGACGATCTTCCGCCCGCGACGCGACCTGCGTCGCGGTGGCCACCACCCGCACGAACAGGAGCTCCGCACATCAGCGATCCCCGCACCAACGAGCGCATCCGCGTCCCCGAGGTCCGACTCGTCGGCCCCAACGGAGAGCAGGTGGGCGTCGTCCGCATCGAAGTCGCCCTGCGTCTCGCGCAGGACGCAGACCTCGACCTGGTCGAGGTGGCGCCCAACTCGAAGCCTCCCGTGGTCAAGATCATGGACTACGGCAAGTACAAGTACGAGGCCGCCCAGAAGGCCAAGGAGGCCCGTCGCAACCAGGCGAACACGGTCCTCAAGGAGGTGCGCTTCCGCCTGAAGATCGAGGCGCACGACTACATCACCAAGCTCAAGCGCGCCGAGGGCTTCCTCAAGGCGGGCGACAAGGTCAAGGCGATGATCCTGTTCCGCGGCCGCGAGCAGTCGCGCCCCGAGCAGGGCGTGCGGCTCCTGCGCAAGTTCGCGGAGGACGTGGCCGAGTTCGGCACCGTGGAGTCGAACCCCACGATCGACGGCCGCAACATGGTCATGGTGGTCGCCCCGCACAAGAACAAGTCCGAGGCCAAGGCCGAGCAGAACGCCGTCCGCGCCGCGAACAAGCAGGCCGCCCGCGAGGCGCGTGCGGCCGGCGCCGCCGAGTAGGCGCCCCACAGGCTCCCGCCCTGCGGGACACACAACGAAGGAAGAGAAATGCCGAAGCAGAAGACCCACTCGGGCGCCAAGAAGCGCTTCAAGGTCACCGGGAGCGGCAAGCTCATGAAGCAGCAGGCGAACCTTCGCCACAACTTCGAGGGCAAGCCCACCCGCCGTACCCGCCGCCTCTCGCAGGAGCAGGTCCTGGCCCCGGGCGACGCCAAGGTCGCCAAGAAGCTCCTCGGCCGCTGACGCGCGCCGACGCAGGAATAGGAACGAAACGAAATGGCTAGAGTCAAGCGGGCCGTCAACGCCCACAAGAAGCGTCGCGTCATCCTCGAGCGCGCGTCCGGCTACCGCGGGCAGCGTTCGCGTCTGTACCGCAAGGCGAAGGAGCAGGTCACCCACTCGCTCGTCTACGCGTACCGCGACCGTCGCAAGCGCAAGGGCGACTTCCGTCGCCTGTGGATCCAGCGCATCAACGCCGCGAGCCGCCAGAACGGCCTCACCTACAACCGCTTCATCCAGGGCCTCGGCCTCGCGGGCGTGCAGGTGGACCGTCGCATGCTCGCCGAGCTGGCCGTCAACGAGCCCGCGGTGTTCGCGTCGCTCGTCGAGACCGCCAAGCAGGCGCTGCCGGCCGACGTGAACGCGCCCAAGGCGTAATCACGGCATCCCGCCGAAAGGGCGTCCTCCACGGAGGGCGCCCTTTCGCGTGCGCGGGACCGACCCGCGTGGTGGCGCGTGTCGGCGCAACCCTAAGATGAGAGCGTGCTCGAGAACCCGCGCTCTCCTCGTGTGCGCGGCGTCGCCAAGCTGGCCAAGCGCAGTGCGCGGCAGGAGACGGGTCTGTTCCTGCTCGAGGGCCCGCAGGCCGCCCGCGAGATCCTCGGGCATCGGCCCGACACGGTCGTCGAACTGTTCGCCACGCCCACGGCGCTCGAGCGCCATCCCGACGTGCGCGACGCGGCGGCCGAGGCGGGCGTCGACGTCGTCTTCACGACCGAGGCGGTGCTGGCCGCGATGGCCGACACGGTCACCCCGCAGGGCATCGTCGCGGTCGCCCGGCAGTCGCCGACGTCGTTGCGCGACGTCTTCGCCGCGGAGCCCCGACTCGTCGCGATCTGCGAGGAGGTGCGCGATCCCGGCAACCTGGGCACGATCATCCGCGCCGCCGACGCGGCGGGGGCGGATGCCGTGATCCTCACCGGCCGCACGGTCGATCCCTACAACCCGAAGGTCGTGCGCGCGAGCACCGGGTCGCTGTTCCACGTGCCGGTGGCGGTGGGCGCCGACCTCGACACCGCGGTCGAGCGCGCCCATGCGGCCGGCCTGCGCGTCGTGGCCGCCGACGTGGGCGGAGAGGACTTCCTGGCCCATCGGCAGCGCCTTCGCGAGCCCACCGCGTGGCTGTTCGGCAACGAGGCGCGCGGGCTCGACGAGACGGCGCTCGAGCAGGCCGACCTCGCGCTGCGCCTGCCGATCTACGGCGCCGCGGAGTCGCTCAACCTCGCGACCGCGGCGAGCGTGTGCCTGTACGAGACCGCGTTCGCGCAGCGCGCCGAGTCGTAGCCGTCTCGGTTCACGGCCTGTTACAGATCGGTAAAGGTCAGTCGCGTCCACGGACGGATCCGGCCAGATGTGCCTAGGCTGACGCCATGACGACCGCCGACAACGGCCCGAGGCCGGAGACGTCCAACATCTCGGTGCGCCGCGGTGATCCGCTCGTCGTGATCACCGACGTGCAGAAGCACTACGGAGACTTCCATGCGCTCAAAGACATCGACCTGACGGTCAACCGCGGCGAGGTCGTCGTGGTGATCGGCCCGTCCGGGTCGGGCAAGTCGACGCTGTGCCGCACGATCAACCGGCTCGAGACGATCACGAGCGGCACGATCACGATCGACGGCAAGAAGCTGCCCGAGGAGGGCAAGGCGCTCGCGGCGCTGCGCGCCGACGTGGGCATGGTGTTCCAGTCGTTCAACCTCTTCTCGCACCTGACGATCCTCGAGAACGTCACGCTCGGTCCGCTCAAGGTCCGCAAGATGAGCAAGGCGGATGCCGACAAGCAGGCGAAGACGCTGCTCGACCGCGTCGGCGTGGGGCAGCAGGCGGCGAAGCTGCCGGCCCAGCTCTCCGGCGGTCAGCAGCAGCGCGTCGCGATCGCCCGCGCGCTCGCGATGAACCCCAAGGTCATGCTCTTCGACGAGCCGACGAGCGCCCTCGACCCGGAGATGATCAACGAGGTCCTCGACGTCATGGTCGGACTCGCCCAGGAGGGCATGACGATGATCGTCGTCACCCACGAGATGGGCTTCGCACGCAAGGCCGCCGACCGGGTCGTGTTCATGGCCGACGGCGAGATCGTCGAGGAGGCCACGCCCGACGAGTTCTTCACGAACCCGAAGAGCAACCGCGCGAAGGACTTCCTCTCCAAGCTCATCACCCACTGAACGCTGATCCCACGCACGAAACGAAGGAGACACACATGCGCAAGACCAGACTCATCGCCGCTCTCGGCATCGCCGCCGCCGCAGCCGTCGCACTCACGGGCTGCAACAGCGGCGC
>NZ_JBDIAB010000010.1:0-33003 GCF_039812165.1 Microbacterium sp.
CCTCGGGACGGGCACCTCGGAGGACGGGCAGTCGATCGTCCTTCCCGACTGGGACGGACTCGCGCAGGTCGCCGAGGCGTTCCGCACCGACACCGTCGCCCAGTACGCCGCCACCCACTAGTCCGTTCGGCGACCGGCCGGCCGCGCGGTCGGGTCGTGGCTGCGGCTCTGCGTGAGCCGCAGCTCCTGGCCGTCGGCCAGGTCGAGGTGGCGGCCTGACCGCGCGCGTGCACGCCGGCGTCCGCGCGGCGCGCGACCACGGGGCGCGGGGCGCCCCGAGGGTCCGGGCGATGAGTCCGCGGCGACGACGGGAATACCCCTACCGGGTATCGACGTTATGGGATAGCGTACCCCTGAGGGGTATCCGAGCGAAGGGAAGAAGGCCATGGCAACGACTGAGTACCAGGTGACGGGGATGACCTGCGGACACTGCGAGATGTCGATCCGCGAAGAGGTCGGCGAGATCGCCGGTGTCGAGGACATCCAGGTGAGCGCGCAGACCGGCAAGCTGGTCGTGACCGCCTCGAGCGACATCGACGACGCCGACGTGCTCGCCGCCGTCGACGAGGCCGGCTACTCGGCGGTGCGCGTCTGATGAACGCTGCGGGACGACTGGGGCTCTACGGCGCGGGGCTGGCGGTGGCGTTCGCGGCCGCGTTCGGCGTGGCTGCCGCCGTCGTCCCCCAGAGCGCGGTCGCCGACTGGACGGACCGCGCCCAGCAGGGCGGCGAGCACGCCGACATGGAGAGCGAGGCCCCCGCCAAGGAGGGACTGCCCGGACTGTCGCTGTCGGCCTACGGCTACGCGCTGTCGCCGGTCGAGGGCCCGACCACGGTCGGCGAGCAGGGCACGCTGGGCTTCCGCATCCTGGAGGCCGACGGCGAGCCCCTCACCGCCTTCAAGACCGAGCACGACAAAGACCTGCACCTGATCGTCGTCCGCACCGACGGCACGCGCTTCCGGCACGTGCACCCGACGTTCGACGCCGAGAGCGGCACGTGGTCCGTCCCGTGGGCGTGGGACGCCGCGGGCACCTACCGGGTCTACGCCGACTTCGTGCCCGACGTGAAGGGCGGCCCCGACAAGGTGACGCTCACTCGTGCGGTCGAGATCGGCGGCGAGGTGACGCCCGAGCCGGCGACGCACACGTCGACGAGCGACGAGGTGGACGGGTTCGACGTCTCGATCGAGGGCACTCTCGTGGCGGGCTCGACCAGCGACCTCACGATCACCGTGAGCCGCGACGGCGCCCCGGTCACGACCCTGCAGCCCTACCTCGGGGCGTTCGGGCACCTGGTGACGCTGCGTGACGGCGACCTCGCCTACCTGCACGTGCACCCCCTCGGCGACGAGCCGAAGGCGGGCGACGCGGGCGGCCCGGAGATCCGGTTCGGCGCCGAGGCGCCCACCGCCGGCCGCTACCTCCTGTACCTCGACTTCCAGGTCGACGGCCAGGTGCGCACCGCCGAGTTCGTGCTCGACGCCGTCTCCGGCGACGGCACGGGCGGCGACACCCACGACGATTCGAAGACGGACGACGACCACTGACCTGCGGGTCGGGTCGACACAGACAAGGATTCTGATGAGCACATCCGTGCCCGCCACCTCGGGCCCGAGCTACGAGCTGGAGATCGGAGGGATGACCTGCGCCTCCTGCGCCAACCGCATCGAGCGCAAGCTGAACAAGCTCGACGGCGTCGCCGCGACGGTGAACTACGCCACCGAGAAGGCGAAGGTCACCGTTCCCGACGGCTACGACCCGAAGCTGCTGATCGCCGAGGTCGAGAAGACCGGCTACACGGCGGCCCTGCCGGCGCCGAAGAAGCCGGAGCGGGATGCCGCGGCATCCGGCGATGAGGACGCCGATCCCGAGCTGACCTCGCTGCGCGACCGCCTGCGCGTCTCGATCGTGCTGACCGTGCCGGTCATCGCGATGGCGATGGTGCCGGCGCTGCAGTTCACCTACTGGCAGTGGGCGTCGCTCGCGCTGGCCGCGCCGGTGATCGTATGGGGGGCCTGGCCGTTCCACCGCGCCGCGTGGATGAACCTGCGCCACGGCACCGCCACGATGGACACGCTCATCTCGATGGGCACCACCGCCGCGTTCCTGTGGTCGCTGTACGCGCTGTTCTTCGGCACGGCCGGGGTTCCCGGCATGACCCACCCCTTCGAGTTCACGCTCGCCCCCTCCGACGGCGCGGCGAACATCTACCTCGAGGTGGGCGCGGGCGTCACCACGTTCATCCTCGCCGGCCGCTACTTCGAGAAGCGCTCGAAGCGTCAGGCCGGCGCCGCCCTCCGTGCCCTGCTCGAGCTCGGCGCGAAAGAGGTGTCGGTGCTGCGCGGCGGCGTCGAGACCAAGATCCCGGTCGAGGAGCTGCAGGTGGGCGACGAGTTCGTCGTGCGCCCCGGCGAGAAGATCGCGACCGACGGCGTCGTCGTGTCCGGCACGTCGGCGGTCGACGCCTCCATGCTCACCGGCGAGTCGGTGCCCGTCGAGGTGGGCGAGGGCGACCCGGTGACCGGCGCCACGGTCAACGCGGGCGGCCGCCTGGTCGTGCGCGCCACGCGGGTCGGCTCCGACACCCAGCTCGCTCAGATGGCGAAGCTCGTCGAGGACGCGCAGACCGGCAAGGCCGAGGTGCAGCGCCTCGCCGACCAGATCTCCGGCGTCTTCGTGCCGATCGCCATCATGATCGCGATCATCGCGCTCGGCGGCTGGCTGGGCGCCGGGTTCCCGGTCTCGGCCGCGTTCACCGCCGCCGTCGCGGTGCTCGTCATCGCGTGCCCGTGCGCCCTCGGGCTGGCCACGCCCACCGCGCTGCTGGTCGGCACCGGTCGCGGCGCCCAGATGGGCATCCTCATCAAGGGACCCGAGGTGCTGGAGTCGACGCGCAAGGTCGACACCGTCGTCCTGGACAAGACCGGGACGGTCACCAGCGGCAAGATGACACTCGTCGACGTGATCGCCGAGCCCGGCACCGAGCGCGACGAGCTGCTGCGCCTGGCCGGTGCGCTGGAGGATGCCTCCGAGCACCCCATCGCACAGGCCGTCGCCAAGGCTGCCGCGCAGGAGACCGGTCCGCTCGTCGTGCCGGAGGACTTCGCGAACATCGAGGGCAAGGGCGTGCAGGGCATCGTCGACGGGCACGCCGTGCTGGTCGGCCGAGAGTCGCTGCTGGCCGACTGGTCGCAGCACCTCAGCCCCGCGGTCTCCGCCGCCAAGGCGCAGGCCGAGAGCGAGGGCAAGACCGTCGTCGCGGTCGGCTGGGACGGCCTGGCCCGCGGCATCCTCGTGATCGCCGACACCGTCAAGCCCACCAGCGCGGAGGCCATCCGCGAGCTGCGCGCCCTCGGACTCACCCCGGTGCTGCTCACCGGCGACAACGAGGCCGTGGCCCGCCAGATCGCCGCCGAGGTCGGCATCGACCAGGTGTACGCCGAGGTGCTGCCGAAGGACAAGGTGGACGTCGTCAAGCGGCTGCAGAGCGAGGGCAAGGTCGTCGCGATGGTCGGCGACGGCGTCAACGACGCCCCCGCGCTGGCTCAGGCGGATCTGGGCCTCGCGATGGGCACGGGCACCGACGTCGCGATCGAGGCGTCCGACATCACCCTGGTCCGCGGCGACCTGCGCAGCGCGGTCGATGCGATCCGGTTGTCGCGCAAGACGCTCGGCACCATCAAGACCAACCTGTTCTGGGCGTTCGCCTACAACTCCGCGGCCATCCCGGTCGCGGCCCTGGGACTGCTCAACCCGATGCTCGCCGGTGCCGCGATGGCCCTGTCCAGCGTGTTCGTCGTCGGCAACAGCCTGCGCCTGCGCGGCTTCAAGAGCATCACGGCCTGATCCGTATCCGCCTACAACTCACTCGCACACAACCAAGGAGAACAAGAGATGAGCACCGAAGCGACCACTGAGCGCACCGAGTTGCCGCTGGCCGAGTCCGCCGGCTGTTGCAGCACGACGGCCTCCGGCGACAGCGCGTCGTCGTGCTGCGGCGCCGAGGCATCGGCCGCGCCGGCCGCGGCGTCGTGCTGCAGCACCGAGGCATCGGCCGAGCCCGCTGCGGCGTCGTGCCACGCCGAGGCGCCGGCGACCGAATCGCACGGCCATGACCACGGCCACGGCAGCCACGGTCACGGCGACCACGGGGACCACGGGCACGGCCATGACGGCCACGGCCATGGTCACGGTGACCACGGTCACGGCGACCACGGCCACCACCACGCGGCTCCCACGGCATCCGCCTCGGGCGACGACGTCGCCATGTGCCCGGTGATGGTGGGCAGCCCCGTCGTCAAGAGCGTCGCCGAGGCCCAGGGCCTGTTCCGCGACTACAAGGGCAAGCGCTACTGGTTCTGCTGCGCCGCCTGCGGCCCGCTCTGGGACGCCGACCCCGACAAGTACGCCGACGCGGCGTGATCCGCTTCGGGGGTCGTCGACATCGTCGCCGGCCCCCGAGCC
This sequence comes from Microbacterium sp., assembly GCF_039812165.1. Taxonomy (GTDB): domain Bacteria; phylum Actinomycetota; class Actinomycetes; order Actinomycetales; family Microbacteriaceae; genus Microbacterium. The sequence goes on from NZ_JBDIAB010000010.1 coordinate 4,466, forward strand.
TTCTGGAACGGAGATCGAGATGACCATCGCCGAGATCGAGACCGAGGTCTGCCCCGCCGACGGCGGCAGCACCCACGGGTACATCAACGACAAGGAGCGCGTCCTGAAGCGGCTGAGTCGCATCGAGGGCCAGGTGCGCGGCATCAGCCGCATGGTGGAGGACGAGCGCTACTGCATCGACGTCCTCACCCAGATCTCGGCCGCCACGAAGGCGCTCGAGACCGTCGCCCTCGGCCTGCTCGACGACCACCTCGCGCACTGCGTTCTGGATGCCGCTGCCACCGGCGGCCCGCTCGCGCACCAGAAGATCGCCGAGGCATCCGAGGCCATCGCCCGACTCGTCCGTTCCTGAACGACCCTTCCCGGAGGACACACCCGATGCCCACCCACGTCGTCATCCTGGGGGCCGGCGCGGCCGGCACCGCCGCCGCCCGCGCGCTCGCGGCAGCCGACGGTGTCGAGGTCGCGCTGGTGGGCCGCACCGCCGAGGCCCCGTACAATCGCACGCTCGTCAACAAGGGCGTCGCGATCGGGCTGCTGCGGCCCGATCAGGCCGCCGTCCCCGGCTTCGTCGTCCGCAGCGACTCGGCAGAGCGGATCGACCCCGAGGCGCGGCTGGTCGCCCTCGAGTCCGGTGCGACGCTTCCGTACGACGCCCTGCTCGTGGCCACCGGCAGCGCGCCGCGCCGGATCGGCGACGCCGTGCCCGGCGCCGCCGCCGCCGTCGCCGTCGGCCGGCTGACCACTCTGCACTCCCTCGACGACGCGGTGAGAGTGCGCGACATGCTGGCGACCCGCGAGTCGGCGCGCGTCGTCGTGCTCGGGGCGGGCCTGGTAGCCGCCGAGACCGCCTCGCTCCTGCACGAACGCGGGCATCGCGTCACGCTGGTCGCACGCGCCGACCTCCCCGGCGCCTCCGCATTCGGCGTCGCGGTCGCGACCCGCCTCGCCGAGCACCACCGGCAGACGGTGACGACCCGGTTCGGGCGCACCCCGACCTCCTTCGCCCTCGAGGGCGACGAGCTGATCGTGGGGCTGGACGACGGCACCTCGCTGCGCGCCGACCTCGCGATCGTCGGGCACGGCACGACGCCGGCCGCCCCCACCCCGTTCACCGACGGCGTCGTCACCGACACCCGGCTCCGCGCGCCCGTCGCCGGCGTCTATGCCGCCGGCGGCGTCGCCGTCCACCACGACGACGGATCCGCCCCCTGGCGCATCGACCACTGGGCCGACGCCGCGGCCCAGGGCGAGCACGCCGCCCGCACCCTGCTGCACGATCTCGGCCTCTCCGCCGATCCCGGCCCCTACCTGCCGCGCAGTCCGTACACCGCGAACATCCACGGCTCCGTCGTCGCCGCGGTGGGGCGCACCGGGGCGGACGGCACGCTCGTCTCGACCGACCCGCTCGTCGTGGTGCACGAGCGCGACGGCGTGCCGCACGGTGCGTCGGGACTAGACGCCGTGCCCGCCGTGTTCTCGTGGATGGACCGGCTGCACCGACCGCAGAGCGAGACCAGACGATGACCGAGCCACACGAGCACACCCACCCGCACACCCACGACCACGGCGGGCATGACCACGGCCAGCACGAGCACGAGCACGACCAGCACGCGCACGACCAGCACGCGCACGAGCACGGCAGCCACGACCACGGCCAGCACGACCACAGCGGCCACGGTCACGGCCAGCACGACGCTCACGACGGGCACGGCGGGCACGACACCCACGCTGACCACGGCGCACCCGCGGGGCACGCAGGGCACGGCTCTCACGCGGGACACGACGGACCCATGGGACACGCCGGGCATGACGCCCACGGCGGCCACATGGGCCACGCCGGTCACGGCGATCACGTCGGCCAGTTCCGCCGGCTCTTCTGGATCAACCTCGTCATCGCCGTCCCCGTCGTGGCCTTCTCGCCGATGTTCTCGATGCTCTTCGGCTACGACGTGCCCGCCTGGGCGCGGTACGTCTCGCCCGCGCTCGGCACGGTGATGTACGTCTGGGGCGGCTGGCCGTTCCTCGCCGGCGCGATCGGCGAGCTCCGCTCGCGCAGGCCCGGGATGATGCTGCTGATCGGCCTCGCCATCACGGTCGCGTTCTTCGCCTCCTGGGGGGCGACCCTCGGCCTGCTGCACCACGAGCTGGAGTTCTGGTGGGAGCTGGCGCTGCTGATCGTGATCATGCTGCTCGGCCACTGGATCGAGATGCGCTCGCTCGCGCAGACCACGTCCGCCCTCGACTCCCTCGCCGCCCTGCTGCCCGACGAGGCGGAGCGCGTGGAGGGCGACCGGATCGTCACCGTGTCACCGGCCGACCTGCGCGTCGGCGACGTCGTCGTCGTGCGGCCCGGCGGCAGCGTGCCCGCGGACGGCAGGATCGTCGGCGGCCGGGCCGACATGGACGAGTCGATGGTCACCGGCGAGTCGCGCCCCGTCGCGCGCACCGTCGGCGACGACGTCACCGCCGGCACCGTCGCCACGGACTCGGGGCTGCGCGTGGAGATCACGGCGGCCGGCGACGACACGATGCTCGCCGGCATCCAGCGGCTCGTGACCGAGGCGCAGAGCTCGTCGTCGCGCGCACAGCGGATCGCCGACCGGGCCGCGGCCCTGCTCTTCTGGTTCGCCCTGATCGCGGCGGCGATCACCGCCGTCGTGTGGACGCTCGTCGGCGACCCCGACTCGGCCGTCATCCGCAGCATCACGGTGCTGGTGATCGCGTGCCCGCACGCGCTCGGCCTGGCGATCCCGCTCGTGGTGTCGATCGCCACCGAGCGGGCCGCGCGCGGCGGCGTGCTGGTGAAGGACCGGCTCGCGCTCGAGAGCATGCGCACGGTGAACGCCGTGCTGTTCGACAAGACCGGCACCCTCACCAAGGGCGAGCCCACGGTCACCGCCGTCGAGCCCGCGGGCGACGCCGACGCCGACGAGGTGCTGGCCGTGGCCGCCGCCGCCGAGGCCGACAGCGAGCACCCGCTCGCCAAGGCGATCGTCCGTGCTGCGCAGGAGAAGGGCCTCGCCCTGGCCTCCGCGACGGGCTTCTCGTCATCCCCCGCCGTCGGCGTCACCGCCACGGTCGGCGACCGCGAGATCCGCGTGGGCGGACCGCGTCTGCTCGAAGAGGTCGGCGCGGGCGAGACCGCGAGCGCCGACGAGTGGCGCTCGGAGGGCGCGATCATCCTGCACGTCGTCGCCGACGGACGGGTGATCGGCGGTCTCAAGCTCGCCGACGAGATCCGCCCCGAGTCGCGTGAGGCCGTCGACGCGCTGCACCGGCTCGGCGTCGAGGTGGTCATGATCACCGGCGATGCGGAGGCCGTCGCCACGGCGGTCGGCCGCGAGCTGGGCATCGATCGCGTCTTCGCCGGGGTGCGGCCCGAGGACAAGTCCGCGAAGGTGGCTCAGCTGCAGCAGGAGGGCAAGAAGGTCGCCATGGTGGGCGACGGCGTCAACGACGCGCCCGCTCTCGCCCAGGCCGACGTCGGCATCGCGATCGGCGCCGGCACGGATGTCGCGATCGCCTCGGCGGGTGTCATCCTCGCCAGCTCCGACCCGCGGTCGGTGCTGTCGGTGATCGAGCTCTCCCGCGCCGCCTACCGCAAGATGAAGCAGAACCTGTGGTGGGCCGCCGGCTACAACCTCGTCTCGGTGCCGTTGGCGGCGGGCGTGCTCGCCCCGGTCGGCTTCGTGCTCCCGATGTCGGTCGGCGCCATCCTGATGTCGCTGTCGACGGTGGTGGTCGCGCTCAACGCGCAGCTGCTGCGACGCATCGACCTGCGCCCGGAGGCCAGCACGCGTGCGATCCTGAACGGGTAGCACGAGAGGGGTTCGCCATGCCCGAGACCGCGGAGCACCACCACCACGGATACATCACCGACAAGGAGAAGTACCTGAACCGGCTCAAGCGCATCGAGGGGCAGGCGCGCGGGATCTCCCGGATGGTCGACGAGGAGCAGTACTGCATCGACATCCTCACCCAGATCAGCGCCCTCACGAGCGCGCTGCGGGCCGTCGCCGTCGGCCTGCTCGACGATCACCTCACGCACTGCGTGCTCGACGCGGCGAAGCTCGATGCCGAGGACGGCGGGCTCAAGATCAAAGAGGCCACCGACGCCATCGCCCGCCTCGTCCGGTCCTGACGCGCTTCCCGCGCCCACTCCGAACCCACCCGTCCACCCCTCGCGCTTGATACCCCATGGGGGTATACTGGACGGAGGACGAAGGGCGGTGAGCGGATGCCACTCCAGCGGGAGGCGCGAGGCCCGCTGCAGCGAGCCCTGCTGTCCACGGCGGTCGCGCTCCTCGTGATCGCGGGGCTCGTGGGCATGCACGCCGTCGGACCAGCGCCCACTCCGGCCGCCGTGCCGCAGGCCTCGGCGGCCTCGCACGTCCCCCATGGCGCAGCACCCGCCGCCGGGCACCCGGCCGCGCAGGCGGCGGCGTCCGCCCCGCCCAGCGCTCCGCACGCGAGTCACGACTGCCCCGCGTGCGTCGACGACGCCGCCGGGCACATGTCGGGGTGCAGCATGGCGCCGCCCTCCCCCGTCACCGTCGTGGCCGCCCCGCCCGCGCTCTCCGAGCCGGAACGCCCGCTCGTGCGGGAGCGCGCCGTGGTCGCCGTGCGCACCACGGGCGCCGACCCGCCCTCGTTGACGAAGCTCTCGATCAGTCGCACGTGAGTCCGTAGCGCCCGGCCGCATCGCCGGGACGCCGCACGCGCCCATGGGCGCACACACTCACCGACGAACGAACGAAAGAGAACACGACATGTCCATCAATGACACTCCCACACGCCGCACGCGGATGCTGCTGCTCACGGCCGCGGTGGGCACCACCGCACTGCTGCTGACCGGCTGCACCGCGACCGACGCCGGTCCGGCACCGTCGGCATCTCAGACCGCCAGCTCCGAGGCGGCCGACTTCAACATGGCCGACGAGATGTTCACGGTGATGATGATCCCGCACCATGAGCAGGCGATCGAGATGAGCGACGTGCTCCTCGCGAAGGAGGATGTCGACCCCGCGGTCGCCGACCTCGCCCAGCGGATCAAGGACGCGCAGGGCCCCGAGATCGAGCTCATGAAGGGCTGGCTCGCCGCGCGGGGCGCCTCGATGCCCAGCGAGGACATGGGCGACATGGGTCACGGCGGCATGGACGACGGCATGATGTCGCACGACGACATGACCGCCCTCGAGGACGCCGACGGCGCCACCGCCTCTCGCCTGTTCCTGGAGCAGATGATCGAGCACCACGACGGTGCGATCGAGATGGCGCAGAGCGTCCTGAAGAACGGGAAGAGCCCCGACGTGCGCACGCTCGCCGAGGAGATCATCGCGACCCAGCAGTCGGAGATCACCGAGATGAGGCAGCTGCTCGGGCAAGGCTGAGCGATCGGGGGTGCGCTCGCACGCGGGCGCACCCCCGACCCGTCACTAATTGTCGACAATCGACAATCCTGATATTCTGGGCAGTAACAACCGACCCGGAGAGTCTCGATGGCACAACTCAGCCCACTGCTCATGCAGGCCACCCCGATCGTCGTCGAGCACGCGCGCGGCGCATGGATCACCGCGACCGACGGCGTCGACTACCTCGATTTCACGACCGGCATCGGCGTGACGAGCACGGGGCACTGCCACCCTCGCGTCGTGGCGGCGGCACGCGAACAGGTCGGCAAGATCATCCATGCCCAGTACACGACGGTCATGCACAAGCCGCTCCTCGAGCTCACCGAGCGCCTCGGCGACGTGCTGCCCGAGGGTCTCGACAGCGTCTTCTACGCCAACTCCGGCTCGGAGGCGGTGGAGGCCTCGCTGCGGCTCGCGCGCATGGCGACGGGGCGCCCGAACCTCATCGCCTTCCAGGGCGGGTTCCACGGTCGTACTGTCGCCGCCGCGTCGCTCACGACGGCGGGAACGAAGTTCCGTTCCGGGTTCGCGCCGCTCATGGCGGGCGTGCACATCGCACCGTTTCCCGCAGCGTTCCGCTACGGCTGGGACGAGGACACGGCGATCGACTTCGCACTGCGCGAGCTCGACTTCCTGCTGCAGACGACGAGCAGCCCCGCCGACACCGCGGCGTTCATCATCGAGCCCGCTCTCGGCGACGGCGGCTACGTGCCGACTCCGGCACGGTTCCTCGCCGGACTGCGCGAGCGCGCCGATCGGCACGGCATCCTCCTCATCCTCGACGAGGTGCAGACGGGCGTCGGTCGCACCGGGCGCTTCTGGGGCCACCAGCACTCGTCGGTGACGCCCGACATCCTGATCACCGCGAAGGGCATCGCCAGCGGCTTCCCGATCAGCGCGATCGCCGCCTCTCGCGAGCTGATGTCGCGCGGCTGGCCCGGATCGCAGGGCGGCACCTACGGCGGCAACGCCGTCGCGGCGGCGGCGGCCGTGGCGACCCTCGATGTCGTTCGCGACGAGGAGCTCGTCGCGAACTCCGAGGCGATGGGCGCTCTGCTGCACACCGGCCTGCAGGAGCTGCAGCAGCGGTTCCCGAGCATCGGCGACGCGCGCGGCCTGGGTTTGATGCGGGCACTGGAGTTCGTCGGCGCCGACGGTGAGGCAGCCCCCGAGATCGCGAGCGCCGTGCAGACCGCCGCGGTGGGTCATCGCCTGCTCACCCTCACGTGCGGCACGCGCGCCAACGTGGTGCGACTGATCCCACCGCTCGTGGTGAGCGCCGACGAGATCGCCTTCGGCCTCGCGGCCCTGAGCGACACGCTCGACGAGGTGCTGGGCTAACCGTACTGCCCGGACGATGCAGCCAGCCGTCCGAGAGACGCGCACGCGAGAGGGGCGGGAGGCGATCGAATCGCCTCCCGCCCCTCTCCGCCGTCAGCGCGACGCGCTCCCCACGGGCTCGGCCACGCGGGTCCTGACGTTCATGATGTCGAGGTTCTTCAGGTGGCCGCGCACCGCGGCCTCGGCGTCGTTCGCGATCTGATCCGCCTCGGCCGCCGACACCGCCGGGATGCGCAGCAGCGCGTCGCCCTCGAGGCGGTGCCCGATCCAGCGCAGCCGGATCTGCTCCACCTTCTCGATGTTGGCGACGTGGGTCAGAGCGTGCTCCGCCTCGTCCATCAGGCCCGGCTCGATGCCGTCCAGGAGTCGACGCCCAACGGACTTGATCGTCCCGATCAGCAGCACGAAGATCGCGAGGGAGATCAGCACGCCCACGATGGGGTCGGCGAGCGGGAAGCCGAGCAGCACGCCCAGGCCGCCGCCGACGACCGCGAGCGAGGTGAAGCCGTCGGTGCGGGCGTGGATGCCGTCGGCGACGAGCGCCGCCGACCCGATGCGGCGTCCGGCACGGATGCGGTAGACCGCGACCACTTCGTTTCCGATGAACCCGATCACACCGGCCGCGATCACCCAGGAGATGTTCTCGAGCGGTTGCGGGTGGATGAAGCGGTCGATCGACTGCCACAGCGCGACGACGGCGGAGAGGAGGATCATCAGCACGATGAACAGGCCGGCGAGGTCCTCCGCCCGGTGGTAGCCGTAGTTGAACTTGCGCGTCGCCGCGCGTCGGCCGAGAACGAACGCGATCCACAGCGGCACCGCCGTCATCCCGTCGGACAGGTTGTGGATCGTGTCGGCGAGCAGCGCCACCGAGCCGCTGAAGTAGACCACGATCGCCTGGAAGACGGTGGTCAGCACGAGCAGGATCATGCTGATGATCACGGTACGGATGCCGGTCCTGCTCGCCTCCATCGCGTCGTCGATCGAGTCGGCGGCGTCGTGCGAGTGCGGCACGAACAACCCGTAGAAGAAGCCCTTGATGCCGGTCGGGTGCTCGTGCCCGTGATCGCCATGGCCGTGCCCATGGCCGTGGTCCCCGTGGCCATGGCCGTGGTCCCCGTGGCCGTGCCCATGACCGCCGTGAGGGTGCGGGTGGTCGTGCCCGCCCTCGTGCGGGTGCGGGTGCTCGTGCCCGCCCTCGTGCGGGTGCGGGTGGTCGTGCGCGCCCTCGTGAGGGTGAGGGTGCGTGGCGGGATTGCTCAAGGCGCTGTCTCCTTCGTTGGTGTGCGGTGCGCTATGCGGCGTCGATTCCGCCCTGCGCCGTCGCCGGCTGCTGGCGGTGATGGGGCGGCACGTTCCCGAGGGAGTGCTCGGCCTGGTAGATGGCATCGACGACCAGCCCGCGCACGTGCTCGTTGGCCAACCGGTAGAACACACGCGTGCCCTCCTGTCGGCTGAGCACGATGCGCGCCCAGCGCAGCTTCGAGAGATGCTGCGACACGGTCGCCGGGGCCTTGTCGACGATGTCCGCAAGATGGTTCACCGACAGCTCGCCGGCATTCAACGCGAGGACGATGCGCACCCGCGTCGGGTCGGCGAGCATCGAGAACACCTCGACGGCCAGGTCCACGTACGGGCTGTCCACATCCAGAGAGCTCTGAGAATCTTCGTGCATGCGAAGATATTAGCATGCTTTGATACATGATCAACCAGATACGAGAAGATGCCGGGAGCTCAGCCGATGGCAGCGCGGTTGATGATGACGTTCTTCGGCTCACTGAGCTCACGGACGGCGCTGGCCACCCCTTCACGACCCACGCCGGAGCGCTTGGGGCCGCCGAACGGCATCGCATCGATGCGGAAATCACTGGTGTCGTTGATCAGCACGCTGCCCACATGCAGTCGCTCCGCGGCGTGCAGCGCCGTCTCCAGCGACGACGTGTAGACGCCCGCCTGCATCCCGAACTCGGTGTCGTCCACTCGTCCCAGCGCCTCGTCGAGGTCGGTGAAGCTCATGATCGACACCACCGGCCCGAACACCTCCTCGCGCATGACCCGCGCGTCCTCGGGCACGTCGACGAGCACCGTCGGATCGTAGAAGGCGCCGCGCCGCGTCCCGCCGGCCCGGACGACGGCGCCGGACGCCACGGCCTCGTGCACCCAGTCCTCGACGCGCCGCGCCTCGCGCTCGGTGATGAGCGGCCCCACATCCGTCTCGGCGTCGCGCTTGGAGCCGACCCGCAGCCTCTCGGCGCCGTCGACCACGCGAGACACGAGCTCGTCGTACACCGACTCGTGCGCGAACACGCGCTGGACCGACAGGCAGTTCTGCCCGGCGACGCCGAAGGCGCCGTCGACCACGGCGGCCGACGCCTCCGCGACATCGCCGTCGGCGCAGACCACGACGGCGTTGTTGCCGCCGAGCTCCATGAGGATCTTGCGCGCCCCGGCCAGCCGCGCCAGGACGTCGCCGGTGGCCGGGCCACCGGTGAAGGACACCGCGGCGACCCTCGGATCGCTGACGAGGACGCTGCTGGCCTCCCGCGTCCCCACGAGCACCGCCATGCGATCGGCCGGCATGCCGGCGCGCAGCAGCACGTCGACCAGGGCGAGCGCCGACAGGGGCGTGGTCGCGGCCGGCTTCAGCACGATCGCGTTGCCCGCGATGAGCCCGGGACCGACTTTGTGCGCCACCAGGTTGAGCGGATCGTTGAACGGGGTGATCGCCGCCACCACCCCCAGCGGCTCGCGGCGGTTCCACCCGATGCGCCCGCTGCCGCGCGCGGAGTCGCTCAGCGGAAGCGTCTCGCCCTCGAGCAGCGGCGCCGCCGCGGCCGACAGACGCAGCGTCTCGGCGGCACGGGATGCCTCGCGGCGGGCCTCGGTGATCGTCTTGCTGCTCTCGGCCGAGAGGATCCGGGCGATCCGCTCGTGCTCATCCCGCAGCAGGGCCGAGGCGCGCTCGAGTGTCTCCCGGCGCTGCCAGAGCTCCCACGGCTCGCGCAGGCCGGCCGCGACGGTGGTGACGGCGTCGGACATCTCCTGCGGGTCGGCGGGGTGCACATGCGCGATCGGGCTGTCGTCCTCCGGGTCGGTGACCACGAGGTCGAGACCGTCGGTGATCCAGTGGACGCCTGTGTAGCCTCCGCCGGGGATGCCGAGGTCGGCCAGTGCGTGTGCCCGAGCTGAGTCCGGCGCCATTCAGCTGAACCGATCCTGCAGCCCGTAGTAGGCACCGCCGAGGCGCAGGTGCAGCCACGGCTGCCCGAAGTACCCCGGGATCCAGGGGTTGCGCAGATCGCGCCACGGATTCGCCTCCGGCCGGCCGTCGATGACCTCGCTCATCACCTTGCCCATGTAGGTCGCCATCTGCACGCCGTGGCCGGAGTAGTTGGTGGAGTAGTAGATGCCGTCGTGCTCACCGGCGTGGACCATCTGGTCCATGGAGATGTCGACCAGGCCTCCCCACATGTAGTCGATGCGGGCGTCCCTGAGCTTCGGGAAGACGTAGTGCATCGCCTTCTCGAGGATCTCGCCGCTCTTGCGGTCGGAGGACGGATCGCTCAGCGCGAAGCGTGCGCGGCCGCCGAACAGCAACCGATTGTCGGGCGTGATGCGGAAGTAGTAGATGAAGTTCTTGCTGTCCGACGCCATCCGCCTGTTCGGCAGGAGCTCGTCGACGAGCTCCTGCGGCAGGGGCTCGGTGACGACGATGAAGCTCCCCACCGGGATGATGCGTCGCTGTACCCAGCCGAACACCCGACCGGTATAGCCGCTGGTGCCGACGACGACCTTTCCCGCGCGCACGGTTCCGCGTGGCGTGACCAGATCGAACGCTGCTCCTCCGGCGACCTTGCGCACGTCGGTGACCTCCGCGTGCTCATGGATGGTGGCGCCCTGCTCGATGCCGAGCCGCGCCAGCGCATGCCCGAACTTGCCCACGTGCATTCCGGCACCCGATGGGTCGACCATCGCACCGTGATAGACGTCCGAGCCGACCTCGGAGCGGATGTTGGCGCGATCGACGAGGTGCACGGACTGGCCGACCAGGCGTTTGAGCAGCTCGGCGGTCTTCTGCATGCCCTCCCAGTGCGACTCCTTCCAGGCCAGGTTCATCTTCCCGGCGCGGGCGTAGTCGACGTCGAGCGCGTTCTCGGTGACCAGCTGCTCGATCAGGTCGATCGCGTTGTTGTACTCCTTGAAGTAGGAGACGGCGCGCTGTTCGCCATAGCGCTTCAGCGCGTCACGGAACCCGATGGCAAGTCCCGTCGTCGCCATGCCGCCGTTGCGACCGGAGGCCCCCCAGTTCACTGTGCGCGCCTCGAGCACAGCGACCGACCTCCCGGACTTCGCGGTGTGATAGCCCGTCGACAGACCGGTGAATCCGCCGCCGACGACGGCGACATCCACCTCCTTTGGTACCTCCGTCTCGGTGTAGTCGCCACTCGGGGTGGCGGTGTCGAGCCAGTAGGAACGCATTTTCACAGGTGAAGCTCCAAGCAACTATCGATGGGGGTATGGGGTTGAGAGGTGTCGTGACGTCTCGTCGTCGACGGGGACGCGCCCCGTCGACGACGAGACCGGCGTCACTTCGCGGGAGCCGTCTGAGCGGTGATCAGTCGCTGCTCGCGCGGGTCGCGGACGACGTCCTTGAACTTGCCGTTGTCGGCGAGTGTCGTGGACATGTACACGAGCGGGATGGCCGCATCGGCCTGGAGGACCGCCGCTTCGACGTCCATCGTCGCCTTCTCGCGATCGGTGCCGGTCGGAAGGGCCAGGCCCTTCTTGACCAGCTCGTCCACCTTCGGGTCGCAGAACTGCGAGACGTTGTAGCCGCCCTCGCACGTGAAGTCCGACTGGAAGAACGACGACAGCGGGTCACCGGTGTCGAGCATCGTGTTGCGAGCCATGACCACCGCGTCGAAGGCACCGCCGAGGATCTCCTTCTCCATGCTGGCGTACTCGCGGACGTCCTGGGTGACGGTGAAGCCGGCGTCCTCCAACTGCTTCTGCAGCTGGACCGCGGCCTCCGGCAGCTCCGGTCGATCGGTGTAGGTGGCCAGCGTGATCGCCGTGCCCGAGACCTTCGCAGGGCTCGCCGCCGACGTCGTGTCGCCGCGGTGGTCCGCCGCCCACGGCACGGCGCCGCTGAGCAGACCGTCTGCCGCTTCGGACTGGTCCTCGAAGACGGTCTTGACGATCTTCGACGGGTCGATCGCCGCACGGGCGGCGGCGCGGACGGCCGGGTCGGAGAAGGCGCCGGTCTTCGTGTTGAGCGCGATGTACATCGAGCGGACCGTCGGGACCTGGAACACCTGGTCCGGATCGAGCAGGCTCGCCTGCGAGACCGGGATGTTGTCCGCCACGTCGGCCTCGTCCGCACGGATGGCCGACGCGCGCGCCTGACCGTCGGGCACGAACGACACGTCGATGCCGGCGAGCTTCGCCTTGTCGCCCCAGTAGTCCTCGTAGCGGTCGAAGGTGGCGGTGGTGGTGCCGTCCACCTTCGTCAGCACGAAGGGTCCCGTTCCGGTGCCGACCGGGTCGACGGTGCCGTCGTCCTTGTACGCGGCGGCCGAGAAGATCGACAGCTGCGGGCTGGTCAGGCGGTTGGTCAGCAGCGGATCGGGGATGTCGGTCTTGATGGTGACCTTGTCGTCGGCGGTCGCCTCGACGGTGAGCTTCACGCCCTTCAACGCGCGCGGCGGCGATGCCGCCGAGCTGGCGTGGTCGAGCGCGTTCTTCACCGCGGCGGCATCCATCTCGGTGCCGTCGTGGAAGGTGACTCCCGAGCCGAGCGTGAACGTCCAGGTGAGGTCGTCCACCTGCTCGAAGTCGGTGGCGAGCAGCGGCTCCGCCTCGAGGTCGTCGCTCAGCTGCACGAGGGTCTCGGCGGAGCCGAACTTCGAGAGCGTCGTCGCGTCGTCGCTGTACGGGCTGAGACCGGCCGTGGGCGCGAAGGACCTCGCGACACGGATTCGGGCGTCGTCACCCCCCTCACCGGCGTCGTTGCTCGAACCCGCACAGCCGCTGAGCAAGAGCGCAGCGATGCTGCCGGCTGCGAGGACGCTCAGCGCCCTGCGCCTCATGACTTTTCGCATTCTGATTTCCTTTCGGGTGGGTACTGCGGGGGGCGCCGGAGCCGGATGCTCAGGCGATGCCGAGCGCCCGGTTGACCTCGTCGAGCGAGGTCATCCGAACCGCTCCGTACCAGGGGATGTCGGGCTCGTAGCCACGGTCGAGCAGCACCTTGTTGGTGAATCCGAGCTCGAACATCGGGATGTGGTCGTAGGTCTGGTGCGACGAGATGTGCAGGATCTCGGACGGAGCCACCTGGAGCTTGTCGAGCATGTACTCGAATGCCCGCAGCCGTGGCTTGTAGGCACCGGCCTGCTCCGCCGAGTACACCGCGAAGAACGGTGCCCCCAGCCTCGGGATGCTCGCCGCGAGGTGCGAGTCGTCGGCGTTCGACAGCGCGACGAGCGGGAAGTGCTCCGCCATCCGCGCGAGCGGCTCCGGCACGTCCTCGTGCGCGGGCCATTCCCCGATGGAGGCGGTGATGGCGTCGATGTCGCTGTCCGCGGACTCCAGCGCGAACTGCTCGCAGGTGCGCCGCCACGCCCGCTCCAGGATCTCGTCGTATGGGCGGTACTCGAGCACTTCGTCCCATCGGTTGACGCCGAAGCGATCCTTGAACGTCTCTCGCCGGTCCGCATCGAGACGATCACCGATCAGCCGATCCACGGTCTTGCCCATCTGGAAGTCGATGAGGGTTCCGTAGATGTCGAACGAGATGTACTTCGGCGTGGGGAGTGTGGCGGACATTGCTTCCTTTCTTGTCGCCGTGGTTCTCACGGCTTGTTCTCTGGTGGCACGAGGACCGGCTCGATCCCGTGTCGTCTAGATGCCTCGCGTCGGCGCCTCCAGATCGGAGTCGATGACGGTCAGGAGGTCCGTGCTCGGCGCCGGCTGGACGTCGTCTCCGCCGCCGGCCTTCTTCCTCCTGATGAAGCGGAGGTCGAGGCTGAGGCTGGACAGCGACACCGCGAAGATCGACAGCGCCACCAGTGCGAGAGCCGGCACGAGCACCACCAGCGGCGCACGCTCGATGTACGGCATCCCCTCGGCGAGCACCAGGCCCCAGTCGGCGGCCGGGGGCTGCGGACCCAGTCCCAGGAAGCCGAGAGCGGCGAGCGCGAGCGCGATGCCGGGCAACCGCAGGCAGGCATGGCGGAACACGGGGCCGACGACCGCCGGCATCACGTACCGCAGCATGAGGCGCACCCGGCCGACACCGAGAACAGGCGCGATCTTGACGTGTGGTTGGGCCTTCACCTCGGAGACGAGCGCGGCGGTGTGAGCGGCCAGCGGCGCCCAGCTGACGATCGTGACGGCGATCGCGGCACCGGCCGAGGACGGACCCATGATGCCCGCGACGATCAGGCCGGCGAGGATGGTCGGCGCAGCGTTGGTCACCTCGATCGGGCCGGCGCCCGCATTCGGGAACATGCCGACGATGAGGCCGATCACGAGACAGACGCCCGCGATCACGGCGCCGAGTCCGATCGTCGCCATCGCTCCGGCCGAGATCCGCGCCAGCACGTCGCGGCCGCTGGCATCCGCACCGAGCGGCAGCTCCCAGCTCGGCGGCTGCAGACGGGCGTAGTCCACGGCGAACGGGTCGCGAGGCAGACCGGCCACGATCACGACGACCAGGATGATCAGCATCGTGGCAGGCAGCAACAGCGCCCACTTCGAGCTGGGGGTCTTGGGAACCGCCGCGGGCAGTGAGTTGGAGCGCAGCGCGGGACCGAGCAGGATGCGCCGCAGCAACGTCGCACCGATGCCGAGGACGACCGCGAGCACCATCAGCAGGATGACGCCCATCTGCAGGGACGGCAGATCCTGCGACTGCGCCGCCTCGAGCGTGGCCCGCCCGATGCCCGGGATGGAGTACACCTGCTCGATGACGACCGCACCGGCCGTGATGCCGACGAGGATGAGCGCCATGGGAGCGGTGACCCCCGGCAGGGTCCGACGGATCGCAGCGCCGATGATGCGCGGCTTGGAGAAGCCGGCGACCTGCCACGTGGCCACCCATCGCTCGCTGAAGGTGCTCGCCAGCGCATCGGAGAGCAACCGCCCGAGGAATCCACCCGCCGGCAGACCCATGGCCAGCGCCGGCAGCACGACGTACTGCACGCCCTTCCAGCCGAACGGCGGGAACCAGCCCAGCCAGACCGCGAACACCATGAGCAGGAGCGAGGCCAGCAGGAACTCGGGCAGAGCTGTGAACGCTGCGGCGAGGCCGCCACCGGTACGGTCCGACCGTCCGGCGAGACCGCGTCGGAACGTCGGGATGGTGAGGAGCGCGCCGATGATGACGGCTACGAGCAGGGAGGCGAGCATCAGCGTGAGCGACGTGCCCAGCGCCGACAGCATCTCGGGCAGCACGGGCTTGCGCGACGTCCACGACACGCCGAAGTCGCCGCGGATCGCGTGACCGAACCAGCTGAAGAACGTGCCGAGCGGCCCGCCGTCCAGGCCGAGCTCTTGACGGATCTCGTCGAGCTCGGCGGGGGACGGCTCACCCTCGGCGTAGCGCGAGCGGTAGACCGACAAGGCGACGTCTCGACCCGACAGCAGCGGCAGGATGCCGAGCAGGAAGACGATCGCCAGGATGGTCACGACGCGGGAGACGGCGGAGGTGAGGGCCGCACGCGACGACGCGGAGAGCGTGTTGCGACGCTGCACACGGCGCAGCGTCGGCACTGCGTGAGTGGAGGCGGACATTTGCGTTCCTTCCGAGCGGATCTGGTGCGGTCGGGGCGATCGGGGCGGTGTGCCCGGTCACCCCACCGGCAGGACGTCGTCGGGTGCGACGTGAAGGTCTGGTATGGAGTCGAGCAGCTCCTGGGTGCGCTCGTGCTGCGGATCGAGCAACAGCTCTCTCGTGGGCCGGTCCTCGACGACGGCGCCGCTGAACATGACGACGGTGCGCTCGCACAGGCTCGCGACCATCGACAGATCGTGCGACACGACCGCGATGCCGGTGCCGCGGGTCTCGGAGATCTCCTTGAGCAGAGCGACCACCGCCTCGCGCATCGGCAGGTCGAGCCCGCTGACCGGCTCGTCGGCGAGGAGGAAGTCGGGGCGTGTCGCGATGGCACGCGCGATCGCGAGCCGCTGCGCCTGGCCGCCGGAGAGCTCGCTGGCTCGTCGGGTGAGGAACTTGCTGTCGAGGTTGACCGACTCGAGCGCCTCGCGGATCATCGCGTCGTGGTCCCCCTCCACGCCGAGGCGGACGAGGGGCTCGCGGACGAGAGCCTGCACCGTCATCAGCGGGTCGAGCGTGGACGCGGGGTCCTGGGGAACGTACTGCACCTTCCGGCGGTACCACTTCAGCTTGCGGACATCCCCCGGGTGCACCGGCTTGCCCTCGCACAGCACCGCGCCGGTGTCCGTGGTGTCGAGGGCGAGCATCAGGCGCAGCAGCGTGGTCTTTCCCGAGCCCGACACCCCGACGATGCCCACGCGTTCGCCCCGCCCGATCACGACGGTGGTCTCTTCGAGCGCCGTCTTGTAGGTGCGCGCCGCGAACGGGCGCTCACGCGGCATGGCGTACTCACGACTCACGTTCGCGATGTCGAAGAACGGCTTGCCGTCGTCACCGGCGAGGACCTCGACCGCGGCGGCGACCCGGCCCGCGGGCGCAGCCGCGCTCTCCGCACGGAACTTCTCTACATAGGGCTCGATCGTCGCGGCGCGCGCCGCGCGGATGAGCTCGGCGGTGTAGGGAGTCGCGGGCTTCTCGAAGATCCGCTGCAACGGGCCCTGGTCTTCGATGATGCCGTCCTTCAGCACCACGGCGTGGCTGCAGAGCTCAGAGGCGACGGCGAAGTCGTGCGTGATGAACAGGAGCGCCGGAGTCTCCGCGCCCGCCGTGTACTGCTTCAGGACATCGAGCACCTTCTTCTGCGTCACCACGTCGAGCGCGGTCGTCGGCTCGTCGGCCACCATCAGGCGCGTGTTGCACGCGAGCGCGAGGGCGATGCACACACGCTGCCGCTGACCGCCGGAGAGCTCGGCGGAGAACCTGTTGACGATGTTCTGCGGGTCGGGCAGGCCGACCGAGTCGGCGAGCTCGATCGCCGCGGCGAGCGCGTCGGACCGGCTGAACTTGCGATGACGGCGGAGCGGCTCGATCAGCTGCTCGCGCAGGCGCACCAGCGGGTTGAGCGCGACGGCGGAGTCCTGGAAGACCATCGCCACACGCGCCTCGTTGCGGCGTCTGGGCGCGGGAACGCCGAGGACCTCGACGCCGTTGATCCTGATGCTGCCCTCGGTCACCGCATTCCGGGGCAGGTTGCCGAGCACCGCGTTCGCCGTCAACGACTTCCCGGAGCCGGACTGGCCCAGGAGGCAGACGCGCTGCCCCTGGTCTACCGAGAACGAGATCCCCTTGACGATCGTGCGTCCGCGGATCGTGATCTTCAGATCGGTGACTTCAAGACTCTGCATGGGTCGCATCTCCTACGGTCATGCCGGCCGCGCGATGACGGCGACTGGAGGTGACGCTAGCGAGCAAGAGATTAGATTGTCAACAATCCGACGAAAAAAGCTCGGATGTGAAACACGATCGTAACGATCACGCGGAACGCAGCCGCGCGATGACGGCGTCGCCGACCTCCGCGGTGGTCGCGGCGCCGCCGAGATCCGGCGTCACCAGACCGCTCTCGATCACCTCGGTGAAGGCGGCCTCGAGCCGCCGCGCGACGTCGGCGTGGCCGAGGTGGTCGAGCATCATCGCGCCGGCCCAGATCTGCCCGACCGGGTTGGCGATCCCCTGCCCGGCGATGTCGGGGGCGGAGCCGTGCACCGGCTCGAACATCGAGGGGTGCCGACGCTCGGGGTCGAGATTGGCGCTCGGCGCGATCCCGATCGACCCCACCGCACCGGCGGCGAGATCCGACAGGATGTCGCCGAACAGATTCGACGCCACGATGACGTCGATGCTGCGCGGGCGGCGCACCATGCGGGCGGCGAGCGCGTCGATGAGCACCGACTCCAACAGCACTCCCCCACGCTCGGCGACCACTTCCGCCACGACCTCGTCCCAGAACGGCATCGTGTGGATGATCCCGTTCGACTTCGTCGCCGAGACGAGCCGGCCCGATCGGGATGCGGCGACATCCGCCGCGAAACGGGCGATGCGCTCGATCCCGAACCGCGAGAACAGCGCCTGCTGATAGGCGGCCTCGTACCGCGTGCCGCGGTAGCTGCGGCCGCCGACCGCCGAGTACTCGCCCTCGACGTTCTCGCGCACGATCACCATGTCGATCTCGGGCGATCCGGCCAGCGACGAGGCGATCCCCGAGAACGAGCGGATGGGGCGGAGGTTGACGTACTGGTCGAACTCTCTGCGGATGGGGATCAGCATTCCCCAGAGGGTCTCGGTGTCCGACACCTCGGGCGAGCCGACCGCGCCGAGGAACACGGCATCCGTCTGCGCCATCTGCTCGATCGCGTCGTCAGGCATCATGCGCCCGTGGGCGAGGTAGTACTCACTGCCCCACGGCTGCTCCCGCCACTCGAAGGCGACCCCGTGGGGCTCGGCGGCCGCGTCGAGCACCCGCATCGCGACGGGCATGACCTCCAGGCCGATGCCGTCGCCGGCGAGGACCGAGATCGTATGAGTCCGCATCATTGGCTCCTTGGACGGGTTCCGTATCCCGCGATCATATCGTAGTATTGTTGACAATAAACCGGAGAGCGGAGAATCAGATGAGCACGACCGCGGTCGCCTCCGACGTCGTCGACGGCGTCGACCCCGACATCCTCGACCGATCGAACGCCGCGCTCGCCACGGTGGGCCTCGACCCGCTGGGGCTCGGCACCTCGGCCTCGTTCGAGGTGCACGACCCGGCCACCGAGGAGGTCATCGCCCGTCCCGCCGACTACACGCCGGACCAGGCCCTCCTCGCCCTCGACCGCGCCGACCGGGCCGGCGCCGACTGGGCGCGCAAGACGCCGCGACACCGTTCCGACGTGCTGCACCGCGCCTACGACCTCATCATCGAGCAGCGTGATCGCCTGGCGTACGTCATCACGCGCGAGATGGGCAAACCGCTGGCCGAGGCCTACGGCGAGGTGCAGTACGCGGCCGACTACGTGCGCTGGTACGCGGAGGAGGCGGTGCGGCCGGCAGGCAACTACCGCGAGAGCCCACGCGGCGGGTCGACCATCCTCACCAGCCGTGCGCCCGTCGGCACAGCGCTCCTGATCACCCCTTGGAACTTCCCGATGGCGATGGCCACGCGCAAGATCGCGCCGGCGATCGCGGTGGGCTGCGGCGCCGTCGTCAAGCCTGCGGCGCTGACCCCGCTGACGACCCTCGTGGTCGCGGAGATCTTCGTGCAGGCGGGCGTGCCCGACGACCTCGTGCAGGTCGTCACCACGAGCAAGGCGTCGCCGCTGAGCACTGCGCTCCTGGCCGACCCCCGGGTGCGCAAGGTGTCGTTCACCGGCTCCACCGGGGTGGGCAGCACGCTGCTCACGCTGGCCGCTCACAACGTCGTGAAGAGCTCGATGGAGCTCGGCGGCAACGCCCCCCTGCTGGTCTTCGACGATGCCGACCTGGAGCGAGCCGTCGAGGGCGCGCTGGTCGCGAAGCTGCGCAACGGCGGTCAGTCGTGCGTGGCCGCCAACCGCATCCTCGTGCAGGACGGCATCGCCGACGCGTTCGTGGAGGGGTTCACCGAGCGGATGTCGCAGGTCGTGATGGGCAATCCGCTCGGTGACGTGCAGCTCGGCCCGGTCATCGACGACCGCGCCGTCGCCAACTTCCGCGGCTGGGTCGACGACGCGGTCGCCCGCGGCGCCGAGCTGCGCGCCGGCGGGTCGGCACCGGACGGGCCCGGCCACTTCTTCGAGGCGACCGTGCTCGACCGCGTGCCCGAGTCGGCCGCGATCGCCCAGGAGGAGATCTTCGGTCCGGTGGCCTCGATCGCACGGTTCGCCACCGAGGATGAGGGCGTGGCCAGGGCGAACAGCACACCGTTCGGCCTCGCCAGCTACGTCTTCACGGCCGACGTCGACCGCGCGCTCGACGTCGCTGATCGTCTGGATGCCGGCATGGTCGGCATCAACCACGGGATCGTCTCGAACGTCGCGGCGCCCTTCGGGGGGATCAAGGCCTCCGGGCTGGGCCGCGAGGGCAGCTCGGAGGGCCTCGAGGAGTACCAGGAGATCCGCTTCTACAACGTGGCGCGGCGCAGCTGAGCCGCGCGAGCGACCTGTCGGGGCACCCACGGGCGCCCCGACAGTCGCCTCACCCGGCGTGTGCCGCCAGCGCGTCGAACGGGATGACCACCCACGTCTTGCGCAGCGTCTCGTGCACCTCCCAGGTGCCGACCCAGCCTTCCGGGGTGATGAACAACGACCCGGGGCCGATCTCGAACGACGTGCCATCGGGCTCGGTGATCGTGGCGCGACCGGACACGATCTGGCACATCTCGTGGTAGCCCGGGCGCGTGCTGTCGAACGTCCCCGGCGTGACCTCCCACACCCCCGACCTGATGCCTTCCGCGGACTCCCAGACGGTGCGCGACGACTCCGTCTGACCCGGCTGCGCGGCCGTCGGCTTCGGGTGGTGCTCACCGGCGTCGGCGGTACGCGCATCGGAGACGACAATGGCCTTGGTCATGGGGGCGACCCTTCTCTCGCTTCGGTTGTCGCTCGTGCGACCCGTTCCAGTCTGGGCTCGACCTCATCTAATTGTCAACAATCTGCAATCTTGCTAGAGTGGCGCCCATGGACACCCACGACCACGATCACGATCACGATCACGATCACGGCAGCTTCTCTCACGGGCATCCGCAGCGCCCGGAGGCGCCGGGCGCCACCGGGCACGGACACGGCCACGACCACAGCCACGGACTGGACGGCCACGCCACGGCGACCGGCAAGCACCGCAAACGGCTGATCATCGTCCTGTCGATCACTGCGAGCATCTTCCTCGTCCAGGTGGTCGGCGCCATCCTGTCGCAGTCGCTCGCCCTGCTCGCCGATGCCGGCCACATGCTCACCGACGCGACCGGGGTCGCGGTCGCTCTGATCGCGAGCGTGATCGCGACCCTCCCGGCCACCTCGAAGCGGACCTTCGGGTTCCTGCGCGTCGAGGTGCTCGCCGCGCTCGCCAACGGCATCATCCTGGGCGTGATCTCGGTCTTCATCTTCATCGAGGCGATCCGCCGCTTCGGCACGGAGGTCGAGATCCACTCCGAGGTGATGCTGATCGCCGCTGTCATCGGCGCCGTCGCGAACCTGATCTCACTGCTGGTGCTCCAGTCGGGGCAGAAGGAGAGCCTCAACGTCCGCGGCGCCTACCTCGAAGTCCTGGGCGACCTGCTCGGCTCGGTCGCCGTCATCATCGCGGGCGTCATCATCTTGATCACGGGCTGGAACTGGGTCGACCAGGTGGCATCCATCGTGATCGCGCTGTTGATCTTCCCACGCGCGATCAGCCTCCTGAAGGATGTCGTGAACGTGCTGCTGGAGGCCACACCGAAGAACGTCGATCTCGAGCAGGCACGCGCGCACATGCTGTCGGTGCCGGGCGTCAAGGTCGTGCACGACATGCACGCGTGGACGATCACGTCGGGCGTGAACGCGTTCTCCGCGCACGTCGTGATCTCGGACGAGGCGTTCGCCTCGCGCAGCTACCACGACACCCTCGACGAGCTGCACGCGTGCCTCGGCGAGCACTTCGACACCGATCACTGCACTCTGCAGCTGGAGTCCGCCTCACACGCGGAGCACGAGCACTCCACCCGCTTGCATCCCTGATCGTCCGCGCCCCGGACGAGGCTTGGTACTGTTGATTGTCAACAGTCTATGCCGTGTGGACGCTCGTCCACGGCAAGCCCCTCAAGGAGCGACCACATGCGAGGAGTCCTCTCCCTCTCGGCCATCGACAGCCGACCCACCGCTGTCGTCATCGCCGACCAGCTGCGCGAGCGCATCATCGACGGCTCGTTCGGCCCCGGCGATCAGATCAACGAGGCACAGGTCGCCAACCAGCTCAACGTCTCTCGCGGGCCCGTGCGGGAGGCACTCCAACGGCTCGTCCAGGAGGGCCTCCTCATCGGCCGCCCCAACCGCGGCGTCTTCGTGCGCGAGCTCACATTGCGCGACATCGCCGAGGTCTACGAGGCGCGCGAGGTCATCGAGTGCGCCGCCGCCGAGAACATCGTCGCGCGCAGTCAGGCCGACCGCGAGGAGCTCGTGGCCCGCCTGGAGGAGATCGCTCGACGCATGCGAGCTCCGCTCGACGCGCGCGACTGGAGCGCCCTGAGCCGCGTGGATCTCGAGTTCCACACCGCGCTCGTAGAGGCCGGCGACAACTCACGTCTCACGCGCGCCTACCAGACCCTCGCGACCGAAGCGCTCATCTGCCTGAGCCACTTCGAGAACACGTACCCGCGGCCCGACCGCGTGCTCCCCGGCCATCTCGAGATCGCGGAGCTGGTGCGCAAGGGCGACATGAAGGCGATCCACCTGGCCTTGCACCAGCACCTGTCGGTGGACAACTTCGAGCTCCACACGCATCCGTCGACCGAAGCACTGCGCCATGGTCGCGACGAGTCGACCGCGCAGGCCTGATCGTCGCCGAGGCACGACGAGACGACATCGACGACGCGGACCCCTCAGACTCCCGACCGGGTCGCCGGGAGCGGCGTCTGCGGCCCGAGCAGGCGCTCCGACTGGCACTTGCTCTCGCTTTGCGGCAAAATGATTGTCAACAATCCTGTATTCCTACGATTTCTGGCCTTCATGAAAGGACCTCGTGACCGTCTCGCTCCCCCGTCCGAAGTACATCTCCTTCGACATCTACGGCACCCTCATCCACTATCAGATGCGCGAGACCGTCCAGCCGATGCTCGCCGACCGCCTCGCCGGCGAGGAGTTCGAGCGCTTCTTCACTCGCTTCCGGCTGAACCGTTTCGACGAGGTCCTGGAGTACCGCCCGTACGACGAGGTCCTCGAGCGCTCGTACCGGCGCACCTGTGCGATGTTCGACGTCGAGGCCCGCGACTCCGATGTGGCCGCGATCCAAGCGGCAGTGCTGACCTGGGGCCCGCACGCAGACGTGCCCGCACCGTTGGCCAGGATGGCCGAGCACTTCCCGCTCGTGGCCCTGTCGAACGCCGACGACCGCCATCTGGCGGCCAGCATCCCCACCCTCGGCGCGCCCTTCCACGCCGTGATCACCGCCGAGCAGGCCGGAGCGTACAAGCCGCGGCTGCAGGCCTTCGATCACATGCTGACCGTGCTCGACGCGACACCCGATGACTTCCTGCACATCTCGGCACACCAGCTCTACGACGTGATCCCGATGCTCGAGCTCGGCTTCACCAACAACGTGTACCTCGACCGCGGCTACGATCGCAGCCTCACCGCGTTCGAGGGCGTCCGGGTGAGGTCTCTCGACGAGGTGAACCGCGCGCTCGGCATCGCCTGAAGCGCCGCGCACATGACGCCGCGTCAGGCGGCCGTGTAACCGCCGTCGATCGGCAGCACCACGCCGGTGACGTACGACGAGGCCGGCGAGGCGAGGAAGTAGATCGGCTCGGCGATCTCGGCGGGCTCGGCCAGTCGCCCGAGCGGGATGGTCGCCGCCCGCTCGGCCGCATACGTGTCGGGGTCGTCGTGGCGGGCGAAGCCGTCGCGGATCACCGGTGTCATGGTGAGCCCCGGGGCCACGACGTTCACGCGGACGCCCTCGGGCGCGAGCTCGACCGCGGCCGCCCGGGCGAACATGATGAGGCCGCCCTTGGCCGCCGAGTACAGCACCTGGCCCGGCATCCCGACCATGCCCAATCGCGAGGCCACGCACACGATCGATCCGCGTTCCCGGCTCATCAGCGGCACCGCGCAGTGCACGACGGAGAACACGCTCAGCAGGTTGGCGTCGATCACGCGGGATGCCTCGGTGACGCTCATACGGGTGAGCGAGCCCTCGCTCTGCAACCCGTGACACAGGACGAGAGCGTCGATCTCGCCGAACTCGCGGGCCGCCTCGCTCACAAGACGTGCGACGAACGAGTCGTCGCCGAGGTCGCCGGGAAGGTAGCGCTCGTTCGACCGCGCGGTCGCCGGCCTCTCGGTGCGCCGTCCGGTCAGCAGCAGCCGATCGCCCTCCCGCCGGAACCGCTCGGCGACGGCCGCGCCGATGCCGCTCGACGCGCCGGTGATGACGACCCTCAGCGGGGCGGTCACACGATCGCCTCCTCTGCCGCGGGCAGCGTGATGCCGGGTCGGGCGAGCACCTCTACGGGTGTGTGCGTCACGTCAGGCTCCTTCCGTTCAGTTGAGCCTGCCGCGTGCGTGGACCGTCCACGTGCCGAGGTCGCTCCCCCGGCGGTCGGTGAGGATCAGCTCGTCGAAGCTGTTCACGACGGGACAGACGTGGTGCGGCACGAGCGGCACGACACTCCCCACGGGGGGTCGGGCGCCTCCGGCGGGCAGCCGGAGGAAGCCGTGGTACTCGTTCAGCCTGCTGAGCACGCCGCCGAGGGCGGGCACCTGGCCCCAGCCGCGGACCGGGTCGCCTTCGCGCGCGAGCGCCTTCGTGCCGGCATCCACGACGACATGGTCGTGCCCTTGATCGCTCACCACGGTCGTGGCCACGAACAGGCCGATCTGGTCGAGCTCGCAGGCGCCGAGGCTGTGGTTGTCGACGTCGTTGAAGACGTACTCCCCCGGACGGAGCTCGGTGATCACGTCGTCGGTGCTGAACGCGACGGTCGGACTCGACCCGGCACTCACCACCTCTGCTCTGATCCCCTCGTCCGCGAGCGCGGCGACCGCCGCGCGCAGGGCCACCGCCTGGTCGCGCGCCGCGCCCTCGCGAGAGCCGGCCCTGCCGCCGTGACCGGGGTAGGTGAAGACGCCGTCCACGCGCAGACCCCGTGCCCGCGCGCAGCGCGCGAGGCGCCCCGCCTGGTGCGGTGCGATGCCGGAGCGGTGGGCGCCGCAGTCGACCTCGATGACGAGCCCCACCGACCCACGACGATCGCCGAGCGCGGGCACAAGCGCGTCGACCGCCGCGACGTTCTCGACGCCCACCCGCAGGCGCGTCCGCGCGGCCAGCGCCGCGAGCCGCGACGCCTTGCCGCCCGTGGGCCAGATCGGGTACGCGAGGAAGATGTCGTCGAAACCCGCGGCGGCGAAGACCTCCGCCTCGCCGATCGTGCCGGCGGTGATCCCGACCGCCCCCGCGGCGATCTGCCGCCGTCCGATGTCGATGCTCTTGTGGGTCTTGACGTGCGGCCGCAGCTGTTTGCCGTGCAGGTCGGCGAAGTCCTGCATGCGCCGGATGTTCTCGTCCACGACGTCTACCAGGACGATCGGTGCGGGCGTGCTGACCCGGTCCCCGAGCGCATCGAGAACAGACGGAAACTCGTGCACAGCCTCACCGTAACAGCCGCGCCCGACACGCGTGAGGCCCGCGCCCCCGGGAGGGGGTGCGGGCCTCACAAGACGGGCTGCTCAGGCCTTGGCGTCGTCCGCGGCGATCTCGTCCGCGGCGTCCTGGGCCTCGTCGGCCTCGGCGACGGCCTCGGTCGCGGCATCCTCGGCAGCGTCCTCCGCGGACTCGGCGACGGGCTCCTCGACCGGCGCGGCGGCGGCCGGAGCGGCCTTCTTCGCGGCCTTCGGCTTCGGGCTCACCGGCTCGAGCACGAGCTCGATGACGGCCATCGGCGCGTTGTCGCCCTTGCGGTTGCCGATCTTCGTGATGCGCGTGTAGCCGCCGGGACGGTCGGCCACCAGCGGCGCGATCTCGGTGAACAGGACGTGCACGACCTCCTTGTCGCCGATGACCGACAGCACGCGACGGCGGGCGTGCAGGTCACCGCGCTTGGCGAAGGTCACGAGGCGCTCGGCCAGCGGGCGCAGCCGCTTCGCCTTGGTCTCGGTCGTGGTGATCGAGCGGTGCGTGAACAGGGCGGCCGCGAGGTTGGCCAGCAGCAGACGCTCGTGGGCGGGGCCGCCTCCGAGGCGGGGACCCTTGGTGGGCTTGGGCATTTCGTTGTCTCCAGAAGATGTCGGGCTCAGCGACTAGCCGGCCGCGCGGCCGGGTCGTGGCATCCGCTCAGATGGTCTCGTCGTCGTAACCGCCGTAGAAGTGCGCACCGTCGAACCCGGGGACCGAGTCCTTCAGCGACAGGCCGAGCGAGACGAGCTTGTCGCGCACCTCGTCGACCGACTTCTGACCGAAGTTGCGGATGTTCATCAGCTGCGTCTCCGACAGGGCGACGAGCTCCGACACGGTGTTGATGCCCTCGCGCTTGAGGCAGTTGTACGAGCGCACCGACAGGTCGAGGTCCTCGATCGGCATCGACAGCTCGTTGGTGAGCACCTGCTCGACCGGCGCGGGGCCGATCTCGATGCCCTCCGCCTCGACGTTGAGCTCACGGGCCAGGCCGAACAGCTCGGTGAGCGTGCGACCGGCCGACGCGACGGCGTCGCGCGGGGCGATCGAGGACTTCGTCTCGACGTCCAGCACGAGCTTGTCGAAGTCGGTGCGCTCGCCGGCACGCGTCGCGTCGACGCGGTACGACACCTTGAGCACCGGCGAGTAGATCGAGTCCACCGGCACCTGACCGGCCTCGGCGTACTCGTTGCGGTTCTGCGTCGCCGACACGTAGCCGCGGCCGCGCTCGATCGTCAGCTCCAGCTCGAACTTCGCGTTCTCGTTGAGGGTCGCGATGACCAGCTCCGGGTTGTGCACCTCGACACCGGCCGGGGCGGAGATGTCCGCGGCCGTGACCTCGCCGGCACCCGTCTTGCGCAGGTAGGCAGTGATCGGCTCGTCGCGCTCGCTGGAGACCACCAGCTGCTTGATGTTGAGGATGATCTCGGTGACATCCTCCTTCACGCCGGGGATGGTGCTGAACTCGTGCAGCACGCCGTCGATGCGGATGCTGGTGACCGCAGCCCCCGGGATCGACGACAGCAGGCTGCGACGCAGCGCGTTGCCGATCGTGTAGCCGAAGCCGGGCTCCAGCGGCTCGATGACGAACCGGCTGCGGAACTCGCCGATCTTCTCCTCGGTCAGAGTGGGACGCTGTGCGATGAGCACTATGTGTTCCTTTCAATCGCGTGACCGCTATATGACACGCGCATGGGTGAGGTGTTGAGTTGTTGTCGGACGGATGCCGTCGGTCGCGGCATCCGTGAATCTCTCCGGTCCGGCGCGGACCGGGCCTGCTCAGACGCGGCGGCGCTTGGGCGGACGGCAGCCGTTGTGCGCCTGCGGGGTGACGTCCTGGATGGACCCCACCTCGAGGCCGGCGGCCTGCAGCGAGCGGATCGCGGTCTCGCGGCCCGAGCCCGGGCCCTTCACGAAGACGTCGACCTTCTTGACGCCGTGCTCGGCGGCCTGGCGGGCGGCCGACTCGGCGGCCATGCCGGCCGCGTACGGGGTCGACTTGCGCGAGCCCTTGAAGCCCACGCCGCCCGAGGACGCCCAGCTGATGACGGCGCCGGACGGGTCGGTGATCGAGACGATCGTGTTGTTGAACGTCGACTTGATGTGGGCCTGGCCCAGCGCGATGTTCTTCTTCTCCTTGCGGCGCGGCTTGCGCGCGGCGGACTTGGCCTGTGCCATTTCGTTCTTCTCCTAGATCCTGGGCGCGCTTACTTGCGGCCGGCCTTCTTCTTGCCGGCGACGGTGCGCTTCGGGCCCTTGCGGGTGCGCGCGTTCGTCTTGGTGCGCTGACCGCGCACCGGGAGGCCGCGGCGGTGACGCAGGCCCTCGTACGAGCCGATCTCGACCTTGCGGCGGATGTCGGCGGCCACCTCGCGGCGGAGGTCGCCCTCGACCTTGTAGTTGGCCTCGATGTAGTCGCGGAGCGCGACGAGCTGGTCGTCGGTGAGGTCCTTGACGCGGATGTTCTCGTCCAGCTCGGTCTGCGCGAGGATCTCGCTCGAGCGGGTGCGGCCGATGCCGTAGATGTAGGTGAGGGCGATCACCACGCGCTTGTCGCGCGGGATGTCGACGCCGGCAAGACGTGCCATGCGGATCTCCTGGGAGTTCGGTGGAGGTGTGATGCAGGATCGGTGCCCGGGCCTCCGACCCGAGGTGTCCCCCGCTTGCGGGTTCGTGCTCCTGCAGTGTGTGCGTGTTCAGTTGTGGGTTCGTGCGGCGGATGCCGGGGCATCCGCGCGACGTCAGCCCTGGCGCTGCTTGTGGCGCGGGTTGGACTTGCAGATGACCATCACGCGGCCGTGGCGGCGGATCACCTTGCAGTGGTCGCAGATCGGCTTGACGGAGGGGTTGACCTTCATGATGTTCCTGTTCGCTGTCTTCGTGCCCTGGCCGGTGCCGCGCGGCATCCCGGATCGGGCCGTTACTTCTCGACCGGTCTAGCGGTAGCGGTAGACGATGCGCCCGCGGGTGAGGTCGTAGGGGCTGAGCTCCACGACGACACGGTCCTCGGGGATGATGCGGATGTAGTTCTGCCGCATCTTTCCGGAGATCGTGGCGAGCACCTTGTGACCGTTGGACAGCTCGACGCGGAACATCGCGTTGGGCAGCGCCTCGGACACCGTGCCTTCGATCTCGATGACACCGTCTTTCTTGGCCATAGCCTCGCTCACGCTTGTGCAGACCGGTCGGTCTGCGGTGGATGGGATTCGGTGCTTCGACACGCCAATGAAGGCGCAACGCACCAAAGATCAAGCATACGTGGTATGCCGTCGTCCGGCAACTCGGCG
>NZ_JBDIAB010000011.1:0-32330 GCF_039812165.1 Microbacterium sp.
CCGCCACCGAGTCGCGCACGAAGTCCTGCGGTCCGTCGAGCGCCGCCGCGGCCGCGGCCTGGCTGATCGACGACGGGCACGACGAGGTCTGCGACTGCAGCGTGCTGATCGCGCCGATGAGGCCAGGATCGCCCGCCGCGTAGCCGAGCCGCCACCCGGTCATGGCGTACGCCTTCGAGACGCCGTTGACGACCAGCACGCGGTGGCGCAGGTCGGGGGCGACGCCCACGATGCTCGGCGCGGGCTCGCCGGTGAACGAGATCTCGCCGTAGATCTCGTCCGCGAGCACCGAGACGCCCGGATGCCGCCGCAGCACGTCGGCGAGCGCGAGCAGCTCGTCGCGCGAGTACACCGCGCCCGTCGGATTGCCCGGCGTGTTCAGGATCAGCCAGGTCGTGCGGGGTCCGATCGCCTGCTCGAGCTGCGCCGCGGTGAGCTTGTACCCGGCCTCGCGCGTGGTCTGCACGATCACCGGGGTGCCGTCGTTGGCGCGCACCATGTCGGGGTACGAGACCCAGTACGGCGCAGGGATCAGCACCTCGTCGCCGGCGTCGACGCTCGCCATCAGCGCGAGGAAGATGACCTGCTTGCCGCCGCCGCCGACGGTGAGCTCGGCGTCCGAGTAGCGGATGCCGAGGGTGCGGCTGAGCGCGCCGCGCACCGCGTCGCGGAGCCTCGGCGTGCCGTTGACCGGCGTGTACTTCGTCTCGCCGGCGGCGATCGCCTCGACGGCCGCGGCCTTGACGTTCTCGGGGGTGTCGAAGTCGGGCTCGCCGACGGTGAGGTCGAGGATGCGCCGCCCCTCGGCCTTCAGCTCGCGCACGCGCGCCGCCGCGGCGGTGCTCGGCGACGGCTGGATGCGGCCGAGACGCTGGGCGGGACGGAAGCTCGCCGGCAGGACCTGCTCCATCAGCGCACGGCATCCAGGTCGGCGGCGACGACGCTCACGGCCTCCGCCTCGACGGCCTCGATCTCGTCGTCGAGGTCGGTGGTGAGCCCCTTGGCCTTGAGCACCTCGGTGAGGTTGCACAGCTCGATGGTCGTGCCCCCGGCCCAGTACTTCTCGATGAGGCCCGCCTCGGTGGCATCCCGTCGGGCCGACAGCTCGGCCGCCTCGCGCACCTCTTCGCGCCGCACGACGACGATGCCGTCGGCGTCGCCCTTGACGACGTCGCCGGGGTGGATGAGCTCGCCGCCGAACACGAGGGGCTGGTTGATCGCGCCGAGGGTCTCCTTGACGGTGCCCTTGATCGACACGCTGCCCGAGAACACCGGCAGGCCCAGCTCGCGCAGCTCGCGCGTGTCGCGGACGCCCGCGTCCGTGACCATCGCGGCGATGCCCTTGGCCTTGCAGGCGTTGCCGAGGACGTCGCCGAACATGCCGGCCTCGGAGTACTCGCCGGCCGAGACGATCAGCACGTCGCCGGGCTGGGCGAAGTGGATGGCGATCTGCAGCATCAGGTTGTCGCGCGGCGCGCACACGACGGTGAAGGCCGAGCCGACGAACGAGGTCTCCGGGTCGATCGGCTTGATCGACGAGTGGATCGCCCCGCGGCGTCCCTGTGCCTCGTGGATCGTGGCGGCGGTGTACTGGCCGAGCTGCGCGATGTCGTCGGCATCGGCGCGAGCGATGCGGGTGGTGACGTGAACCATGAGCGTCCTGCTTTCTATGCGTTCTGTTCGCGGCGGTCGAACGTGAGACCGCCGGGAACCTGGAAGGTGGGCATGAGCTCGATGAGCCCGACGTTGACGTGCCTCGGGGCCGCGATCGCGAACTCGAGCGCGGCGATCACGTCGGCGACCGTGAGCGACTCGTAGCCCTCGTAGTACGTGGCCCACGCCTCGGCATCCGTCTCGGGGGTGCCGCCGAGGTTGCGCGAGAAGATCTCGGTCTCGATGCGTCCGGGGCTGATCTCGGTGACGCGCACGCGGCGCCCCAGGGCGTCGTTGCGCAGCTGGCGGGAGAGCTGGTGCACGGCGGCCTTGGTGGCGTGGTAGGCGGTGTGCCCGAAGAAGTTGTAGTGCCCCGCGATGGACGAGACGTTGACGATGTGCCCGCGGTCGCGCTCCACCATGCCCGGCATGAGCAGACGGATGATGTGCATGACGGCGGTCAGGTTGACCTCGACCATGTCGTCGATGTCGTCCTCGGTGGCCTGCAGCACGTTGCCCATCCTGCTCACGCCGGCGGCGTTGAACACGATGTCGGCCTCGACGTCGTGCAGGGCGGCGTTGAGCGCGGCGGTGTCGCGCACGTTGAGGGGGTGGACGACCACGCCGAGGTCGGCGAGGGCGGCGAGCCGGGTCACGTCCCGCGCGATGGCGTGCACCGTGAGCCCCTTGGCGAGGAACAGCTCCACTGCTCCGCGTCCGAGGCCGCTGGTGGCGCCCGTCACCACGGCTGTTCGGTAGTCGGTGAATGTCATCGGCGGTTCCTTTCGAGAGGTGACAGGAGGGGGTGGCCGAGGGCCGTGAAGACGGATGCCGTGCGCTCCTGCAGCGCGACGAGGCGACTGCGCTCGGCACGCGCCGCGGCGACGGCCCGGTCGACGTCGACGTGGCGGAACGAGACCCGGGATCCCGGTCGCACCTGGGCGAGCGTGTCGAGCGAGACGGCGGTGACGACCGCGAGCACGGGGTAGCCGGCGGTCACGCCGCGGCCGCGGTGCAGGACGAGCAGCTCGTGACCGGGCGGGGCCTCCACGGCGCCGACGGGCACCCCGCGCGAGAGCACCTCGCCGGCGACGTGGCGCTCCGGCATCCGCCCGGCCAGTCGCAGGCCGATGTGGTTGCTCGCCGGTCCCACCGTGTAGGGCTCGTCGAACAGGACCGAGACCGTGTCGCCGAACTCGTGGACGTCGGGTCCGTCGGTCACGTCGACCACGACGGGGTCGGCCGGGTCGACGACGGCGCGCGCGTCGAGCCGGTAGAGCGGCGCCCGGAAGTGCGGGTTGACGATCGGCGGCACCGGCGTGCGGACGGCGAGCTCGTCGCCGTCGGCCAGCCGCGAGCCGAAGCCGAGCACGGTGTCGGGCGCGCAGCTGCCGAGCAGGCGCGGCACGTCGAACGAGCCGTGCACGGCCAGGTAGGTGCGCAGGCCCGCGGACATGTCCCGCAGCGACACGGTCTGGCCGGCGCGCACCGACACCGGCTCGCCGAGAGGGTGCACGACCTCGTCCACCCGCAGCGTCATGGGGGCGCCCGCGACGGCGATGAGCACGTCGGCGCCGGCCACGAGCTCGAGGTCGAAGGCCGTGACCTCGATGACGGGCGCGTCGGGGGCGTTGCCGGCGAGGACGTTCGCGATCGAGGCCGAGCGGCGATCGAGCGCGCCGCCCGACGGCACGCCGTAGTGCGGGCCGCGGCGACGCCCGAGGTCGGTGACCACGGCGGAGGGGGCGTGCACGACGCGCAGGACGGGGGCGCTCATCGGGCCGCCATGCGAGTGCCTCGGAGCGCCTCGTACTCGGCGCGGTCGATGGGCCGGAACACGACGACGTCGCCGGGGGCGTACGGCACGAGGGGCTCGGCGGAGAGATCCAGGACGGTCAGCGGCGTGCGCCCGATCAGGCACCAGCCGCCGGGAGCGGCGGCCGGCGTGATCGTGGCCTGCCGCCCCGCGAGCGACACGACGCCCTGCGGCACGTGCGCGCGGGGACTCTTCAGCCGGGGGACCGGGTGGGGGAGCGGCGGCCCGTCGAGCATGGGCGATCCGCCCGGGGCGCCCAGGCAGCGCACGACGTAGCGCGGCGCGCTGTGCAGCGCGACGAGCTCCTCGGGCGTGATGCCCTGGGCCCGGGCGACGTCCGCGAGGTCGAGGGAGCCGTCGTCGTCGTAGAGCACCGGCACCTCGAACTCCCGCGGGCTCGCCGACACCGGCTCGTCGAGGTCGAGGTCGTCGACGAGGCCCATGAGGGCCGGCACCAGCTGCGAGCTGGAGACCTCGACGGGATCGAGCTCGACGAGGAGCGCATCGTAGGTCGGGATCGTGCAGACCACGCCGGGCAGTCGCGCGCGGTCGAGCCGCCGCGCGAGGTGGTGGACGAGCCGCCATGCGACCTCGCGGTCGTCGGTCCCGGCCTCCACGCGCAGCGCCGAGTCGCCGCTGGGCGAGACGACGGCCCGCGTCGAGCCGGAAGTGGGAGCCGAGGCCATCGTCGTGCTATTCCAGCCACTCCGCGAGGGGTGCGACGGTCACGCCCTGCTCCTCGAGGCCGGCCCGGATCCGCCCGGCCAGCGTCACCGCCCCCGCCGTGTCGCCGTGGACCAGCACGGTGTCGCAGGCGACCGGGATCTGCACGCCGTGACGGCTGTCGATGACGCCGTCGACGACCATGCGGATGGTCCGGGCCCGGATCTCGTCGGGGTCGTGGATGACCGCGCCCGGCTCGGAGCGCGGCACGAGCGTGCCGTCGTCCTCGTAGGCCCGGTCGGCGATGCCCACGATCGCGACCCGCAGGCCGGCCGCGCGCGCGTGGTCGGCCAGCGCGCCGTCCTGCGCGAGCACGATCAGCTCGGGGTCGATCCGCTTCGCGGCGTCGGCGACGGCGGCGGCGTAGTCCTCGCGCACCGCGACGAGGTTGCCGAGCCGGCCGTGCGGGGCCACGTGGCCCACGCGCGCCCCGTGGTAGGCGGCGAAGGCCTGCAGGGCGCCGAGCTGGTAGACGACGTCGGTGCGCACCTCCTCGGCGGTGAGGTCCATCGCTCGCCGACCGAAGCCGCCGAGGTCGGGGAAGCTGGGGTGGGCGCCGATGCCGACTCCGCGCTGCACGCACGCTCGCACCGTGGCATCCATGATCCGCGGATCGCCGGCGTGGAAGCCGCACGCGATGTTGGCCGAGCTGAGGATGTCGAGGAGCGCTTCGTCGTCCCCCATGCGCCAGGGGCCGAAGCCCTCACCGAGGTCCGCGACGAGATCGATCTTCCTGCCCAACTCCTGCCTCCGATCCTGCGGCGCGACCGCCGCGTGACGTCCTGCTCACAAGGGTATCGAGGCGGCACCGTGCAAAGCACGGAGCATGCCAAAACTGTGCCAAGAATGCTCGGCCGTCGCGTCACCGCGCGGATCGTCACGGCCTGAGCGCGGCAATCGGGCACGGCTTGTGCCGTCCGATGCGGGGTCCGCGGATGCCGTCGCGCAACGGCGCCGCGTGCCGCCGGCGTGCTCGGCGGCCCGGCCGGGCGGGCGACCCCGGCACGTGACGAGAGGGTGCCCGCCGGTCGTCCGGCGAGCACCCTCTCGGTGTGCGTCGTGGGTCCGGCGGGCCGATCGCGAGACGCGACCGGCCCGCCGGCGGCGTCAGGCGCGCGCGGCTCCGGGGAGCACGATCGCGGCCGTGACGACCTCCTTCTCGCGCTCGCTCTGCTGGATGTCGTCGAGCTCGTCGAGCGTGTACTTGCGGGTCTCCTTGGCGGTCAGCGCGGAGATCGTCGAGAGCAGCATCAGGCCGATCGCGAGCATCGCCGGGCCGAACCAGTTCTTCAGGTCGTCGCCGGCGAGCGCGGTCGACAGCACCGGGGCGATGGCGCCCGCGAGGGCGAAACCGATCTGGGTGCCGGTCGCGAGCCCCGAGACGCGCACGCGGTTCGGGAACATCTCGGAGAAGAACGCCGGCCACGCGGCGTTCGCGGTCGAGTAGAACAGGCCGTTGCAGAGCACGCCCAGCACGAAGATCAGCGCCCAGTTGCCGGTCGTGATCGACCAGAGGTAGGGGACGGTGGTGAGGCCCGCGCCGAGTGCGCCGATGATGAACACGGTCTTGCGCCCGATCTTGTCGGCCAGGAGGCCGCCGAACGGCGTGTAGATGAGGGCGACGAAGCTCGCGAGAACGGGAACCACCAGCATCGTCGGCCGGTCCAGCTCGTACCCGGTGGTCGCGAAGGCCACGGAGAAGGAGGCGAACACGTAGCTGACGCCGGCGATCATCGCACACGCCGCGATCCGGATGATGGCGACCCAGTGGAACCGCAGGGCCTGCTTCATCGGCGGGATCTGCACCTTGATGGCCTGGGTCTCGAGGAACGCGGGCGGCTCCTCCAGCGTGCGCCGGATGATGTAGGCGACGACGACGACCACGGCCGAGAGCCAGAACGGCACGCGCCAGGCCCAGCCCAGCAGCACGTCCTGGGGGAGGGCGGCGAACGGGATGAAGACCGCCGTCGCGAGCAGGCCGCCCGAGGCCGAGCCGCTCGTGACGAAGCTGGTCGTGAACGCGCGGCGGCGATCGGGGGCGTGCTCCAGGCTCATGCTGATCGCCGCGGCCTGCTCGCCCGACACCGAGAGGCCCTGGATCATGCGGATCACGACCAGCAGGATGGGCGCGAGCGGCCCGATCTGCTCGTAGGTCGGCAGGCAGCCGATCAGGAAGGTGCAGGCGCCGATGCCGAACAGCGTGATCATCATCACGAACTTGCGGCCGAAGCGGTCGGCGAGGGGCCCCAGGATGAAGGCGCCGAGCGGGCGCACGAGGAAGCCGACCGCGAAGGTCGCCATGCTCAGGAGCACGCCGATGCCCGGGGGCAGGTCCGGCGGGAAGAAGATCACGTTGAACACGAGCGCCGCCGCGGTGCCGTAGACGGCGAAGTCGTAGTACTCCAGGGTCGTGCCGACCCAGGAGGCCACCGCAGCTTTGATCGGTGTCTTGCGGTGTGTTGCGGTTTCGGTCATTTCGCCTCCATCGGCGCGGGAATCGGGGTGAGGTCGTGCGTTCTCAGCAGGGTAGGGGGACGAGGCATCGGCGTGTCAGTAGGCATGCCAAAGTCGTGCCATAAGGCAGGCATGATGAGTGCTAGAACGTGATATTTACGCGGCAGTTTCTGGCACAAAAGGCAAAGTACGTGCCATCTATCTACGCGATCGCGATGCTGTCCGACCTTCTCGTCACCTCCTCCCGCCCCCGCTCCCCGCTTCGATCGTGCCCCGCCTGCGCGGTGGACGGACCATGGACGCGGCGATCACGACGCACAGCGGGATGCCCGCGAGCACCGCCGACGGCAGTGCGAAGCCGCCGGCGAGCTCGGCGCCGAGCGCGAGGGCGTACGGGCCGAGGGCCGACGCCGCCATCGCGATCGCCCACGTGACGCCGCGGATCGTGCCGATGTGGGCGACTCCGTAGTACCGGGCGAACGTCGCCGCCTCGACGCCGCGCAGGCTCCCGCCGGCGCATCCGAGCACCAGGCCGTACGCGATCGCCGGCCAGCCGGTGGAGACGACCGAGACCATCAGCAGCGCTCCCGCCATCGACAGCATCGAGAACACGAGGAAGATCCGCGGGTCGGCGCGATCGATCAGGGCGCCCACCCCGAGCGTCGCGACGAGCGCCGTGACGGTCTGCGGCAGGAAGTTCGCCGCGGCCTCGAACGGGGAGAGGCCGCGCTCGCCGAGCACGGCGATCTGGTGGAACGCCAGCGCGGTGCCGAGCATCGACGTCGTGCCGACGGCCGCCGTGACGACCCAGAACATGCCGGTGCGGCGCGCCTCGGCGAGCGTCCACCCCTCTGCCGGGCTCGACCGCCCGTCCTGCCGGGGCGCCTCCGGGCGCCGGATCAGGAGGGCCGCCGGGATCACGAGCACGAGCACGGCGAGCGCCTCCCACCGCCAGGCCGCCTGGATGCCGACCGCGGCGATCAGGCGCTCGAGGGCGATCGGGGCGAGCGAGATGCCCGCGGAGCCGATCGCCGCCGAGATGCCGAGGGCCAGGCCGCGCCGGTGGACGACGGCGCGCGAGACGGCCGTCGTGACCGCGAGGCTGAGCGCCCCCTGCCCGGTCAGTCGGACCCCCACGAATCCGGCCGTCAGCCCGATGACGTCGGCCACGAGGCTCAGGGCGAACAGGATGCCGGCGAAGACGACCGCGATGGCCACGATCACGTGGCGCACGTCCCACCGGTCGACGGCGCGGCCGACGAGGGGCTGCGCCGCCGCGCCGATGAGCGTGCCGATCAGGTAGCTCAGCGCGATCGCGGTGCGGTCGATGCCGAGGCCGTCGATGAGCGGGTCGGTGAACACCGAGAGCCCCGCGGTCTGGCCCGGGGCGGTCATGACGGAGATGAGCCCGGCGGCCGCCACCGTCGTCCACCAGCCGATCGAGAGCCGGCGCCGTGGCGGGCGCGCGCGACCGCTGCGGGAGGCGGGCAGGGGGATCGGCTCGGTCGAGGTCACGGCGACTCCCTTCCGCGCCTCCTGACGCGTCGCGCACGCGACGGGTCAGTTCGACGACTCTGTCCGCTCGCACGTCATCTGGCACAGTACTTGCCATGGCGTACCTTGAAACGGCCTTGGTCAGTGAGTGTATGGGCTTTCCGCCGAAAGTTTGGCACTGGTATGGCAAAAGTGTGGCGGGTGCCATTGCTGGGCCATAACGTACGGGGAAACGGCATCGACCACGGGAACCCGGAGACGAGGTCATCGCATGCAAGGACGCGCGAGAGAGTCCGCACCGCCGCAGGCGGAGACGCCGACGGCATCCGCCACGGCCGTCTCACGCCGCCCGCGGATGCGGCGCCCCTGGCTGGCGAAGGCGGCGCCCTACATCTTCCTCGGGCCGTGGCTGATCGGCATGCTCGGCATCACCCTGGGGCCCATGATCGCCTCGCTGGTGCTGTCGTTCACCGACTACAGCTTCCTGCGCGACCCGGACTGGGTGGGGCTGGACAACTACGTGCGGATGTTCACGAACGATCCGCGGTACCTGTCGTCGATGGTCGTGACCTTCACGTACGTGTTCGTGTCGGTGCCGCTGCAGCTGGGCTTCGCGCTGCTGATCGCCGTGGTGCTCAACCAGGGACTCCGGGGCCTCGCCTTCTACCGCTCGGTCTACTACCTGCCCTCCCTGCTCGGCTCCAGTGTCGCGATCGCGATCCTGTGGCGGCAGGTCTTCGGCGGCGACGGCCTCGTCAACCAGGTCCTCGGGCTCCTCGGCGTCGAGGGGCTCCCGAACTGGATCGCCACCCCGGAGTACGCGCTCGGCACCCTGATCACGTTGAACGTCTGGACGTTCGGCTCGCCGATGATCATCTTCCTCGCCGGGCTCCGTCAGGTGCCGCCCGAGCTGCTCGAGGCGGCGGCCGTCGACGGCGCGGGCCGGTGGACGCGGTTCTGGAAGATCACCATCCCGATGATCACGCCGGTGATCTTCTTCAACCTGGTGCTGCAGATGATCGGCGCGTTCCAGACGTTCACGCAGGCCTACATCGTCTCCGGCGGATCCGGCGGCCCGGTCGACTCCACCCTGTTCTACACGCTGTACCTGTACCAGAAGGCGTTCCGCGACTTCGACATGGGCTACGCCTCCGCGATGGCCTGGGTGCTGCTGCTCATCATCGCCCTGTTCACCTGGCTGGCATTCGCGACCCAGGACCGCTGGGTCCACTACGGAGAGGAGTGACGGGATGTCGCTGAACCCGTCCGACGAGGCCCGCACCCTCACCGAGCGCCTGGTCGTCCCCGAGCCCGCCCGGCGCCCGTCGAAGCCGGCCATGACCATGAAGCGGATGCTCCTGCACCTGCTGATCATCGCCTTCGGCATCGTGATGATCTATCCGCTGCTGTGGATGGTGTCGTCGTCGGTCAAGCCGACGTCCGAGATCTTCAGCAAGCCCGGCCTCATCCCCGAGACCTTCACGCTGCAGAACTACGTCGACGGCTGGAACGCGATCGGCTTCCCGTTCGCGCTGTTCCTGGGGAACTCCTTCCTGATCGCCATCGTGTCGGTGGTCGGCAACCTGATCTCCTGCACGCTCGCCGCGTACGCCTTCGCCCGACTGGAGTTCCGGTTCAAGAAGACCCTCTTCGCGGCGATGATGGCGACCCTCATGCTGCCCTTCCACGTGCTCCTGGTGCCGCAGTACATCCTGTTCAACAACCTCGGCATGGTCGACACGTTCTGGCCGCTGATCCTCCCCAAGTTCCTCGCGGTCGACACGTTCTTCATCTTCCTCGCGGTGCAGTTCATCCGCTCCCTGCCGCGGTCGCTCGACGACGCGGCGGCGATCGACGGCTGCGGCCCGTTCGCGGTGTTCTGGCGCATCATCCTGCCGCTCCTGGGCCCCGCCCTGGCGGTGACCACTGCGTTCACCTTCATCTGGACCTGGAACGACTTCCTGACGCCGCTGCTCTACCTCACCAGCCGCGAGAACTTCACCGTCCCCCTCGCGCTGAACGCGTTCCTCGACTCCGAGGCGCAGTCGCAGTGGGGCGCCATGTTCGCCATGTCGATGCTGTCGCTCCTGCCGGTCTTCCTCATCTTCCTGTTCGCGCAGAAGTACCTGGTCAAAGGCATCGCCACCACCGGCCTCAAGTAGACGCCCACCCCCACCCCTGAAAGGCACCCCCAATGAGAACACGGCATCGCAGAACCGCTCTCACACTCACCGCCGCCGCCACGGCCATCCTCCTCCTCGGCGGATGCGCGAGCGGCGGAGGCGGAGCGGCACCCGAATCGGAGGCCGACCTGAACAAGCGCCCCGACAAGGTCGACTTCACGCTCGCGCTCTACGGCGACGCGAAGCGCGTCGACCTCTACGAGCAGGCTCTGCCCCTCTTCACCGACAGCCAGGAGGACGTCAGCGTCGCGATCGAGTTCGCCGACCGCGGCGCGTACTACGAGCGCCTCACGACCGCGGCCGCGTCGAAGAAGCTCCCCGACGTGTTCTGGCTCAACGACTCGTACTTCACGCGTTACGCGAGCTCGGGGTCGCTCCTCGACCTCACGCCCTACATCGAGGCGAAGCAGATCGACACCGAGGGCTGGGGCGAGACGTGGCTGCCCTACGGCGAGATCGACGGCACCTCGTACGGCGTGCCGAGCCACTTCAACGGCGTGGCCACGATCCTCGACCAGCGGATCCTCGACGCCGCGGGCGTGAAGTACGACGCGAAGACGTGGGAGGAGGCCTTCGCCCTCGGGCGCAAGCTGACCCGTCCCGCCGACAAGGTCTGGGGCGTCGAGGACATCACCCTCAGCTTCTCCCAGCTCCCGTTCCAGGCCTGGGTGCGCCAGCACGGCGAGGAGCTGTTCGACGACAAGGGCCAGATCGGCTTCGACAAGAAGCTGCTCGTCGACTGGTGGAAGATGTGGGACGACCTGCGCAAGGACGGCGTGATCCCGCCGCCGGACGTCCAGATCGAGAGCCAGGCGCAGGGCACGGCCACGGCTCTGCTCACCCACGGCCAGGTCGCGATCCGCTTCTCCAGCGCGACGCACGTGAGCGCGTTCGGCGTCCTCCGCGACGGCGGGCTGAACATCGCGTCCTTCCCGGAGATCAAGGGCGCCGACGAGGACTGGCGCATGTACACGGCGCTCGTGCTCGTGGCGGCGGCCAACACCGACGCCCCCGGCGTCGCGGCCGACCTGATCGACTTCCTCGTCAACGACAAGGATGCCGCCGCGATCACGCAGATCAACATGGGCACCCCCACGCCGCCCGACGTCGCCGAGTCGGTCATCCCGCTCCTCTCGCCGGTCGACCAGCAGGTCGTCGAGTACCTCAACGAGGCCCAGACGCACCCGTCGCGTCCGACCCCGCCGGTGCCCGAGGCCGCGGAGAGCTTCTACGACGCGCTCGCGCGCTTCTCGCAGGAGATCGCCTACGGTCGCATGACCCCCGAGAAGGCCGCCGACGCGCTCTTCTCGGAGGCCGCCTCCATCCTCAAGTGAGCCCCGAGTGCGGCCAGGCGCGTGCGCCTGGCCGCACTCGTCTGCACGCACGCACGAGACGCGAAGGGAGCGGCACCGGCATGGCCGCGCACGACACCGCCTGGATCGGCACGTGGGACCTCCCCAAGACGCGCGGCGCGGACGCGCTCACGGTCTGCGAGCGCGATCGCGCGACCGGCGCGTTGACGCCGATCCGGTCGCTCCTGCCCGGCGTCAGCGTCGGCGCGATGCACCTCGACGAGCGCCGCCGTGTGCTCTACGTCACCGACGAGGACACCCGCCACGGCGCCGACCGCCAGGGTGCCGGCGGGAGCGTCATCGCGCTCGCCGTGCACGACGACGGCGCGCTCGTCGAGATCGGCCGCCGCCCGAGCTACGGCTCGCTGCCCAGCTACGTCGCCGTCGATCCGACCGGCGGCTTCCTGCTGGTGACCAACCACACGGCATCCGCCCCCGTCGCGCGGCTCGCCGGCTCGCGCGCCGGCGACTATCGCATGACGCTCGCCTACGACACGGCCACGACCGTGCTCTTCCCGCTCGGCGGCGACGGCGGCATCGGCGAGCCCCTCGACGTCCTCGTCCACGACGCTCCCGCCGGTCCCCGCCCGGGTCAGACCCACCCGCGACCGCACTGCGTCGTGGCGTCCCCCTCCGGAGCCTTCTTCGTCGTGTGCGACAAGGGCTCCGACCGCATCCTCACGATCGGCGTCGACGCGGATGCCGGCCGGATCCGCCCGCTCGCCGGCGACGGGTTCGCCGCGCCCCCGGGCAGCTCGCCCCGCTACGCGGCGTTCCATCCGACCCGGCCGTTCCTGTTCGTCAATCACGAGACCGCGCCGATCGTCTCCTCGTTCCGGCACACCGACGCCGGCGAGCTCGTCCCGATCGGCACCGCCGACGTGCTCCTCGCCGACGGCGACGGGGCCGGCGCGCGGCAGTCCGACCTCCGCGTGCATCCGAGCGGCGCGTTCGTCTTCTCCCTGGTCCGCGGCGACGACAGCGTGTGCGTGCTCGCCGTCGACGAGGCGTCCGGCAGCCTCCGGCCGCTCCACACGGTGAGGGTCGGCGCCGCCGCGCCGCGCGGCTGCGCGATCTCGCCGGACGGCGCGTTCCTCTACATCGCCTCGGCCGGCGGCGACGAGGTCTCGGCCTGGCGCATCGACGCGCACGGCGGCCTCACGCCCGCCGGCGCACCGCTGCGCACGCCCGCACCGGGCGCGATCGTCCTCCATGCCCCTCGCGCGGACACGCCGCGCAGTCAGAAAGGAAACCCATGATCCCCTCCACCGTCACCGACGAGGTCACCCCCGATCGGACGACGCACGCGTTCCCGAAGATCTTCACGATGGCCGCCGACCAGGGGATCCGCACCTTCGAGGTGCGCATGGTGGAGGCCAAGCGGTTCCCCGTCGTCGAGGCGTCCGCGTGGGATCGGATGAAGCGGTACGGCGCCGAGTTCGGCATCGACTTCACAGCGGTCTCGCCGGGGCTGTTCAAGGTCGACCTGCACAGCGACCTGCTGCGCTTCCACACCGCCGAGCTCCTCACGATGAGCCTCGAGCTGGCGGAGCGGCTGGAGGTCGGCCGGCTCATCACGTTCGGCGTGGAGCGCAGCCCGCTCGACGCCGAGTCGGACTTCGGCCGCGTGGTCGACCTCATCGGCGAGGCCGTCGACGTCGCCGCGGCGCGCGGCTTCGACGTGCTGCTCGAGAACATCCCCGGGTCGTGGGCCGACACGGGCGAGAACTGCCTGCGCATCCTGGAGGGCGTCGGCCGGTCGAGCTTCGGCTACGTGTGGGACACCGGCAACCTGTACGAGGCCGAGGCGCGGCACTTCCGCACGAGCTACGAGCTGCTGCGGCCGCACATCCGCGACGTCCACCTCAAGGACGGCAGCATCGTGGACGGGCGCATGGTGTGGCAGCGCTTCGGGACGGGCGAGACCGACATCGCGGGTCAGGTCGAGACGCTGCGGCGCGACGGCTACACCGGGTCGCTCACCGTCGAGGCCAAGTGCGAGCCGCACGAGGACGAGGACTTCATCGAGTCGGTCGGCTACCTGAACGGGCTGCTGGCGGTGCCGGCGGGCGTCTGATCGAGGCCGGGCCCCGCCGCGGAGTGCGCGCGGGGCCGGCTCACACCCGCGCGGGGCCGGTGGAGTCGCGCACCGTGAGGTGGGCCGACACGTGGTCGACGCGCGGGGCGGGGGCCTTCGACGTGAAGCGGCCGATGAGCAGCTCGGTCGCCGCGCGGCCGGCGCGGTCGCCCGATGCCGTGATCGTCGTCAGCGGCGGATCGGCGGTGGCCGCGCCGAAGATGTCGTCGCAGCCGACCACGCTGATGTCGCCGGGGATGTCGATGCCGCGCTGGCGGAACCGCACCATCGCGCCGATCGCCAGCGTGTCGTTGAAGAAGAGCGCGGCGCTCACGCCGCTCAGCGCCACCGCGTCGGCGGCCGCACCGCCGGCCGCGAGCGACGGATGGAACGATCCGATCGGCAGGAGCTCGGCCTCGGAGTGCTCGGCGGCCGCGCTCAGCGCGTTCCAGCGCGCCCGGTCGGTCCACGAGGTCTCCGGCCCGCGGACGTAGGCGATGCGGCGGTGGCCGAGCGAGACGAGGTAGTTGAGCGCCTGCACCGAGGCCGAGGCCGTGTCGATGATGAGGCTCGAGATCTCGGGCACCTCTCGGTTGATGACGACGAGCGGCACCGCGTACGAGATCGTCGTGAGGACGGCGTCGTCGGAGCGGGGCGCCGCGATGACGATGCCGTCGACCGTGCGCGACAGCTCTTTGAGCCACTCCTGCTCGACGTGCGCCGAGTCCTCGGTGCTGATCAGCAGCTGCAGGAAGCCGGCGGCCTGGCACTGCGCCTGGCTGCCGCGCAGCAGGTCGAAGACGAACGGATTGGTGAGGTTGGGCAGCACGAGCCCGATCGTGCCGCGGGCGCGGCCCTCGCTGTCGATCGGGAGCATCGCCGAGCTGTAGCCCATCTCGACGGCCTTGCGCGTGATGCGCTCGTACATCTGCACGCTGACGCGGCCCGGGTTGCTCATCGCACGCGACACCGTCGAGGGCGCGACGCCGCACGCACGGGCGATGTCGGTCAGGCTGACACGTCGTGGGAACCGCCGCTGCGGGACTGCCATGGTGACCATTGTGCACGACCACGGCACGATCCGTGCCACTCCGCCGGTGCCGCCGCTCGCCGGCTCACTGCCCGGCATCCCGGTCACTGTGCAGCAGCGCAGTGACTCGGCGGGAGCGCAGTGACTCGCGCCGCAGGGCCGTGACTCGGCAGCGGGGCCGCGGGCGGGTCGGGATGCCGTGAGCCCGGGTGTGCGCGAGTGCTACTTGGCGACGAGCGTGGTCTCGAAGCTGTAGCTGTCGGGGCGATAGCAGTGCACGCCGTATTCGATGGCGCGGCCCGACGCATCGTACGCCGTGCGCTCCATCGTGAGCACCGGACCGTCGTGGTCGATGCCGAGGAGCTCGCCCTCGTCGTCGTGCGCGCGGCGTGCGCCGATGCGCTGGTGGGCGATGCGGATGGCGACGCCCCGCGCGCGCAGCAGCTGGTAGAGCCCGCGCTCCTCCAGCTGCTCGCCGGTGATGTCGGCGAACTCGCCGGGCAGGTAGTTCTCCAGCACCGCCACGGGAGCCCCGTCGGTGCTGCGCTGCCGGCGGACGCGGACGACCGACGAGCCCGGCTCGACGCCGAGGCGCTCGGCGATCGCGTCGGAGGCCGCCGTCACCTCGAGCGCCAGCACGCGCGTGGCCGGCTGGTGGTGGGTGCTCTGCAGGTCCTCGTAGAGGCTCGTCAGCTCGACCGGCCGGGTCACCTGGCCCTGCACGACCTGCGTGCCGACGCCGCGCCGCCGCACCAGCAGTCCCTTGTCGACGAGCTCCTGGATCGCGCGGCGCACCGTGGGCCGTGACAGGCCGAGGCGCTCGCCGATCGCGATCTCGTTCTCGAGCCGGACCCCCGGGGGCACCTCGCCCGAGCGGATGGCCGCCTCCAGTCGCCGCGAGACCTGGTAGTACAGGGGGACGGGACCGGTGCGGTCGAGATCGGCGAACAGGTGGTCGGGCCAGACCGGCTGATCGGTCGCCATCGTGTGCTCCCCCTGAGTCGGAAGGGATGAGAGTTCCGCCTCTTGTCACGACAATCCTATCGGCCTTGTCGGCCGTGCGACGAGGCTCTCACCGGGTCGTCGACACGGTTGCGGGAGGCCCTCGTTGTGATATTGTTAAGACAAAGATGGATGCATCATGGCGAGGCATCCCGGGAGGTGCGCACGAGATGACCAGCCCCACGCGAGCGCCGGAGGTCCTGGCCATCGGCCGTCTGGGCGTCGACGTCTATCCGCTCCAGATCGGGGTGGGGCTCGAGGACGTCACGTCGTTCGGAAAGTACCTCGGCGGCAGCGCGGCGAACGTCTCGGTGGCGGCAGCCCGCTACGGCCACGACGTCGCGCTCGTCTCGCGCGTGGGCGACGACCCGTTCGGCCGCTACCTGCTCGCCGAGCTCACGCGCCTGGGCGTCGACAACCG
The DNA here is from genome assembly GCF_039812165.1 of Microbacterium sp. Lineage (GTDB taxonomy): Bacteria > Actinomycetota > Actinomycetes > Actinomycetales > Microbacteriaceae > Microbacterium. Next base: position 16,206 of record NZ_JBDIAB010000011.1, read on the forward strand.
CTACGTCGCGACCGACCACACCTACAAGACGCCCGTCACGTTCTGCGAGATCTTCCCGCCCGACGACTTCCCGCTCTACTTCTACCGCGAGCCGAAGGCGCCGGATCTGGAGATCTCGGTCGACCAGCTCGACCCGGCCGCCGTGCGCGACGCCGGCATCCTGTGGTCGACCGTCACCGGCCTCAGCCAGGAGCCGAGCCGCGGCACCCAGTTCGCCGCGCTCGAGACCCGCGGCCGTGCGCGCCACACGATCCTCGACCTCGACTACCGCCCGATGTTCTGGGCGGCGCCGCAGGATGCCACGGCGCAGATCACCCGCGCGCTCGACCACGTCACGGTCGCGGTCGGCAACCGCGAGGAGTGCGAGGTCGCGGTCGGCGAGACCGAGCCCGAGCGCGCCGCGGATGCGCTCCTAGAGCGCGGCGTCGAGCTCGCGATCGTCAAGCAGGGGCCCCGCGGAGTGCTCGCCAAGACCGCCGACGAGCACATCGTCGTGCCGCCGCACTTCGTCGACGTCGTCAACGGACTCGGCGCCGGCGACGCGTTCGGGGGTGCGCTGTGCCACGGTCTCCTGCAAGGCTGGGGGCTGGAGCGGATCCTCCGGTTCGCGAACGTGGCCGGCGCCCTCGTGGCGACGCGCATCGAGTGCTCGACGGCGATGCCCTCCGAGGCCGAGGTCGACGAGATCCTGACGAAGGGAGCCTGACATGGGAGCCTCCCTGCTGCAGCCCGCCGACTTCGACCGGCTCCGCGACCTGCGCGCGTTCCGCCCGCAGGGCGTGCGCGAGGCGCTCCGCGACCGCGCCCGTCGCGACATCCTCCGGGGCGACGGGCGGCTGTTCATCGTCGCCGCCGACCACCCGGCGCGCGGCGCGCTCGCCGTCGGCGCGAACCCGACCGCGATGGCCGACCGCTACGACCTGCTCGACCGCCTCGCGATCGCGCTCAGCCGACCCGGCGTCGACGGCGTGCTGGGCACGCCCGACATCGTCGACGACCTCGCCGCCCTCGGCCTCCTCGACGACAAGGTCGTGGTCGGCTCGATGAACCGCGGCGGCCTGCGCGGCGCGGCGTTCGAGATGGACGACCGCTACACGGCCTACGACGTGGCCGGGATGGCGGCGTCCGGCATCGACTTCGCCAAGACCCTCGTGCGCGTCAACCTCGCCGACCCGGGCACGGCCGCGACGCTCGAGGCCACCGCCCACGCGGTCACCGCCGCCGCCGAGGCGGGGCTGCCGATCATGCTCGAGCCGTTCATGAGCACGTGGCAGAACGGCCGCATCGTCAACGACCTGTCGACGGATGCCGTGATCCTCTCGATCGCGATCGCCGCCGGCCTCGGCGCCGACAGCTCGTACACGTGGATGAAGCTGCCCGTCGTCGACGACATGGAGCGCGTCATGGCGGCGACCACCATGCCGACGCTGCTGCTCGGCGGCGACCCCGGCGTGCACCCCGACGAGACGTTCGCCGCGTGGGAGGGCGCGCTCGCCCTGCCCGGCGTCCGCGGTCTCACCGTCGGACGCACCCTCCTCTACCCGCCCGACGACGACGTCGCCGCCGCCGTCGACACCGCCGCCCGACTCGTCCACCGCGACCTGACCTGACGGCATCCCCGAACCCCTGATCGGAGTGAGAGCAATGAGCACCGACACCACCACCATGACCGCAGACGCACCCGCCGACGCCGACGTCCGCGTGATCCCGCACTGGATCGACGGCGCCGCGCGCGCGTCGCAGAGCGGCCGCACCGCGCCCGTCTACAACCCCGCGACCGGCCAGGTCTCGGGCCGCGTCGCGCTCGCCGACGAGGACGAGGTCGCCGCGGCGATCGAGTCCGCCCAGCGCGGCTACGAGCTGTGGAAGGACTACTCGATCGCCAAGCGCCAGGCGGTGCTGTTCGCGTTCCGCGAGCTGCTGAACGCGCGCAAGGGCGAGCTCGCCGAGATCGTCACCGCCGAGCACGGCAAGGTGCTCTCCGACGCCATGGGCGAGATCCTGCGCGGCCAGGAGGTCGTCGAGCTCGCGTGCGGGTTCCCGCACCTCATCAAGGGCGCCTACTCCGAGAACGTCTCGACCGGCATCGACGTCTACTCGCTCAAGCAGCCCCTGGGCGTCGTCGGCGTCATCAGCCCGTTCAACTTCCCGGTCATGGTGCCGATGTGGTTCTTCGCGATCGCGATCGCCGCCGGCAACGCGGTCGTGCTCAAGCCCAGCGAGAAGGATCCGTCCGCGGCGCTGTGGATCGCGCGGCTGTGGAAGGAGGCCGGGCTCCCCGACGGCGTGTTCACCGTGCTGCAGGGTGACAAGCTCGCCGTCGACGGGCTGCTGACGAGCCCGACCGTGCAGTCGATCTCGTTCGTCGGGTCGACCCCGATCGCGCAGTACATCTACGAGACGGCGTCCAAGCACGGCAAGCGCGTGCAGGCGCTCGGCGGCGCGAAGAACCACATGCTCGTGCTGCCCGACGCCGACCTCGACCTCGTCGCCGACCAGGCGATCAACGCCGGGTACGGCGCGGCGGGGGAGCGCTGCATGGCGATCTCGGTCGTGCTGGCGGTCGAGCCCGTCGCCGACCAGCTCATCGGCAAGATCACCGAGCGGATCGCGCGCCTGCGCATCGGCAACGGGGTCACCGATCCCGACATGGGCCCGCTCATCACGGGCGTGCACCGCGACAAGGTGCACTCGTACGTCGACATCGCCGAGGCCGACGGCGCCGAGATCGTCGTCGACGGCCGCGGCTTCACGGTCGAGGGCCACGAGGACGGCTTCTGGTTCGGCCCGACGCTGCTCGACAAGGTGCCCACGACGTCGCGCGCGTACCAGGAGGAGATCTTCGGCCCGGTGCTCTCGATCGTGCGGGTGAGCACCTTCGCCGAGGGCGTCGACCTCATCAACTCGGGCGCGTTCGGCAACGGCACGGCCATCTTCACCAACGACGGCGGTGCCGCGCGGCGCTTCCAGAACGAGATCCAGGTCGGCATGATCGGCATCAACGTGCCGATCCCCGTGCCGGTCGCGTACCACTCGTTCGGCGGCTGGAAGGCCTCGCTGTTCGGCGACGCCAAGGCGTACGGCGTGCACGGGTTCGACTTCTTCACGCGCGAGAAGGCGATCACGAGCCGCTGGCTCGACCCGGCCACGCACGGCGGCATCGACCTCGGGTTCCCGCAGAACGACTGAGCGCACGATCGCGTCCCGTCCCGGCGGTCCGCGCCTCGCTCGGCGACCGGCTCCATCGGTCGTCGCGAGCGTCGCGGGACGGGGCGCTGCGATCCGGAGGGACGAGAATGACCGACAACCGCTGGTTCCATCGCCGCGGCGCGCTCGCGCGCGACGGCTGGGAGAGCGTCGTCGACCACACGACGCCGGGCTGGGCGCACACCGGCATCCGCGTCGGCGTGCTCGCCGAGGGCGACGAGCTCGCCCTCGACGAGCCGGGCGTCGAGCGCATCGTCGTGCCGCTCGCGGGCTCGTTCACCGTGACGCGCACCGAGGCCGGCGAGACGGCCGAGACCGTCCTCGCCGGCCGGGCGTCGGTGTTCGACGGCCCCACCGACGTGCTGTACCTCTCCGCCGCGGCGACCGCGACGATCACGGGCACCGGCCGCGTCGCGGTGGCGACGTCGCCCACGAGCGACGTGCGCCCGACCCGGCACATCCCGGCCGCGGGCACGCCGGTCGAGCTGCGCGGCGCGGGCGCGTCGAGCCGTCAGGTGCACAACTTCGGCACGCCGCAGGCGCTCGACGCCGCGCGCCTCATCGTGTGCGAGGTGCTCACTCCGGCCGAGAACTGGTCGTCGTACCCGCCGCACAAGCACGACGAGCACGTGCCCGGCCACGAGTCGCGCCTCGAGGAGATCTACTACTTCGAGGCCGCGCCGGCGCGCACGGGCGGGAACGGGGATGCCGCACCATCCGCGTTCGGGATGTTCTCGACCTACTCGTCGCCCGCGGGCGACATCGACATCAACGCGATGGTGCGCACCGGCGATATCGCGCTCGTGCCGTACGGCTACCACGGCCCCGCCGTGGCCGCCCCCGGCTACGACCTGTACTACCTCAACGTCATGGCCGGACCCGACCCCGACCGGGTGTGGCTCATCAGCGACGACCCCGCGCACGCGTGGGTGCGCGACAGCTGGGCGGGGCAGGAGCTCGACTCCCGGCTGCCCTACACGCAGGAAGGAGTGCGCTGAGATGGCGCAGACCAAGCGGATGACGGTCAGCCAGGCGCTGGTCGAGTTCCTCGCCCACCAGTGGACCGTCGACGGCGACATCCGGGAGCGCACGATCCCCGGGATGTTCGGCATCTTCGGTCACGGAAACGTCGCCGGCATCGGCCAGGCGCTCAAGCAGTTCAACGCCGAGCAGCCCGACCTCATGCCGTACCACCAGGCGCGCAACGAGCAGGCGATGGTGCACCAGTCCGTCGGGTTCGCGCGCATGCACCGCCGCCGGGCCACGTTCGCGTCGGCCGCCTCGGTCGGCCCCGGCGCCACCAACATGCTGACGGGTGCCGCGCTCGCGACCACCAACCGGCTCCCGGCGCTGCTGCTGCCGAGCGACACGTTCGCCACGCGCGTCGCCGACCCGGTGCTGCAGCAGCTCGAGCAGCCGTGGGACATCGGGCTCACCGTCAACGACGCCTTCCGACCGCTCTCGAAGTTCTTCGACCGCGTGCAGCGGCCCGAGCAGCTGTACTCGATCGCGCTCGCCGCGATGCGCGTGCTCACCGATCCCGCCGAGACCGGCGCCGTGACGATCGCGCTCCCCGAGGACGTGCAGGCCGAGACGATCGACGTGCCGGTCGAGTTCCTGCAGGACCGCGAGTGGCACCTGCGCCGGCCGCTTCCCGAGCGCGGGCCGCTCGCGCGCGCGGTCGCCGCGATCCGCGGGGCGAAGCGGCCGCTCGTCGTCGCGGGCGGCGGCGTGCTGTACTCCTCGGCCGAGGACGAGCTGCGCGCGTTCGTCGAGGCCACCGGCATCCCGGTCGGCACGTCGCAGGCCGGCGGCGGCGTGCTCGCGTGGGACCACCCGCAGAACCTCGGCGGCATCGGCGCCACCGGCACGCTCGCCGCGAACCGGCTCGCCGCCGAGGCCGACGTCGTGATCGGCGTCGGCACGCGGTACAGCGACTTCACGACCGCCTCGCGCACGGCCTTCCAGAACCCGGATGTCGTGTTCGTCAACGTCAACGTCGCCGCGTTCGACGCCTACAAGCACGGCTCGCAGCTGCCCGTCATCGCCGACGCGCGCGAGACCCTCGTGGCCCTGTCGGCCGAGCTCGCCGGCCACCGCGTCGACGCGGCGTACGCCGAGCGCGTCGCGCGCGAGAAGGCCGAGTGGGATGCCGTCGTCGACGAGGCGTTCGCCCCGTCGGGGCTGGCGCTGCCCGGGCAGCCGGAGATCATCGGCGCGGTGCAGTCGGCGACGGCGCCCGAGGACGTCATCGTGCAGGCGGCCGGCTCGCTCCCGGGCGACCTGCACAAGCTGTGGCGCGTGCGCGATCCGCTCGGCTACCACGTGGAGTACGCGTACTCGTGCATGGGCTACGAGATCGCCGGCGGGCTGGGCGTCAAGCGCGGCGCGCTCGCGTCGGGAGAGGACCGCGACGTCGTCGTCATGGTGGGCGACGGCTCGTACCTCATGCTGAGCTCCGAGCTCGTCACGGCGGTGGCCGAGGGCATCAAGATCATCGTGGTCCTGCTGCAGAACCACGGCTACGCCTCGATCGGGCATCTGTCCGAGACGGTCGGGTCGGAGCGCTTCGGCACCTGGTACCGCGCGTACGACCCGCGGGCCCGCAACTTCCAGGGCGAGGACGTGCTGCCCGTCGACCTCGCGATGAACGCGCGCAGCTACGGGCTCGACGTCATCGAGATCGAGCCGGGCGCCGGTGCGATCGACGCGCTCAAGGCGGCGATCGCCGACGCGAAGGCATCCGATCGGTCGACGTTCATCCACCTCAACAGCGACCCGCTGATCTACGCGCCGGACGGCGCGGGCTGGTGGGACGTGCCGGTCGCGGAGGTCTCCACTCTGGATGCCACTCAGCAGGCCCGCGCCGAGTACGAGGAGCTGGTCGCCGCGCAGCGCCCGCTCCTCGGCTGAGCGTCGTGGCCGTTCGTCGGAGATCGGCCGTTCGTCGGACGCATGCCGCGGGTTTCGTCCGACCCGGTGCCGATCTCCGACGAAGCGCCGCGATCCCTTGCGGAACCGCGCCGCGCAAGGTCTAAAATGGACCTATTGTCTTATCAAATAAGCCCACGAACCGGCCGTGCGGACGCGGCGTCGAGAGGAAGTCATGGCAGACGCGAACCCGGGACTGCGCATCGGAACGGCCCCCGACTCATGGGGCGTGTGGTTCCCCGACGACCCGGGTCAGGTGCCGTGGCAGCGCTTCCTCGACGAGGTCGTCGCGGCCGGGTACACGTGGATCGAGCTGGGCCCGTACGGGTACCTCCCGACCGACCCGCACCAGCTCGAGGACGAGCTCGGCACCCGCGGGCTGAAGCTGTCGGCCGGCACGGTCTTCACCGGCTTCCACAAGGGCGACGACCAGTGGCAGCGCGCGTGGGACCAGGCGCTGAAGGTCGCCGGCCTCGCCTCGAAGCTCGGCGCCGAGCACCTCGTCGTCATCCCCGACCTGTGGCGCAGCGACGCCACGAGCGAGGTGCTCGAGGCGCGCACCCTCACCGACGAGCAGTGGGCGAAGCTCGCCGCTGGCCACGACCGGCTCGGCAAGGCGCTCCTCGAGGAGTTCGGCGTCAAGCAGCAGTTCCACTCGCACGCCGACAGCCACATCGGCACCACGCGCGAGGTCAACCGCTTCCTCGACGAGACCGACCCGCGCTACACCAACCTGTGCCTCGACACCGGCCACTTCGCCTACTACGGCGGCGACAACGTGAAGCTCATCGAGGAGCGTCCGTCGCGCATCGGCTACCTGCACCTCAAGCAGGTCGACCCGTCGCTGCTGTTCGACGTGCTGAAGAACGACGTGCCCTTCGCGGATGCCGTCACCCAGGGCATCATGATCGAGCCGCCCCACGGCGTGCCCGATCTCGGCCCGGTCATCGAGGCGGTCGCCGCGATCGACCCCGACGTCTTCGCGATCGTCGAGCAGGACATGTACGGCTGCGAGGTCGACCGGCCGTTCCCGATCGCCACGCGCACGCGCGAGCACATCTTCGGCTGCACGCACCTCGCCCGGCTGCGGTGACGACCGGGCACCCGACGGCATCCACATCTCGAACAGGGGAACACCATGACTGAAGACCTCCGCGTCGGCATCGTCGGCGCCGGCCGCATGGGCGCCGACCACGTGCAGCGCATCACGAACCGCGTCTCGGGCGCCGTCGTCTCGGCGATCGTCGAGCCCGACGCGGGCCGTGCCGCCGCCGCGGCCGCCGACGCGCCCGGCGCGCAGGCGTTCACGCGCATCGAGGACGCCATCGCCGCCGACGCGGTGGATGCCGTGCTCATCGCGACCCCCGGGCAGTTCCACGCGCCGGTGCTCGTGCCCGCGCTCGAGGCGCGCCTGCCGATCCTGTGCGAGAAGCCGCTGACCGACACGTCCGCATCGTCATGGCAGATCGTGCAGCGCGAGATGCAGCTCGACCGCCCGCACATCCAGGTGGGCTTCATGCGCCGCTTCGACGCCGGATACGAGGCGCTCCGCGGCCTGATCGCCTCGGGCGAGTCGGGCGCGCTGATGATGCTGCACTGCGCGCACCGCAACCCGTCGGTGCCCGACTCGTACACGCAGGACATGCTCATCTACGACTCGGTCGTGCACGAGTTCGACGTCGTGCCGTGGCTCGGCGGCGCGCGGGTCACCTCGGTCGAGGTCAAGTACGGCCGCCGCAACTCGCTGTCGCCGGCGCACCTGCGCGAGCCCATCCTCGTGCTCATGGAGCTGGAGAATGGCGTGCTCGTCGACGTCGAGATGAACGTGAGCGCACAGTTCGGCTACCAAGTCGCCACCGAGGCCGTGTTCGAGAAGGGCATCGCGCGCATCGGCGAGCCGTCGGGCCTGCAGTCGTGGCGCGACGGCCGGTTCGCGGTCGACGAGCACGTGTCGTTCACGACGCGCTTCGCCGCCGCCTACGACACGCAGATCCAGCGGTGGGTGAACGCCGTGCGCGACGGGCGCCTCGTCGACGGGCCGAACGCGTGGGACGGCTACCTCGCCGCCCTGTGCTGCGAGGCGGGCCTGGAGGCGCTCCACCACGGCGGCGTCGTCCCCGTCGAGGCCCCCGACCGCCCTGCGTTCTACGCCTGAGCCGCCCGACCCGCCGACAAGGAGACTGCCCGATGGTGCGCATCGCCCTCGACCCGACCCCCTACCACCACGACTTCGGCCTGCTCGAGTTCCCCGAGGTCGCCGCGCGGCTGGGCTACGAGCACCTGCAGCTCACGCCGCACGCGGACTTCTCGCCGTTCTTCCGGTACCCGAAGGCCGATCGCGCCCTCGTGGCGAAGCTCAAGAAGGCGGCGCGGGATGCCGGGGTCTCGATCCCCGCGGTCCTCCCCGTGCAGCGCATCTCGTGGCCCGACGAGCCGCAGCGCGAGGCCGCGGTGCGCAACTACCGGCGCATCGTCGAGCTCGCGGTGGAGCTGGAGGTGCCGGTGATCAACACCGAGTTCTCCGGCCGTCCGGAGCGGTCCGAGGACTCGGAGGCCGCGTTCTACCGGTCGATGGAGGAGCTCCTCCCGCTCGTCGAGGCCGAGGGGCTGCGGCTGAACGTCGACCCGCACCCCGACGACTTCGTCGAGGACGGCCTGGAGGCGTGGCGCGTGCTGCGCGGCCTCGACTCGGATGCCGTGGGCTTCGTGTACGTGGCATCCCACACCTTCCACTACGGCGACCGCGCGACGACGCTCCTGCCGGAGATCGGCGACCGCCTCGGCGCCGTCTACACGGCCGACTCGTTCGACCACCGTCGCTCGCACGGCCTGCGCTACATCTCCAACCCGCCCGGTAACCCGTCGCGCGTGCACCAGCACCTGCGCATCGGCGACGGCGACGTCGACTGGGACGAGCTGTTCACGACGCTGCGGCAGGTCGGCTACCTCGACCGCGAGGACGCGCTGATCGTCTCGAACGTGTTCGCCGAGGACGAGGCCGCCGACGAGGTCTCGCGCTTCCAGCTCGCGCGCCTGCGCGAGCTCATCGGCTGAGACCGCGCGCTACGCGAGGTGATCCGCGCCGGGATCGGGGATGAGGAAGGCTCCCTCGGGCAGCGCTTCGGCCAGCCCACGGTCGAATGTGGCGAGACGCCCCCCGTGGGCGACGGCCAGTGCGACGAGGTAGCTGTCTGTGACCTGCTGATGGCCGACCACGTGGGTCAGGTCGACGTCGGCATAGGAGAGGTCGTCCGCCCAGAAATCGAGCCTCGGGTCGTCGTGCAGCGCGCGCAACAGGGGCTGGACCGTCGCGACCGCGACTCCCACGCGCACCAGGTATCGCACGAGCGCGCCTTCCACGACCGGGCAGAGGGCGGCATGTGTCACGCTCGCGAACCACATGCTCGCACGATCGAAGTGGACGTGATCGGCGATGGTCAGCGCGATCAGCGCATTGGCGTCGAGCAGGTAGCGGGTCACTCGTCGTCCAGAGCGCGCGCGACGTCCTCGGCCGTCACGGGCTGACCGATCGCGATGACGGGGAGTCCCGACCGGGGGTCCCTGGAGTACTCGATCGCGATGTCGAGCTGTGCCAGTCCGTGCAGGGTGAGATCGGCGATGACGCGGGACATGGACTGATGGCGCGAAGCCGCCAGCGCACGCACGCGTTCGTGCGCGGCGGGCGGCAGATCCACGGTGGTTCGCATGCGCTCAGGTTAGCATCATGAATGATGCAGACGTGATGCGGCCTGTCGTGGACAGTGGAGGCCTCAGCGGTCGACGAAGCCGTGGATGCGGTAGTTGACCGGGTGGTAGGTGTTGCGCGAGTAGTTGAACATCTCGCCGGCCACGAACGCGCGCCGGTGCTCGCGGAGCACCGGGGTGCCCACCGGCACGCGCATGAACTGGTCGAGGGTCTCGTCGACGAGGATCGCCTCCAGCTCGTACTCGATGCGCTCGCTCGTCCAGCCGTGCGCGGTGAGCTTCACGTCGAGGCTCGCGTCGATCAGCTCGTCGCCCCCGAACGACACCGCCTCGGCGATCACATAGTTCTCCAGGCGCGCGACGGGCACGTCGCTCGCGGAGCGGTCGCGCACCATCCACACGAGCGGCGTGCCGATGCGGAAGCCGGTCAGCTGGGCGATGCCCGCGTCGGCGGTGACGTGCTCGAAGACCTCGACCGTCGACTTCGGCTGGCGGTGGCTGGCGGTGATGAGCTCGAAGATCGTGTGCGACGTGGCCGGGTGGTAGTCGATGGCCGCGGCGCCCTCGATGCGGGTGCCGCGGCGGCGCGTGCGCGAGACGGCGCCGCGCTCCTCGAGCTCGCCCATGGCCCGGCGGAGCGTCGTGCGGGCGACGCCGAAGCCGTCGCAGAGGTCGCGCTCGGGGGGGAGGTAGAGGCCTTCGGTGAGCAGCCCGCGGCGGATGGCGGTCTCGATCTGGGCGATGACCTGCGCGTAGCGCGGAGCGCGGCTGGTCGGGGTGATCGGCGTGAACACCTCGTCGAAGGCCACCATCGTGCGTTCCCCGGTCATCGCGCCCCCCTCATCCGACCAGTGTAGGAAAGAGGCCTCGCTCGCCGCGGACGTCGGCCCGCGACGGGACGCGGACGGCGAGGCCCGCACCGGGATGCTGCCCGGTGCGGCCTCGCCGCGCGGCGTCAGCGTGCGCTGCGCCAGAGGTCCTGCCAGGTGACCGTGTTGGTGTAGTCGTCCTGCAGGTACTCGGTGTTGAACGGCTGGAACTCACCGTCGTCCTTCATCGCGAAGACGCCGTGCGGATCGCTCGGCGGTGCCACGAGGCTCGAGAACGACGACTTGCCGTCCGGCATGATGAACTCCATGCCCTCCTGCGAGGTGGCGAAGTGGATGTAGAGCTTCGCCGCGTTGGGGCTCTTCGTCTTCGTCGCGTACGCGAGCGTCTGCGGCGTGGAGGCGCCGGCGAACGGCACGAGTCCCGCGCAGGGCGCGTTCGAGTAGCCCTTCTCGGCGTTGTTGCGGTACTTCGCGGCCCACATCAGCCCGAACGGCGGCTTCTGCTGGCCGGGCGCGCCGACGGCATCCGAGACCTCTTCGTCGTTCTTGAAGATGGCCGGTGAGTTCTTCGCCAGGCGCGAGACCCACTCGTGCACGGCGGTGGGCTGGTCGGTCTCGAGCTTCTCGCCGTAGTGCTCCTCGTACGCCGCGGCGAACTCGTCGGCATGGTCGCGCGCGGCCTGGTTCCAGGCCGTCGTGAAGACGGTGCGGCTCTCGGGGTCGGGGATGGCCACGTTGCCCTTCCAGTCGGCGTCGGTGAGCTCCCAGATGTTCTCCACCGGGCACGTGTCGCCGTACACCTCGGAGTTGTAGGTCCAGATCATCTGGTTGTCGCTGGAGAGGAGGGGGTACGTCGCCACCTCGGGCAGCGTGTCGTACATGTCGCCGGGCACCCAGTTGGTGAGGATGCCGTCCTGCAGCAGCTCCGCGTACACGCCGGGCACCTCGGAGGTGGCCACGACGTCGCCGATGACGTTGTTCGCGGCGCTCTCCTTCGACACCTTGTCGAGGACGTTCGTCTCGATCTTCACGCCGGTCGCCGGGATGCCGTACTTGGCGGTGAAGGCCTCGGCGATGGACACGACCTTGCCCGTCTCGTCGTAGACGGTGATGGGGCCCTCCTTCTGGGCGGCGGCGACGAGCGCGTCGAGGTCGAAGCCGTCGGCGGTCTCGTCGGGTGCGAGCTCGGGGCGTTCGATCGCGTCGAGCTGGGCGTCGCCGCTCGCGGCGGGAGGGGCGCACGCGGCGAGTCCCACCGCCACGAGGGCGAGCGTGGAGACGGCGACGGTGCGACGGAACGAGCCGGCGGTGGCTCGCGTGTCGGGTCGGATGGACATCGGATGGTTCCTTTCGATCGGGTTCATTGGGTGACGGTGGCCAGGGACGGCACCGGGCGCAGGCTCTGCTCGCGCATGATGACGTCGATGAGGGGGAAGTCGGCGTCGCGGACGGCTCCGAAGTAGTGCCGGTGGAGATGGTCGGACCGCTCCTGCAGCTGTTCGCCGCCGCCGTACGTGCGGTACTGCCCGCCGGCGACGCGCAGGATGAAGGCGGGCGCGGCGACGTCCCACGGGTTGGCCTCGAACGCGAACGTGGCGTCGGCCCAGCCGGCGGCCACGTGGCACAGCGAGATCGCGCTGCTGCCGAAGTCGCGTACGGCCGCGTAGTCGAGCTCGAGCTCGGCGTACGCCTCGAGGGCGCGCTCCTTGAAGTGCACGAGGTCGCGGGGGAGCGGGAACGAGGCCAGGATGGTCGCACGCTGCGGCCGCGTCTGCCCGCGCGCGGTGAGCGCCGCGCCGTTGAGGAACGCGCCGCGCGCGTCGGCCTGGAACACGTGGTCGGCGACCGGGTCGTAGACGACGCCGGCAACGACCTCGCCGTCCACGGCCGCCGCCACGCACACGCCCCACAGGGCGATGCCGCGCGCGAAGTTCGACGTGCCGTCGATCGGGTCGATGTACCAGGTGACCTCGCCGTCGCCGGTCACGCCGCCCTCCTCGCCCACGATCACCGATCCGGGCGCCTCGCGCTCGATGATCTCGCGGACGCGCTCCTCGCTGCGCCGGTCGTACTCGGTCACGAGGTCGTGGAAGTCGGCCTTCTCGTCGGCCGCGAGACCCTCGGTGCGGAAGCCGGCGAGGGCGACGGCTCCGCCGCCGAGGGCGGCGCGCCGCGCGATCTCCGACAGGGCGATGCTCTGCGCGGCGTTCATGCCGTCACCTCGACACGGTCGCCGGCGCGGTCGAAGACGTGCAGCGCGGTCCTGGGTGCCTGCAGCACGACGTCGTCGCCGGGGCGGACGACGCCGGGCTGCGACGACGTCGTGTAGACGTGGCGTCCCTCGACCACGACGTCCGTGGTCCAGCTGCCGCCGGTCGGCATGATCGAGGCGATCGTGCCGCGCAGCTCCACGCCGTCCCTGGGCGGGGCGTCCGCCGCCTCGACGCGCAGCGCCTCGGGCCGGATGCCGAGCGACCCGAGCTCGGTGCCGGCGGGCACCGCGCCCTGCACGAACGCGAGGGTCTGGGCCGCGTCGGGAGCGACCGGCGTGTACTCGAAGAAGTTGATCGGGGGCACGCCCAGGAAGCCCGCGACGAACCGGTTGGCCGGCCGGTCGTAGATGTCCAGGGGCGTCCCCACCTGCTGCAGGTCGCCGTGCAGCATGACCGCGACGCGCGTGGCGAGCGTCATCGCCTCCCACTGGTCGTGGGTCACGAAGACGATCGTGGAGCGCGACTCCTGGTGGATGCGCTTGAGCTCGGCACGCATCTCGAGGCGCAGCCGCGAGTCGAGGTTCGACAGCGGCTCGTCCAACAGCATCGTGTCGGGCCGCACCGCGAGCATGCGTGCGAGCGCGACGCGCTGCTGCTGGCCGCCGGACAGCTGGGCCGGGTAGCGGTCGCGATACTCGGCGATGCCGAGCGAGCCCATCACCTCCGCGGCGCGCCGGTTGCGCGTCGCCTTGTCGAGCTTGCGCAGCTTGAGGCCGTACTCGACGTTGTCGGCGACCGTGAGATGCGGCCACAGTGCGTAGCTCTGGAAGACGAGGCCGAGGCTGCGGCGCTCGGCGGGCACGTAGCGCCGCGCGGCGGGCTCGTCGACGACGCGGTCGCCGATCGAGATCGCGCCGGAGGTGACGTTCTCCAGCCCCGCGATCATGCGGATGGTGGTCGTCTTGCCGCAGCCCGAGGGGCCGAGCAGGCACATGAAGTCGCCGTCGTCGATCTGCAGGTCGAGCCCGCCGACGGCGGGGACCTCGGTCCCGTAGTTCTTGACGACCCGGTCGAGGGTGATCGTGGGCATGGGGTTACGCTCCTAGTCCGCGGGCGAGGTCGGTCTTCATGAGTTTCTGGACGGTGTAGGTGCCGAGGAAGGCGACGGCCGAGACGACCAGGACGACGCCGTTGCCGGCCTGCGTGTAGCCGACGTCGAGCAGCCGGATCGACAGCGTGGTGAGCACGTCGAGGCCCGGCACGGCGAGCACCACGACGAGGCTCAGGCTCTTGATGCCGGAGATGAACGACATGAGCATGCCGGTCGCGACGGCGCTCTTCTGCACGGGCAGCACGATCGTGCGGAAGCGGTGGAACCACCGAGCGCCGGCGATGCGCGCCGCCTCCTCTGGCTCGGGGCCGAGCTGCATCATCGCCGAGATGCCGGCCCGCGAGGCGAACGGCATCTGCTCGGTGAAGTAGATGAGCACCAGCAGCGCCGCCGTGCCCTAGAGGGCCGGGATCGGGCCGCGCTGCACCGCGAAGAGCGAGAGGTAGGCGGCGGCGAACGCGATGCCCGGCACGAGGTAGGGGAAGAACAGCATCTGCCGGAGCGTGCCGGAGAGGGCGCGCGACGACGAGCGCACGATCACGTAGCCGGCGATCAGGCCCACGAAGCCCGCGAGGATCGAGGCGAGCCCGACGATCCAGAAGCTGTTCCACGCGGCCTGCCAGACGTCGGCGTTGAGCAGGATGCCGTTGGGGAAGCCGATGGTCTGCAGCCCCGTTCCGACCCAGTACTCGAGCGTGAAGTTGTCGGGCGTGAACCGTCCCGGAACGCGCATCACGGTGGAGAGCGTGAGCACCGTGAGCGGCACCGCGACGCTGAGCGTGAAGAGCACCGCGCACGCGGCCGTGGCGAGACCTCGCGTGCGGCCGAGCTGCGACACGGCGCCCGACGAGCCGCTCTTGCCCGAGATCGTGACGAACCGCTTCGCCTCGCGGAGGAAGTGGATGTCCACCCAGAGCGAGATCGCGCCGATGAGCACGATCGCGCCCACGATGACGGATGCCGTGCCGGGCTGGTTGCTGTAGATGCTGCGGTAGAGGCTGGTGGCGAGCACGTTCATGTTGGCGGGGAGGCCCAGCACGTAGGCGACGCCGAACTCGCCGAGCACCTTCGCGAGGATCAGCGTGATCGCCGAGATGAGCGACGGCCGCAGGATCGGCACGACGATCGTCGCGGCCGTCCGCAGGCGCGAGGCGCCGAGGATGCGCGACGACTCCTCGAGCGTCGAGTCGAAGCGCTTGAGGGCGTTGCCGACCAGGAGGATCACGAACGGCGTGAAGTGGATCGCGAAGATCAGGATGATGGGCAGATGCCCGTACGACAGCCATGCGGGCACCGTGATGCCGATCGCCTCGAGCCATCCGGCCTGTCCGCCGGTCGAGCGGCTCTTGAACATCGTCAGCCACGCGAGGGCGAACGTCCACGCGGGCAGCATGTACGGCACGATGAGCGCGGTGGCGAACCACTTCCGGCCCCACATGTCGGTGCGCACGAGCAGCCACGCCGCACCGAACCCGATCACGAGGGCGAGCACGACGCTGCCCACCGCGATCACGAGCGTGTTCACCAGCGGCCCCCAGAAGATCGCGTGCGCCTGGGGCGAGACGAGCACGCGCCACAGGTAGTACGACGTGAGGGAGCCCTCGGGCTGCTGGGTGATCCCGGTGTCCTGCCGGCTGACGGTGACGCCGTCCGTCAGCAACGAGACCACGGGGGCGACGATCAGGTACGCGAACAGGATCAGGGCGAGGATGCCGATCGCGTTCGTCGGATCGCTCCAGGCGGTGCGGAGCCGGTAGCCGAGCGGCCCGGCGGGCACCCGGTGCCGGCGGCGCCGGCGCGAGCGGCCCTTGGGAGGCTCGGGGATGATGATGCTGGTCGTCAAGACATCCTCGTCTCTCGGTTAGATACCTAAATAGATACCAATCATCGTGAGGCGCGTCGACGTATTTGTCAAGACATTCTTCGGGATGGTCATTCCGGTCTCCCGCCGACGGACGGGCAGGCCGCTTTCCGGGATCTGGTAGCCGGCGAGCCAGGGCATGGTCTGCTTGTGTATATGTCATGACATTTGGTATTATCCAGCAGGGCTGACGAATGTGCGTCATGGTCAGCGCCTTCCCTCACACGCACGACAAAGGAGTCCGAATGTCACACGGCGCATCAGCCA
>NZ_JBDIAB010000012.1:0-29170 GCF_039812165.1 Microbacterium sp.
CCGTTCCCCGGACGACGGGCACGCCCGCAACCCGCCCTCCGGCCCGCGGGACCTCGTCCCCGCCTGGTCGAGAGCCGCGGTGAGCGAGGTGCTCGCGGGCCGCCCGTTTGTACAGTTCCCACACAAACACGCCGAGACGACCGGCCCTTGACCGTGGATGTCGTGCAAGGCGGTATCGGTTTTTCCGGACGTCGCACCTTCTGGGTATGATGGTCGCGGCGTAAGTGAGGATCTGGGCCCTCACGCACGACTGGGAAATCGTGTGCGCCACTGGGGACGACAGTGCCGGCGGGAACCGGTTCTGTCCATGTTCTGGGGAACAACATGGCAATTGGGGAAATGTCGCGCGTCGCGCTTGCGCCGGGCGAAGAGTTGCTGACCGCTGTCGACGCTCCTGTCGTCGCATCGAAGCGCAGTGTCGCAGCCGTCCGTGCAGAGTACGATCCGGCCACCGCACCGCGAGTGCAGCCGGGGCTCGAGCGCCGTCGTCGCTGGGAGCGCCGCTATGCGCGTCGTGTGCACGCGACCGACACGCTGATCGTGCTCGCCGCGACGGCGACCACCGCGGGCGTGGACTCCGTCCTCGCCGGCCACGACGTGTGGGCGCTCGCCCGCGTGGCCGCTGCGACGGCGTTCGCATGGCTCGTCATGCTGCGCCTGAACCACTCGCGCGCGACCGAGGTCTTCGGCTCGGGCGCCACCGAGTACAAGCGCGTCGCGCACGCCACCGGCTTCGCCTTCGGCCTCCTCGCGATGCTCTTCGTCGCCTTCCAGTGGCAGGGCATCCAGCCGCAACTGCTGTTTGCGCTTCCGATCGGACTGTTCGCGATGCTCGTCGGCCGCTGGTCTTGGCGGCGCTGGCTCACCGGTCAGCGCGCTTACGGCCACTACGCGTCCCGTGCGATCGTCGCGGGCTCGCGGGACGACGTCGAGTACGTGATCCGCAACCTCGACCAGAACGGCAAGAGCGGCTACATCGTGATCGGGACGACCGTCTCCGACGACGACATCAGCCCGGTCCGCGTCGACGGGCGCACGGTGCCCGTGGTCGGCGCGATGAGCCGGACGGCGATGCACGCCCAGGAGCTGCACGCCGACACGATCATCGTCGCGAGCCGGCCCGACTCCGACCCTGACTTCATCAAGCGTCTCAGCTGGGAGCTCGAGGGAACCGCGGCGGAGCTGATTCTTTCCAGCCGCCTGACCGATGTCGCCGGTCCGCGTATCTCGCTCCGCCCGATCGACGGGCTCCCTCTCATCCACGTCGCGATTCCCGACTTCGAGGGCGGCAAGCACTCCCTCAAGCGCGCCGTGGATATCCTCTTCGCGACGATGGCGCTCATCCCGGTCGCCATCGTGGCGCCGTTCATCGCGCTGGCGATCAAGCTCGACTCGAGGGGTCCGGTGTTCTTCCACCAGACCCGCATCGGCCGCGACGGCCGCGAGTTCCAGATGATCAAGTTCCGCACGATGAAGGTCAACGCCGAGGCGGAGCTCGCCAAGCTGCAGGCGCTGAACGAGGGCAACGGGCTGCTCTTCAAGATGAAGGACGACCCGCGTGTCACTCGCGTCGGCAAGGTGCTGCGCAAGTTCTCGCTCGACGAACTGCCCCAGTTCTTCAACGTGCTCACCGGCGACATGAGCGTCGTGGGCCCGCGCCCGCCGCTGCCTCGTGAGGTGAGCGACTACCAGGGCAAGATCTTCCGTCGCCTGTACATCAAGCCGGGCATCACCGGACTATGGCAGGTCTCGGGCCGCAGCGACCTCTCGCTGGAGGAGAGCATCCGTCTCGACCTCCGCTACGTCGAGAACTGGTCGATCACGAACGACCTGATGATCATGTGGCGTACCGCCCAGGTCATGGTCGCTCCCAAGGGCGCGTACTGACTCAGGCTTGGGGAAGCCTGAGTCGGTACGAGACCCTCGGCGTGAAGCCGGGGCCCACGGTCGTATCTCAGCCCAGACTCCCCCCGTGCGTTCTGCGCGTGGGTGAGACGACCGTGGGCCCCTCCCCGCTTCCGTCCGCGGCCCGGTAGATTTGACGCGATTCTCAGGGGGAGACGATGACCGGATCGACGACGACATGGTGAGCGTGATCATCGCCGCTCACAACGAAGAGGCGGTCATCGCCTCGTGCCTCGATGCGCTGCTCGCGGAGCGCAGTGGCCGCGAGATCGAGATCATCGTGAGTGCGAACGGATGCACGGATCGGACGGCTGAGATCGCCGCGAGTCGAGGAGTCGTCGTCGTCGACCGACCCGACCCGGGAAAGCCCGGGGCGCTCAACGCCGCCGACGAGATCGCCACAGGCTTCCCCCGCGTCTACCTCGACGCAGACATCGTCGTCCCTCCTGGTGGGCTGGACGCCGTGCTCTCGCGGTTCGACGGTCTTCCCGCGCCGCTCGCCGTGGCTCCCCGCCGACGCATCGACACGACGGGCCGCCCTTGGCCTGTCAGAGCGTACTTCGCGATCAACGAACGGCTGCCGGTGTTCCGGAACAGCCTGTTCGGCCGAGGGATGATCGCCGTGTCGGAAGCCGGACGTCGACGATTCGACGCCTTCCCCGACCTCGTCGCCGACGATCTCTTCCTCGACGCCCAGTTCACCGAGGACGAGAAGAGCGAGGTCCGCGACGTCCAGATCTTCGTCGAAGCGCCTCACACCACGAGACAGCTTCTCAGGCGACTGACGCGCGTCCGTCGTGGCAACGCCCAGATGCGCGACGCCTCCGATGCGGGAGCCGTGAACGCCTCCGTTCGGCGTTCGAACAAGTGGTCGTGGTTCCGCGACGTCGTCGTCCCCGAGCCGCGGCTCGTCTTCGCCGCCGTTCCCTACGTCGTCATCACGCTCTCCGCGGGCCTGCTCGCACGCCGGAAGCCCAAGGCCGACAGTTGGGGCCGCGACGAGAGCACACGCCGATCCACGCGAGGCGAGGCGTCGTGACGAGCGACGAGGCACCGACCTCCGCGCTCCTCGCGCGCGGTCAGGCTCTGAGAGAAGCGCGGTCGACCAGGGCCTGCGGCCGCGCGACACCGAGAACGTCCGTGCCGCTTCCGTGCGGCCGGTATCTTTGAAGGACCGGCTCTCCTCGACGGAGAACAGGAAACGCCATCTGGGGGGATGCGATGAACGATCGGCCGACGGTATCCGGAGACGACTCCGTGTCCGAGAAGAATGCTGACACCACACGGCTGACGCCGGCGATGCGCCGCGTGCTCTGGCTCGTCGGCGGTGTCGTCGCCATCGCGCTGGTCGTCGCCGTATGGCTGGCCACCGCCGGTAGGGGCGGCGACACGGCACCCACCCCGTCTGCGACACCGACGGCGGGCCCCCTGCCCGGAGCCACCCCGACGACCGGCTCCGAGGTCCAGGATCCGGCAGCGGGACGCCCCGACCTCGGCCGGATCCCCCCGCTGCCCGTCGCCGCCCCGCTCGTCTCGGCGCCCTTGCCCGAGTCGGCGACCGCCAACCGCAAGCTCGTCGAGGGCTTCCCGGCGAAGATCATGGGCCCCGCGCCCGATTCCGACATCGTGAGCAGCGCGCTCGCCACCGAGGGCTCCGTCATGCAGGTGACCCTCGTCGCCAGGACGGATGCCTCGCCGGAGAGCATCGTCGCCCACTATCGCGACGTGTGGGCCCAGCTCGGCCTGATCGACCAGGGCACGACGAACGGGAACGGCGCGGCCTACGCGAGTCCGCACACGTCGCTCACCCTCGCCTTCTCTCCGGAGTCGGGGACGGGCACCGTCTACACGATCCTCGGCTCGTTCCGCACCGAATAGCCCACGCTCGCCATCCGAATCCACTGATCCCACGTGTATATCTCCTTCTCGAACACGCCGCCCGCCGACGGTGAGGCCGCGGGACCGAAACCGGGCGCCCGCACCGTCTCGTCCACGGTCATCAGCCTGGGCATCGTCTCGCTGCTGACCGACATCTCCTCGGAGTCGGTCGCCGCGATCCTGCCGCTCTACATCACCGGGGTGCTCGGGCTCTCGACGATCGCCTTCGGCTTCCTCGACGGGCTCTACCAGGGGGTCTCCGCCCTCGTCCGCATCGCGGGAGGATACGCCTCCGACCGCTACGATCAGCCGAAGTGGGTCGCGTTCGTCGGCTACGGGCTCGCGGCCGTCGCGCGCGTAGGTCTGCTCTTCGCGTCGGGTTTCGCGGCCATCACGGCGGTCATCACCGCCGATCGCATCGGCAAGGGCATCCGCACCGCCCCGCGTGACGCGCTGATCACGGCGACCTCCCGTCCCGACAACCTCGGCACGTCCTTCGGCGTCCACCGCACGCTCGACAACATCGGCGCGGCCATCGGGCCGCTGCTCGCCTTCTTCATCCTGTTGCTGATCCCGGACGGTTTCCACACGGTCTTCGTGGCGTCTCTCGCGTTCGCGACGATCGGCGTGGTCATCCTCGTCCTCATCGTGCCGAACGTACGGACGCGCGCGAAGGCCCCGTCCGACGAGCACGACGGCCGCGACACGGCGGCCGCTCCGCGCGCGCGTTTCGACTGGGCGGTGGTCACCAAGGGCCCGATGCGACGCGTGCTCGCCGCTGCGGGGATCCTCGGCCTCCTCACGATCGGCGACGGCTTCGTCTATCTCGTCCTGCAGTCGCGCAGCGACTTCGCCGCCCAGTGGTTCCCGCTGCTCTACGTGGGCACCAACGTGGCCTTCCTCGCGCTCGCCATCCCGCTCGGGCGCCTCGCCGACCGCATCGGCCGCGCCCGCGTGTTCGTGTTCGGCCACGTCGGACTGCTCGCGGCGTACGTCGTCGCCGCACTGCCCGTCGCGGACGTCGCCGCGACCGTCCTGTGCCTCGTCTTCCTCGGTGCCTTCTACGCCGCGACGGACGGCGTGCTGGCCGCGCTCGCCGCGCAGCTGACGACCCCGGAGACGCGCGGCACCGGCATCGCCGCCGCACAGACCGTCGTCGCGCTCACCCGCTTCGTCGCCGCGGCGGGCTTCGGGTTCCTCTGGTTCGCGCTCGGTCGCGAGACGTCGCTGCTCGTGGTCGCGGGGCTGCTCGTCGTCGCGATCCCGCTCGTCGCGATCCTCCTGCGCCCGTATCTGGGTGCCCCGGGCGGGGCGGCCTCGTCCGCGCGGTCCTCGGACGCCGAGGAGGATGGTGCACTGTGAGCGTACGTCTGAGGTGGTTGCTCGTCATCGGCGTGTCGATCGTGGCGCTCGGGGCCACGGCTCTCGTGGGCTGGTTCGCCTGGCAGCAGTTCCAGGCCCGCCAGAACGCTCCCAGCAGCGCGGAGACGACCACCGACCACGGGTGGGCCGCGCAGGATCGGCTGGTCTTCCGGAACACCGCGGCCGGCCAGGGCTACGGCCACGTCGCGAGCGTCGCCCTGGACGATCCGACGGGCCCGCGTGCGGTGACGGACGTCGCCTGCGACCGCGTGGACGCCGTCGATGACGAGTTCGTCTGCCTCCGCACCGAGCGCGGGATCGCGCCCACCTTCGTCGCCAGCCTCTACGCGAATGACGCCACCCAGGTCGGCACGTGGCCGTTGCCCGGCATCCCGAGCCGCACGCGCATCTCGGCCGATGGCGAGCTCATCGCCACGACCGCGTTCGTGACCGGGCACTCCTATGCGACGATCGGGTTCTCGACCGAGACGATGATCCGCACCCGCGACGGCGAGAGCTTCGGCAGCCTCGAGGAGTTCGTGTTCATCCGCGAGGGCGTGGAGTCCGCGCCGACGGATCGGAACTTCTGGGGTGTCACGTTCATCGACGACACCACGTTCTACGCGACCGCCGGCATGACCCTCGAGGGCAAGACCTACCTGATCAAGGGCGACCTGGCGGCACGGACACTCACGACGATCGCCGACGACGTCGAGTGCCCGTCGCTCTCGCCGGACGGCAAGCGCATCGCTTTCAAGAAGGTCACGGCGGGGTCGGGCCCGACGGTGCACTGGACGCCGGCGATCATGGACCTGAAGACCGGCGACGTGCGGCTGCTCCCCGAGACCCGCAACGTCGACGACCAGATCGAATGGCTCGACGACGAGACGATCCTCTACGGGATGCCGCGTGACGACGCCCCCGGCGACACCGACGTGTGGGCGCTGGACGTCGACGGCGCGGCGTCGCCGAAGGTCTTCGTCGAGCACGCCTGGTCGCCCTCGGTCGTGCGGAACTGATCGGCTAGGTCCGATCGGTTCGGCGGTGTCGACGCTCCGCTCGAGACACGATCACCCACGCCAACGAAGCGCCGATCGCGGCGCCGAGGGCGTTGGCGAGCACGTCTCGCACACTCGGCGTCCGCGCCGGCAGGAGCACCTGAGCGAGCTCGACGCCTATCGACAACACGAGGGCGAGCGCCGCACCCTTCCAGTGACGACGCAGCAGGACGGTCAGCAGCAGACCCAGCGGGACGAACATGAGCACGTTCCCGGTGAACTCCACCCAACCGGCGCCGAACGCCGGCACTCCCAGTGCATCGCCCAGCCAGTGCGCGATCGCCGCGGTGATGCTCGAGTAGGACACCGGAGCGAAGACCACGACGACGACGGCGACCACGTAGGCGATCAGACCGATGACTGCCCATCGCGGTCGACCGATGCCGCGGGCGACCTGCGCACCGTCAGGCAAGGGGCGGCACCAGGGGAGGCGAGCTCGTCTCGGGCGCCGGGCTCACTTGTCGGCCGCCCGCTCCGCGATGAATCGGAGCACCGCCTCGTCTGTCGACGAGTTGGACTGCACATGCACCGCGAGATCGTCCGACGGCAGTGCGTCGACGAACTCGGTCGCCGTCCCCATGGTCAGCGGAGTCGTCCCCCAGTGGCTGTGACTGTAGCTGCGCGTGCCGATGAACGCGCGCCGGGCGGGATCTGCGAGGGTCATGACGTACGTGCCATAGGTGATGAACTCGGAGAAGTCGAGGCTGCTTCCGACGACGTCCTGCCACCGCCGGCCGGTCGTCTCCTCGATCCTCGTCAGCATGTCGCGCACGAGCGGGGGATCCCAGCTCACGATGCCGGCGATGTAGTCGGGGGAGTCCGTCTCCATCGCGTCGACGCCGAGCAGCTCGAGCGCCTTGTCGCGCTGCGCGCGGTGACGACGCATCTGAGGCGTGATGCCGTCAGGCAGCCGGTAGAGCCGCACGACGCCGTCGCTGTTACGGAACGCCGACTCCTCCAGCGGCCGTACCAGGAGCACGTCCGAGTCGATGATGAGGGCGACATCGACGCCGAGCTCCGGCACCACCGCCAGCTTCACCATCTGCTGGAGGATCCAGCCGCGGATCGGCGGCCAAGGACGGGTGGCGTTGACGGCCGCCACGCGGAACCCCCGAGGAATCCGCGGAATGCGTGCCAGCCCCGTCGTGGAGAGGAACCGTCGCGGAAGGACCTCGCGTTCGCTCACGACGTCCAGACGGCTGGACCCGATCGACTCGAACAGCGAGACGTCCATGCCTGGTACGGCGACGATGTGACGCACCGCAGGGTCGGTATGACGTACCACCGACTCGTGCAGACGCACGAAGGTCTGGAAGTCCGGCCTGTGGCTTGTCGTGAGAATGGCGAGGCTCATCGGGCCGCTCCTCCGAGGTCGTTGGTGGTATCGCTCTGGACTGCGCGAGCCCTGCTCGCCTTGGGAAGCGCCGCCCACGTGGGAGGCGAGGCGACGGCACGGAGGACCGCCCGGTGAGTCGGATCCGTGGACCGCACGAGATGATTCAGAACCGCGGTGACGTGGAAGAGGAACGTCGCGACGCGGCCGTGATACCCGGCGAAGTACCGCACGCGGTTGACGGCGAGCAGCTGCTCCAGGGCGACGGACGAGCCCGAACCCCCGGCGGCGTGGCGGACGATCGCCTCGGGCTCGAACCAGGTCGTATGTCCGGACTCGCGCGCACGACGGAAGTAGTCCGTCTCCTCCGAGTAGAGGAAGAATCTCTCGTCCCAATCGCCGACCGCGTCGGCGGTCTCCCGCGAGATCAGCATCGCAGCCCCGGTCGCCCAATCGACCGGATGCGCGTACTCGTACTCGTCGGGCGAGAGCACCATCTCGGCGAGCGCCGCAGGTCGTCCGCGGAACCTCCCCCCGAGGAGGGCGTCACCCAGGCCGCGGAGAACGGAAGGCTCGCGTCGGAGCGATGTCGACAGGGCGCCCGAACCGTCGAGCACGGTCGGCACGGCGATGCCGACCCCGCGTTGTGCGATCCGCTGTCGCAGGGCTGCGATGGCGCCCGGTTCGACGACGAGATCGGGATTGAGCACCAGGATCGCATCGGCGTCGCCAGCCGCCGTCATCGCGGCGTTGATGCCGCCCGCGTAGCCGAGGTTACCGCCGGTGGACAGTGCGACGACGTCGGCGTGCGCGCGAGCGACCGCCAGGGTGTCGTCCGGCGACTCGTTGTCGGCGACGATCACACGCAGGCTCTGGCCGCTCGCCTCTCCGCGCAGCGAAGCGATGAGACGGTCCAGGTCGGTGGCGGAGCGGTAGGTCACCACGATGACCGCGACGTCGGCATGGCCGTCCTTACCGACGAAGCGACCGCTCATCCGCTGCTCCTCACGCCACACGCTCCCGTCCGCCTCAGTCCTTCGCATGGTCGTCTCCTTCGGAACCGGCGAGACCCGAGCACACGTTCGCGCCCACCATCCGGACGCCCTTCGCACTCTGCGGCGACGGCATCCGCACGGCCGTCACGATCGCCGGCACGCGGCATTCGACGTGTCATCCATCCCCCGGTCAACGTCCGGACCGATCCGGTGACGATCGTCCAGCCGGCGCGCACCGGCTCTCCCGTTGGTTCCCCAGGAGCAAAATACCATGCACAGCCGGCCGCGCGTCTCGTCACGATCGATGTGGGGGGCGATCCCGTCTATGATCTGTCCGGTGGGAAACCTTCGCAAGACCGGGCGACTGCTCCTCATGCTCGCGCGCCGCCGACTGTTCAACATCTGGCTGAACGGCCTCGTCGCCTCCGAGCTCGTTCCCGAGCACGCGCGCTGGCTGTTCCTACGAGCGACCGGCCTCCGTGTCGAGCGCTGCCTCATCGACTCCGGCGGCTATGTCGGCAGTCGGCGGATCGTGATCGGGCGCGGCAGCTCGATCAACTGCGGCGTCTTCCTCGACGGCTCCGCCCCCGTGGTCATCGGCAAGAAGGTGGCGCTCGGAATGAACGTCCTCGTCATCACCGGCACCCACGAAGAGGGCGGACCGGAGAACCGTGCCGGCGGCGAGCTCGTCGTGGAACCGGTGACGATCGAGGACGGCGCATGGATCGGCGCAGGATCGGTCATCCTGCCCGGTGTGACCATCGGCCGCGGCGCGATCGTCGGCGCCGGCTCCGTCGTCATGAAGGATGTCGCTCCCGACACGGTCGTGCTCGGGAACCCCGCTCGCGTCGTCCGACGTCTCGAGGCGGAGAAGGCGCCGGCCTCCCCCGAGGCGTCAGCCGAGTGAGCACGCGAGGCTAAAGGCCGGCCCGCGGCGCCTATCGCTTCGATCGACGGGTGGTCGACCGTACGACATGCGACGTCGAATCGAGCGGTTCCGCGCCCGCCAGAGGCCGACCGCTCTCGGCGCGGGGCGGCGCGGGGAACACCTCGAGCTGGTCGCCCCAGACCGGATGACCCGCGTCCGCGACGGCGACGGTGCGGATCGCACCGCAGAGGCCGACGAGCACGAACAGCAGGCCTCCGGCGATCGGGAACGCGAGCCCGTCGAAGAAGGCGAACAGCAGGCCGATGATCAGCACCGATGCCGCCAGCGCGTGGGCCGCGAGCCGCACGTCGGGCGAGGTGCTCCTCCGGCGAGCGTCCCAGGCACTCCACATGGCCGTCGCGAAGATGGCGGCGAAGGCCGTGACCCCGAGCACACCCAGCTCGATCGCCGTGATGGCCCACTGGTTGTCGAAGATGTAGTAGCGGGGCAAGAAGGTTCCGGAGCCGACACCGATGAGCGGCGAGCCCGACATGAACTCCGTCAACCGCGCGAGAGCGTCCGTGCGCGAGAGCGTGCTGCCGTCCTCCGCCACGCCCGTGAAGAGCCTCGTCGTCGCTCCGGCGAGGCCCGGAACGACCGCGATGAGCGCACCGACAAGGAGCACTCCGCCTGCCAGCACGGAAAGGCGGTGCCGGCGCGGCACCGCCGGGAACATCGCCACGACCGCGACCACGAAGCCGATCATTGCCGAGCGGGAGAGACCGGTGAGCGCCACGAGCGCGAGCATCGCGGTCGCCACCCACCAC
Source organism: Microbacterium sp. (assembly GCF_039812165.1). GTDB lineage: Bacteria > Actinomycetota > Actinomycetes > Actinomycetales > Microbacteriaceae > Microbacterium. The sequence continues at coordinate 10,227 of NZ_JBDIAB010000012.1, forward strand.
CAGAATCCGCTTCCGCCCGACCCGCGGGAGCGGAACCCCCGGCTCAACGCCGCCGCCACGCAGATCGAGAGACCGGCGTTGAGCGTCGTGACGAGCTCGAGTGGATGCGTCGCCGTGGCCGATGCCCGGATCTGACCGTTTCGCTCCGCCACGCCCCCGAACCCGAGCGTGAACCCGGGCACGGAACCCCAGAAGTCGAGGAGGTACTGCGCCGTGAGGACCTGCAGGAACGCGAGCACGGCGAGCAAGGTGACACCGATGCCGATCCGGCGCAGCAGGCGAGTGACATCGCGCATCGTCTTCACACCGTCGAGGATCACCAGCAGCACGCCGGCCGACGAGACGAGGCTGACGATCCAGCTCATCGCCGGGCTGATCTGATCGGCGGGCTGTCCGCGGAGCATCGCGGCGGAGAAGCTCACCAGCACGATGACGAGATAGACGACGAAGGCGATGCGAACCGGCTGCGAGATCCGGTCGACGTCGACGTTGCGCCACTGAAGCCGCGACAGCATCCAGAACGCGAACAGCACGAGGCCCCACAGCAGGGCCGGGCGTCCGAGGGACCCCAGCCCGTTGATCGTCACGTTCGAGGGGATCCCGAACAGGAGCACGATGTAGATCGTGACGAGGCTGGTGGCGTCGCCGACGCCGTTCGCCCGAACGAGTCCCGCATGCTCCACCGCCGGCACCGGCGCATGCTGGCCGACCGTCGACATCGTCACCCGCTGCCGCGTTCGGACCGCACAGACGTGCCGTCGAGCGCGGACGGCACCGTGTCATCGTGGGTCTCCGGCACGTCGTCGTCGGCGGCGTCCGACGTCGTGTCGTCGGACGGAGCCGATGCGGCCTCACCGGCACGACGGCCTGCCACACGACGTCGACGCGTCGAAAGACCGTCCACGAGGGCGGCGAGAGAGAGCATCACGACGAGGACGCCGAGCGCCGCCCCGCCCGTGAGGAGCATGCGCGTGCGCTGGATCGGCCTGCTCTCGGCGTCGACGGCGAGGGTGGTGATCGAGAGCCGGTAGCCCTCCTCGATGCCTTCGGCCACCTGCATCGACTCGAGGGTGGAGACGGTCCGATCCATCATGGTCGCGAGCAGCTTCTCGGCGTCGGCGTCCGAGCGGGCCGTGACGGTCACGGTGATGATCGGGGCCGAGGTCCCCGTCCTCGCCACCTCGACGGTCGCGTCGGGATACTTCTCGAGCACGTCGTTCAAGACGTTCTGACCCATCACGGCTTGCGCCACGATGTCGGTGGGCAGGGCGAGCCCGCTGAGGTACAGATAGGGGTTCGTCGCCCCCTCCGGAAGCGAGCTCATTCCGGGCAGCACGATCTGCGAGCCTTGCCGCTCGTACTCGGGTTGGACGACATTCCAGGCGCCCACCGCGCTGGCTATCGCAAGGAGGATGCCGGGGACGACGATATACCAGCGTCGCAACATCATCCGCAAAACATCGGCAAGCTTCATGCCGTCATCCCTCCCGCGGTTCGACCCGCACGGCTACGGCGGTATCTCGCCACCCTCTCCCACAGCAGCGCGGAACCCACGCCGCCGATCACACCTGCTACGCCCATCGCCGCCAGCGCCGCCGTCCGGCTCACGCGTGTCGGCTCAATGTACTGGATCGCCGTCGGCAGCGGCTCGATCTCCCAGATGATGTGGTCGACGGCGGACGCTCCCACCTCCGCCTGCAGCGCCTCGGCGGTCTGCACGACCTCATCGATGAGGGCGGTCCGCCTCGACTGCACGTCGGCGGCGGAACGGCCGACCACCTGGACGGTGACGGCCGCCACCGGGTTGTCGGTCACCCACTGGTTGCCGGAGAACGCCACGCCGACCAGCTCGGTCTCGCGGATGCCCGCCCCATAGAGCGGCGCATCGTCCTGCGAGTAGTGACTCGGCTCATGACCGTCGTTCACCTTACGCGCGACCATGTCGGCGAAGGAGATGACGCTCTCGTTGGTGAAGCCGTTGTCGGGCTCGATGCGCGCCGCGCCGGGCCAGCGGAAGTCGACGACGGCACGCGTCGAGTAGATCCCGCCGTCTTGGAGGAGGGTCCACGCCAGGAACGCTGCAAGGCCGAGCGCGACAACGGTGGTATACCATCGCCTGGCGATGACGCCAAGGATTTCACGCACCGTCATCGACGGACTTCCCCTCCACCTACGCGCGTCTCCCCCGCGGCCGCGCCCAGAGCCAGCGTATCGAGGCAATCTCTATGACTGCTGAGTACACGGCCGACATCTCCTCTTCCGTGCGCCCCCCTACTAGACTGTGCGCACCAGAGACCTTCTCATCAGGTGAAAAATCTCTCACATGGGGGTGAGACCCAGGACCGCTATGTCAGGGTTGTGTATTGCACCCGGCCGTCTGACCCGAGACGCCGTGCCAACTGCTCCCTAACCCGAAGGAATCTTCAGCGTGCCCATCGCCCTCACGAAGCAGACGCGGAACCGCCGCAGCGCCAGCGAAAGCAGGCGCCGCGGACTCCGTACCAAGCTCACCGCAGCCATCCCTCTCGCCGTCGCCGCGCTCCTCGCCGTGACGCCGCTCGCCGCGCCCGGCGCATCGGCGGCCGCGCCCGCCGGCGTGTTCGCCTCGGACGTGAAGCCGAGCATCCCGGCCGCCGACGACAAGAACTCGGTCGAGCTCGGTGTGAAGTTCACCGTGGCGTCCACCGGCGTCGTGACGGGCATCGAGTACTACTCGACGCCCGCCAACCGCGGCACGCACGTGGGCTCGCTGTGGGACTCGGACGGCAAGCGCCTCGCCAGTGTGACGTTCCCCAGCAGCACCAGGTCGGGCTGGCTGTCCGCCGACTTCACGAAGCCCGTCGCGGTCCAGGCCGGAAAGAGCTATGTGGCGTCGTACCTCGCGCCCCAGGGCGGCTACGCGGTCACGGAGAACTTCTTCACGAGCCCCTACACGTCGGACGGCGCGACCTTCCCGAGGAACGCAGGCGTCTACAAGTACGGCAGTGGAGGCTATCCCACGCAGGTCTACAAGGCGTCCAACTATCTCGTAGACGTCCTCTACCGCCCCGACTCCTCGTCCCCGACGCCCACCGCCACGTCGACGCCGCGGCCCACGTCGACCCCCACCCCGACTCCGACTCCGACACGGACCGCGACGCCGAGGCCGACCGCCACGCCCACCGCGACCACCCCGCCGCCCGCGGCCCCCACGCCCAGCGCGCCCCAGGCTCCGGGCGGCAGCGGCCAGAAGAACTGCATCAACGTGCCCTCCGCGTGCGGATACCCCGATGAGACGAACACGGGTGTGAAGCCGGGCTCCACACTCACTCGCGTGCCGCAGGATGCCACGAGCGGCCCGGGCTGGTCGTACCGATCCGACATCCGTACGGTCCAGACGACCGGGAACGGTGCGACCCTCGAGAACCTGTCGATCGCCGGCGGCTCGATCATCGTGCTGCACAGCGGCGTGACGCTGCGCAACGTGTATGTCCAGTCGAACGACTACTACCCCATCAACTGCGTCTACTCCGGCGCCACGCGCGACGCGGACAGCTGCCTCGGTCTGACGGCCGAGAATGTCGAGATCGCCGGCACGGCGAACTGCCAGGCCGCCATGGCCTTCAACGGCTACACCGCGCGACGCGTGTACGTGCATGGCTGCCTCGACGGATTCAAGGCGAACTCGGACGTCGTCATCGAGGACAGCTACGTGACGGACCTCGCCGTCGTCGCGGGCTCGCACAACGACGGCGTGCAGTCGACCGCACAGGGCAACCTGACCTTCCGACACAACACCTTCAAGCTCGGCAACCAGTCCGGCATCAACGCGGTGTTCCAGATGGGCATGAAGGACCGTGTCGGAACCGGCGTGACGATCGAGAACAGCCTCATCGACGGCGGCGGCTACATGCTGAACTCGACGCCCATCTCGGGCGTCCTGATCAAGGACAACCGCTTCACCCGGCGTTCGACGTGGGGCATCGGAGAGGTGAAGGGCGGCTCCTGGGTCGGCAACTACTGGGACGACACCCTCGCACTGGTCTCTCAGAACGGCTGACGGACGCGACGCGTTCTGGTCGCGTCCGCCCATCGAGACGGCCGATCGCCGATGCACCTGCATCGACGATCGGCCGTTTCGTCGTCGTGCCGTAACTCGACGGCTCGCGTCGGATCAGTCGGTGGCGCGCTTGGCGTCGACGAACTCGGTGAGCGTGCCGACGGTCTCGAACAGCTCGGCGCCGAACTCGTCGTCGTCGATGGTGATGTCGAACCGGTCCTCGAGCGCGCCGACGAGCGCGACGACGCCGAACGAGTCGAGCTCCGGAAGCGAGCCGAACAGCGCCGTGTCGAGGGTGAGGTCTTCGGGGGCTTGCGAGAGCTCGAGCGTCTCGATGAGAACGGTGCGAACGTCGTCGATGGTGTCAGACATGAGGAACTCCTTGTCGAGGGGTCAGACGAGCACCTCGGCGGGCGCCGGGTGTCCGAGGAAGGCGGTGGGGCTCGCGGTGAGGCCATAGGCGCCCTGCTGGAAGATGACGATCAGGTCATCGATCCGCGCGGGCGGCAGCGTGACGTCGTCGCCGAGGAGGTCGAGCGGCGTGCACAGGCAGCCGACGACGTTGACGCCCTCGTCGGCGCTCTCCTCGACGCGGTTGCCCACGACGAGTGGGTAGTTGCGACGGATCGCCTGGCCGAAATTGCCTGAGGCGGCGAGCTGGTGGTGCATGCCGCCGTCGACGACCAGGTAGGTGCGACCGCGTGAGATCTTGCGGTCGACGACGCGTGTGACGTAGACGCCGCATTCGCCGACGATGTACCGGCCGAGCTCGATCACGGGGCTCGCCTGCGGGAACCGCGAGGCGATGACGCCGTCGACCAGCTCATGGAGGCTCTGGGCGACGGCCTCGAGGTCGAGCGGCCGGTCCTTCTCCGTGTAGGGGATGCCGAATCCGCCGCCGAGGTTGAGGTAGCGCAGGTCGCCGGGCAGGTGTCCGGCCAGGTCGGTCACGAGGTCCACGGTGCGCCGCTGCGCCTCGGCGATGATGTCCGCGTTGAGGTTCTGCGAGCCGGCGAAGACATGGAAGCCGAGGATGTCGACACCGAGGGCCGCTGCTTCTGCCAGCACCGCGGGAACCTGCTCCGCGTCGATGCCGAACTGCTGCGGTCCGCCGCCCATGCGCATGCCCGAGCCCTTGACGGCGAAGTCGGGGTTGACCCGGACGGCGATCGTCGGCGTGATGCCGAGCTCGTCTCCGGCCGCGGCGACGCGCGCGAGCTCGGTCGCCGATTCCACCTCGACGATGATGCCGGCGGCGACCGCCTGACGGATCTCGGCGGCGACCTTGCCCGGGCCGGCGAAGCTGACCCGATCGGGGCGGATGCCGGAGTCCAGTGCCGTCTGCATCTCCAGGGACGAGGCGACGTCGATCCGATCGACCGTCCGCGCGAGGTGGTGGACCACGGCAGGCATGGGGTTCGCCTTCATCGCGAAGCTCAGCTCGATCCGAGACGGCAGCGCAGCGCGGAGGCCGGCCACACGTGCGTCGAGGAGCCCCCGATCGTAGGCGAAGAACGGTGTGGAGCCCACGCGCGCCGCCAGACGGCTCAGCGGGACGCCGCCTACGCGCAGCTCGCCGTCGACGGTGCCGAACTCGGCGGCGTGCTCGTGGGGCTTCATGCGGACACCTCGTGCTTGATCAGGTTGCGGTCGAACTTGCCGTTCGGAGAGCGGGGCAGCTCGTCCCGGACGTCGATCGTCCCGGGGACCATGTAGAGCGGAAGGCGCTGGCGGAGCGCCGTCGTGAGCTCGGCGGCATCCAGGACCTCTCCCGTCGGGGTCGCGACGAGGACGATCCGCTGCCCCAGGGCCGCGTCCTCCACGCCGAGCGCGACGGCGTCACGGACCAGACCGGTGCTGTACGCCGCCTCCTCGATCTCGGTGGGGCTCACGCGATACCCGGAGGTCTTGATCATGTCGTCGTGCCGGCCGACGAACGAGAGGAATCCCTCCTCGTCCGCCACGACCGTGTCACCCGACCACACCGCCATCTCGGGAGTGCGCCACTCCTGCCCGGGCCGGACGATCGGCCGGTAGCGCTCCGCGGTGCGCACCGGATCGTTCCAGTAGCCCAGCGCGACGAGTGCACCGCGATGGACGAGCTCACCCTCCTCGCCCGGAGCGCATTCGGTGCCGTCGGGGCGCAGCACGAGGATCTCGGCGTTGGGGATGGCCTTGCCGATGGAACCCGGCCGTCGGTCCACCTCCGCGGGGTCGAGATACGTGGAGCGGAATGCCTCCGTGAGCCCGTACATCAGGTAGGGATCGGCCTCCGTGAAGATCCCGCGCAGACGATCGAGCGTGGCGCGCGGCATCCGTCCTCCGGTGTTGGCGAAGTACCTCAGGCGCCTCGCCGCGTCCTCCGGCCACGGGACGTCGACGAGCTGCAACCACAGCGGCGGCACACACGTGAGTCCGGTGACGCCGTGGCGTGCGCACAGCTTGGCGACCTCACGGGGAAGGAGGTAGTTCATGAGCACGCAGTGGGCACCGACCGCGAAGGCGGTGGTCACCTGGCTCAAGCCCGCGTCGAAGCTCAGGGGCAGCACGCTGAGGATGACGTCCTCGGCGGTGTTGTGCAGGTAGGTGCTGACGCTCTCGGCGCCGACGATGAGATTGCGATGGCTGAGGACGACCCCCTTCGGCTTGCCCGTGCTTCCGGAGGTGTAGAGGATCGCGGCCGGGTCGACGTCGATGGCGGGGGATGCCGACGGCCGGCCGGCCGCATCCTGGCCCTCGTCCCAGCCGTGCACGCGGATGCCCTCCGGCACCGCCTTGGGCGGGGCTCCGACGACGACGACGTCCTGGACCGCCGTCCCGGGCAGCGTCTCGGCGAGCTGCGCGAGGCGATCCGCCGAGGTGACGAGGATGCGCGCACCGCTGTCGACGAGGATGTGCCCGACCTGCATCGGCTTGAGCACGTGGTTGATCGGCACGAACATCCCACCGGCCGCTGTGGCCGCGAAGATAGCGCACACGGTCTCCAGCCGCTTCTCGAGATAGATGGCGGCGCGATCACCGCGCTGGAGGCCGAGCCCCTGCAGCTGCGCCGCAGCGGCGCGCACGATGTCCCACGTCCGGGCGTAGCCGATCGTGTCGTCGCGGTAGGTCAGTGCCGGCGCATCGGGCGTCGCCGCCGCGGCCTGCGCGAGCAGGTCGTGGAAGTTCGTGCGGATGGACGTCATCGGCGGGTCTCCTCCTCAAGCCAGGTCAGCAGCTGCTCCGCCCGTGATGACCAGGCAGCATTGGCAACCGATCGCTGGATCTCGGCTCGATCCGGCTTCTCCGCCAAGAACTCGAGCACGAGCGAGGCGAACGTCGCCGGGGTCTGCGCGACACGGACGAAACGACCGTCGAGGCCCTTCGTCGTCGCCACGTCGGTCGCGACCACGGGCAGTCCGGCCGCGAGATACTCCACCGTCTTGAGCGGATAGCTGCGGCGGTTGAACATCGTGTCCGCATACGGAGTGAGCCCGACATCGATGCGTGCGAGATAGGCGGGCAGTTCGCCCCGCGGAACTCCGTCGACCCACTGGACACCGGGAAGCCGGATCAGCCTGGCGAACGTGTCTGCTGCCTCCGAGGAATGGAACCGCTGCGGCCCTACGAGCAGCAGGCTGATCCCTGCTCGCTGGACCTCCTCCAGCATGGACAGGTCGATCCGGGCGTTGAACTGCCCGATGACCCCCGCCACCGGCGCGGTGAGCCGGACGTCGCGCGCAGGCTGCGCCCGCTCCGCGACGCCCTCGAGGTCGGCGCCGTTCGGGAGCCAGCGCGAGGCACGACTGGTCCGTTGCAGGTGGCGGCCGAGCTCGGGCGTCACGGCGAGGACGAGATCCGCCGCGCGGAGGTTCGCTTCGCGGGAGGCGTCGAGATACCGCTGGCTGACGCCCCACAGCACGCCGGCGGCCACGAAGTCGTCCGTCGCGTAGTAGACCTTGGTGCCGGGAAGCTTCTCCGTGAGGGCGAGCATCGGCGATGACGACGCGCATACGACCGCGTACGGCGCGATTCCCCGCCGCTTGCAGAACTCCTCGGCCACCCGAGCGCAGCGCGAGTCGGCGATCGTGCGGAGCAGCGGGCGTTGATTCGCCGGCACGGTCGCGCCGCGCAACCGGACGACGTTCGGTCTCGGATACGAGACCGCGGGCACCGCGCGGACGCGGCGGCGGAACGGGCTCTGCGGGGGGTCGACCCAGATCACCTTGCGGTCGCGCGACAGCTCCGTGACCAGTTGCCGGTCCGTTCCGGCGACGTCCTCCCAGGCGACACCCGGGAAGTACACGATCGGGCCTTCAGCTGACGGGGCGACCCGTCGCTTCGAATCGCGCTCCTCGTCGGAGCCGGCGACCGGAACCGCGTTGAAGTCGTCCGTGCGGCGTGTGCCCCGCAGACCCGCCCACTTGCGCCGGACGTAATAGCTCCCGTAGCCGAGGAAGGAAGCGATCGTCGCGCCCCGGCGACGTTTCTGCTCGGCACGAGCGATCCAGGCGTCGCGGTAGATGGCGAGCTGTCTGCGCGCCGCCGACTCGAGCGTGAACTCCTCCACGACGGAACGCCCGAATCGTCCGAGCTCGTCGCGCAGGGTCTCATCCGTCAACAGCGGCTTCAGCTCTTCGCACAGCCGTGCGACCCGGTCCGTGTCGTCGGCTCCGATCCCGTACCAGCCCTGCCAGCGGAAGACGTCCACCGACTCCGTCGAAAGCGTTCGGAAGAAGCCCTTCTCACCTTGGACGATCAGAGGCTTGCCGAAGGCGAGCGAACGAAGGGCGGAGCCGCCCATCCCCAACACGATGTCGGCGGCGGCGTACGCCGCGCGCGGGTCTTCAAGGGCGCCCGTGAAGACGATGCTCTTGCGACCGCTGCGCGCGTCGGCGTGCGCGGCGGCGCGCTCCATCTCGGCGCGTGAACGTCCGTCGCCCACGATCAGCAGCTGGAAGGGCGAGGAGTCGGCGAGCTCGGCCGTCGCCTCGATCGCGGTGAAGATGCCCTCCGCCTTGAGATCGGGAACGAGGCGGCTGACGCAGACGAGCAACGGACGCTCGTCGAGACCCCACTTCGCACGGAAGGCGGCCACGTCATCCGGGTCGAGCGGAGTGTTGTGCTCGAGGTCGACCGGCGGCTCGATCAGGTTCACCGGGATGCGGCCCTTGCCCTGCTCCACCGCGGAGATCTGCTGCGTGCCGACGACGAGCGGCATCCACTTCGGGAGGAACGGCGCGACGGCCATCGACATCACCGTGCAGACCGAGGCGGCATCGGGGATCGGCTCCGTCGCGATCGCGGCTTCCAGCCCGGGCGGCCACTCGTAGCCGTGAACGATGTCGATGCCGCGATCGACGACGATCTCACGGATCGCACGTGCGACCCGCAGCGACGGACGACGGCCGGGCTCTGGTGACTCGATGAACTCCAGACCGAGCTCGTCGATGCGCGCGCACAGGTCACCGCGGCTCCCGAAGACGATGCACTCGTGGCCGAGGCGCGAGATCGCGGCCGCGAGCTCGATCGCGTTGGTCTGGCTGCCGCCCAGATCCAGGTCATGGGGGTACACGAGGATCTTCACGACTCGTCCTTCCTGGTCGCAGCCGACCGAAGACGCCTCAGGTTATCGCGCTGCCACCACGCGAGCCCAGCGATGACCACCAGGGAGAACAGCCCGGCTGCGGCAGCGGCGAAGAACGGGACGTCGATCAGACGCGCGGCCCCCCACGCGCCGAACCAGACGACGACACCCGCCGCAGAAGGGAGCGCGACAGCGGCCACGACGCTGCGGGCACGCACACCGATCCGATGAAGGCTCACCAGGTAGAGAGGCGCCGACACCACGAGCGCCACGACGAACTGGATGGCGGCGACGCCCGGCTCCTGCCACAGGTTGACCACAGAGAGCATCAGCGGCAGCGCGACGGCGAACGAGCACGCCTGGATGAGCAGCACGACACCGGACTTGCCCTGCACCACCAGATAGTCGTAGGCGAGCTCGAACCAGATCTTCAATGCGGCGAACGCCGCCATCCAGAGCAGGACCGCGGCCGCCGGCAGCCAGGCGGAGCCATAGACGAACTCCACCACCGGCTCTGCGGCGCCACTGATCGCGAGGCATGCCGGTATCGCGACGCAGGAGAGGATCGCGAGCACGCGGGAGAAGTTCCGCGACATCCGCTCGGGCTCCGATTTGAGCGCCGAGAACGCCGCGGGCGCCACGGCGCGCAACGGCTGAGAGAAGATCGAGATGGGCCAGCTCGCCAGGTTGAACGCGAGCACGTAGAAGCCGAGTGCCTGCGCCCCGAGGACGGAGCCGACGATCATCTGGTCGGCATAGCCGGAGGCGAACACGACGATGCTGGACGCGGCGAGGGGGAGGCCGAAACTGAACAGTCGGCGCGCGAGCGTCACGTCCCAGCCGAACCGGTACGGCACCGGCGACCAGTAGATGATCATCAGACCGGACACGATGCTCGCGACGAGGCGGCCGATCGCAAGGCTCATCGCCCCCCAGCCCAGGAGGGCGAGCAGCAGGGAGATGCCCGCGCCCAGCCACGTGTGCACCTGATCGGCGATCGTGCGCTGCTTCTGCATGAACTCGCGCTGGAGGATCGCCGCGGGGGTCGCCACCAATCCGTTGAGGAGGATGGAGATCGACAGCACTTGCACGACCGACGTCGCCCGCACGTCGCCGAGCATCGTGGATATCCACGGGGCGCCGAAGAACATCGCGGCCGTCAGGAGAGCGCTGCTGGCGACCGTGATCGTGTTGATGGTCGGAGCGATGGTCGCCGGTGCATCGCGCCAGCGGATGACAGCGAGGCTGACGCCCAGCTCGTTGAAGCTCAGGATCGCCAGCAGCGTCACCGTGGCGATCGCGAAGACGCCGAACTCCTCCGGCCCGAGCACGCGAGCGAGGACGACTCCGATCGCGAGGGTGCCCAGCCTGGCGGCGATCGTGTTTCCGAAGCTCCAGCCGAACGCGCGCGACGCGCGCCGAGTGACCGAGCCTTCGGGCGGGTCTTCGGTCATCGACGCACCACTCGGGCCAACTCCTGAGCGACGCGTTCCTGCTGCTCGCCGGTCAGGTGCGGGAACATGGGCAACGACAGGATGCGATCTGCCGCCGCCTCGGCGACCGGGAACTGCCCTCGGCGATAGCCGAGCCCCGCGTACGCCTCGGTGAGGTGCACCGGAGTCGGGTAGTGGATCGCCACGCCGACGCCGGCGGCGTTCATCTCGGCGAGCACGCGGTCGCGGTCGTCCACCTGCACGACGTACAGGTGCCATACGTCCTCGTTGCCGGGCCGCACCACCGGCGTGCGGACCCCGTCCACGTCGCCGAGGAGCTCGCCGTAGCGGGCCGCGGCGGCACGGCGCGCGGCGTTCCAGCCGTCCAGCCGACGGAGCTTCGCGCGCAGGACCGGGGCCTGCACGGCATCCAGCCGCGCGTTCATGCCGATGCGGTCGTGCACGTACTTGACCGAGCTGCCATGGGCCGCGACGTTCCGGACGAACGCCGCGATCTCGGCGTCGTCCGTCATGACCGCGCCCGCGTCGCCGGCGGCGCCGAGATTCTTGCCGGGGTAGAAGCTGGTGCCCGCGACCCGGCCGAGTGCGCCGGCACGGCCGGCGGACGATGTGGCGCCCTGCGACTGCGCGGCGTCCTCGACGACGGCGATGCCGTGCGCGTCGGCGATCGGCAGGATCCGCTCCACGGGAGCGGTCTGGCCGTAGAGGTGCACGGGTGCGATCGCGCGCGTGCGGGGCGTGATCGCCGCCTCCACGGCATCCGGGTCGATCAGGAGGTGCTCCGCATCCACGTCGACGAAGACCGGGACGGCCCCGATGCGCGAGACCGCCTCGGCGGTCGCGATGAACGTGTTGGCCGGCATGATGACCTCGTCGCCGGCCTCGGTGCCGAGCGCGCGGAACGCGAGCTCCAGCGCATCGGTGCCGTTGGAGACTCCGATGACGTGGTCGACGCCGATGTACGCGGCGTACTCCTCCTCGAAGGCGGTCACCTCCGCGCCGCCGATGAAGCCCGCCGACAGGAACTGGCGCTGCCAGACCGGAAGGACCTCGTCTGCGATCTCGGCCTGCTGCGATGCGATGTCGAGGAACGGAATCTGCACGCTCACGCACTCACTCCCAATTGTCTGGCGGGCACTCCGGCCCAGGTCTGATCGTCAGGAACGTCGGCGAGGACGATCGCCCCCATGCCGACGGTGGCGCCTCCGCCGATGGTGACGCCCTGCCGGACGCCCGCGTTCATGCCCACGTAGGCCGCCTCCCCCACCTGCACGCTCCCGCCGAGCGCCACCCCTGCGGCGAGTGTAGCGAAATCGTCGAGCACGCAGTCGTGCGTGATGGTGCAGTTCGGCATGACCACGACGTGGTGCCCGACGAGAGCGTCCGCGGTGACCACCACGCCGTCGAGCAGGATGCTGCCGGCCGCCACGTCGCTGGTGGAGCCGATCCGCGCCGACCTGGCGACGTAGGTGGCGAAACGGTCGTCGGTCACACCGAGGCCGGCGAGTCGTCGCACGACCGCGCGTCGGCCCGCGCTCGGGCCCACGCAGACCAGCAGCTGCTCGTCCCTGGAGGCCGCGTCGTCGATGGTGCCGACGACCTCCACGCCGCCGATGCGGTCGCCGAGGAGACCGGGCTTGTCATCGAGGATGCCGACGACGCCGGTGATGCCGGCGGCGAGCACTTCGCGGGCGAGTCCGCTCGCCCCCACGAGCAGGAGTCCGTCCGTCACTCCGATCGACCGCCGGGATGCCGCAGCACGGCGATGACGCGGTCCTGATCCTCGTCCGTCAGCGTGTGGTAGACGGGCAGGATCAGCGTGCGGTCGTTCAGCCGCTCGGTGACCGGCAGGCCTCCCTCGGGTGTGAGACCGCGGTAGGGCGGCTGCCGATGCGATGCCATGATCCCGCGGCGCGCGGAGATCTCCGCGTGCGCGAGCGCCTCGAGCAGTCCCTCGCGATCGGTCGGGTACTCGTCGTCGACCTCGACCCAGAACGACTGGAAGTTGCCGGTGCCGTGCGCGGGATCGGCCACGGCGCGAAGGCCGGGGATGTCGGCGATGGCCGCCTGGTACCGCGCCGCGATCTCGCGGCGACGGGCGACGATCTCGGGAAGCCGGCCGAGCTGCACCAGCCCGACCGCGGCCTGCAGGTCGGTCATGCGGAAGTTGTATCCGACCTCGGAGTACTCCTCGGCGGGCGGCAGCACGGAGCGATGCCGATCGGCGGCCGAGACGCTCATCGCGTGCTCGCGCAGATGCTTCGCCCGAAGCGCCCAGTCCTCGCGCGACGTCGTGATCATGCCGCCCTCGCCCGTGGTCAGGAGCTTGCGGGGATGGAACGACCAGGCGGCGATGTCGGCGCCGGCGCCCACGGGGCGGCCCTTGTACGTCGAGCCGGCGCCGCACGCGGCATCCTCCACGACGACGATCCCGAGAGGATCGGTGACGGCGCGGATGCCGTCGAGATCCACCGGCACGCCGCCCTGGTCGACGGCGATGACCGCCTTCGTCGTCGGCGTCAGCACGGCTTCGACCGTCTCGGCGGTCAGGTTGCCGGTGAGCGGATCGACGTCGGCGAAGATCGGGTTGGCGCCCACGTACCGCACCGCGTTGGTGGTGGCGATGAACGAGAAGGACGGCACGACGACGTCGTCTCCCTCTCCGACGCCGGCCACGATCAGCGCGAGGTGGAGCGCGGTCGTGCAGCTGGTGACCGCGACGGCGTGGGGAGCCTGCATCGCGGCGGCGAACTCCTCCTCGAACCGCGCCACGCGCGGTCCCTGCGCCACCCAGCCGCTCGCGATCGCCTCCGCGACCGCGTCGGCCTCCTCCTGGCCGAGCCAGGGGATCATGACGTTGATGCGACCGCTCATCGGGCTGACACCGCCCGGCCCGCGGCGATCTCCTCGCGGAGCGGCTCCCACCACTGCACGAGCTGACGGAGTCCCTCGTCGACGCCGATCGTCGACTCGAAGCCGAGGTCGCGCTTCGCGGCGCTCGTGTCGGCGAGACGACGCACGACGCCGTTCACCGCACGCTCGGGGCCGTGCTCGACGCCGAGGTCGGAGCCCATCACCCGCAGGAGCGCCTGGGCGAGCTCGAGAAGGCTCGTCTCGGTGCCGCTGGCGATGTTGTAGGTGCCCTCGACGATGTCGCTCTGTGCCGCGAGCACGTTGGCCCGCGCGATGTCGGGCACGCAGACGAAGTCCATGGTCTGCTGTCCGTCGCCGAAGATCAGCGGCGGCTTGCCGTCGGCGATGCGCTCCATCCATCGCACGAGGACCTCGGTGTACAGGCCGTGCACGTCCATGCGCGGGCCGTAGACGTTGAAGTAGCGGAGCAGGACGTAGTCGAGACCCTGCATCGCGCGGAAGGAGCGGACGAGTCCCTCGTTGAAGGTCTTCGCGGCGCCGTAGATCGTGTCGTTGTTCTCGTGGTGGTGACGCTCGTCGGTGGGGAACTGCTCAGCCATGCCGTAGACCGAGGCGCTGGATGCCGCGACGAGCTTGCCGACCTTATGCTTGGCGGCCGCCTCGACGACGTTGAACGTGCCGTCGACGAGGACTTCGAGCGCCAGACGCGGCTCCTCCGCGCACTGGGTGATGCGGATCGCGGCCTGGTGGAAGACGACGTCCTTGCCCGCCGTGAGGTCGTCCACGAGCTTCGCGTCGCGGATGTCGCCGTCGACGAGCTCGACCCGTCCCGACGCGAGCGCGTCGTCGAGGTTCGCGCGGCGGCCCCGGACGAGGTTGTCGAGGACGTCGATGCGAGCGGCACCCGCCTCGAGCAGCTGATCGACGAGGGTCGAGCCGATCGTGCCGGCGCCGCCGGTCACGAGGATGTTCGCTCCTTCGAGCTTGGTCATGGTGTTTCGTTTCCGTTCAGTTGGTCGTGTCGATGACGTGAGGGGCACCGGCGTTGCGCAGGCTCCCCGTGGCCGCTTCCAGCACCGAGAGCACGCGCAGGCCGGACTCGCCGCTCGTGCGCGCCTCGCGCCCGTCTCGGATGGCGGCCGCGAACTCGGCGGCCACGTTGGCGAGGGCCTCGCGCTCGGGAAGGGCCGGCGACCACGTGTCGCCGAGACGGTAGGAGATGTTGGCATCCCGCGCCGTCGCCGTCGTCGCCGCCTGCTTCGAGACGTGCTCGAGGTCGACGCCGCGGTCGTAGACGCTCAGTCGCTGCTGGGGGTTGAGGTCGTCCCACACGAGCGTGCGCTTCGTGCCGCCGATGACCATCTGCCGGATCTTCGTGGGGCTCAGCCAGTTCACGTGGATGTGGGCCATCGCTCCGCCCGACAGCGGCAGTGTCAGGTAGCCGACGCAGGACTTGCCGGTCTGGAGCGGGTCCGCACCGTGCGCCGCCACCGTCGCGCCGTCCAGTCCACCGGGGAGCACGAAGTCCATGATCGACAGGTCGTGGGGCGCGAGGTCCCAGAACACGTCGACGTCGGGCTGGATGAGACCGAGGTTGATGCGGACGCTGTCGACGAAGAGGATATCGCCGAGGAAGCCGTCCTCGATCAGCTCGCGGATCTTCAGCACGGCCGGCGTGTAGCAGTAGGTGTGGTCGGCCATGAGCACGAGGCCGCGCTCGCGCGCCCGTCGCACCATCTCGATGCCTCGCTCGCGCGTGTCGGCGAGCGGCTTCTCGACGATCACGTGCTTGCCCGCGTCGAGCGCCGCGAGCACGATCGGGTGGTGCGTGCGCGCCGGAGTGGCGATCGCCACCGCGTCGATGTCGGGATCGGCCAACAGCTCGTCGAGGCTCCCCGTCACCGGAACGCCGCCGACGCTGTCGGCCACCCGCTGTGCGCGCGCGGTGTCGAGGTCGCAGATCGCCGCGAGGTTCCAGTCGGGGCTGGCACGGAAGTTCCGAGCGAGGTTCGGGCCCCAGTAGCCGGCGCCCACGACGGCGACGTTCAGCCGTTCAGTCACAGATATCCCCTTGTTCTCGCCGAGGGCGAGGTCAGTCGGCGGGGACGAACAGAACGTCGACCCAATAGTTGTGAGCCGAGGTGGCAGCAGGGAACTCACGCGAGTACCCGTATGCGCTTCCTGCCGCAGGGATGGTGAACGGCCCCACCACCGTCTCCGCAGCAAGCGTACCGAGGTCGACGGCATATCTGCCAGTCGTGCTGTACAGACCCACGCGATACTCGGTGCCCGGCTGCAGGTTCACCGGCGTCACGAAGCGCGCGGTCTGCCAGCCGTCGGCGGTCTCGCCGACGAACTCGACCTCGGCGAGCTTCTGTCCGTCGGCGCTCCAGAGGTAGCCGGTGTGCAGGCCGGTGTTGGCCGCGCCCTTGTAGAAGCGGACGCCCTCCGCCGTCCCCGCGGTGGCGACGGTGAACCGCGTGGCCACCTGCACGGCATTGGGGTCCTCCCACCAGGCGTGCTGGGGCAGTGCCTCGCCGAACAGGGTCTGCGCATCGACGAGGGCCGGCGCCGCCGCGGTCTGGAAGCTCCATCCACCCCCGGTGACGGTCGCGTTCTCGGCGGCGACGGATGCCGTGTAGGCCGCCGACCATGCCAGCGGCGTCGCCGGGGTGAACGTGACCGTCCGCGTCGCGGAGTCGTAGCTCGACGTGCCGGCCACGGCACCGCTCGGGCCCGACACGGCGAGCGTCGCTGCCGCGTCGACGTCGAGTGTCGCCGAGATCGTCGTCGTGGGCGCCACGTCGCCGGCCGCCGATCCCGGTGTGGTCGACGTGACCGCGACGGGCGTCGGCTCCGGGTCGGAGGGCGCGGGAGGCGTCGGTGCCGGCGACGGCTCCGGCGTCGGCACGACGGGCGACGCCGGCGGGCTCGCCGCCGCTGCACCGAAGTCGATCTCGGCGTCCACGAAGTACGATGTCGCCGCCCACGTGGAGGTCGGGTAGCCGCCGCTCGCACCGTAGGTGAATCGCCCGTTCGCTCCGCCCGGTCCGGTGATGTCACCGGACGTGCGCGTCTCGGCGAAGTAGTAGGCGGTATAGGCGTAGCCGCTGGTCGAGAAGTACGACACGACGTAGGTGACGCCGGGCTGCAGCGCGACCGGCGTGCTCAGAGGCGCGCGCTGCCAGCCGGAGGCCGTCTCCGCCACGAAGTTCACCTGCGCGAGCACCTCGCCGTTCGGACCCCACAGCGTGCCGCGGTGCGCGCCCGAGTTCGTCGCGCCCTTGAAGAAGCGGATGGCCGTCGCATTGCCCGCCTTGGCCACCGTGAACGCGGTCCCGACCTCGATCGCGTCGTTGTCCACGACGGCCGCGATGTCGGGCACGGCGCTGCCGAAGAGGTTCTGCACGTCGCCGCTCTGCGGGGGCTCCTCGGTCTGGAAGCTCCACGAGTCCAGGGCGAGCCCGTCCACCGTCACGGTCGCCGTGTACGCGCTCGCGAGCGAGAGCGGCGCCTGGGGCGCGAACGACACCACGCGGCTCCCCGCATCGAACGATGCCGTGCCCGTGACGCTGCCGGACGGCCCCGTCAGCGTCATGGACACCGCCTGGCCGGCGGGGGCGCGGTTGAGCGTCGCAGAGATCGCGGTCGCGGCGGCGACATCCGTCGCGCCCGCGGCCGGCGTGCGCGACGTGACGGCCAGCGCCGGCTCACCCGGCGACGCGGAGGGGACGAACTCGACGTCGACGAAGTAGTTCGTCGAGTTCCAGCTGTTCGTCGGCACGACGCCCCCGGAGCCGTAGCGGTAGCGGCCGTTCTCGGGGCTCACGGCGGTGAGGGGCCCGTTGGTGACCGGTGAGGCGAATGCCCCGCCCGTGTACGAGTACCCGCCGTGCGGCGCCACGTACGAGACCGTGTACACGGCCCCCGCGACCAGCGCGACCGGAGAGCTGAGCACAGCGCGCTGCCACCCCGAGGCGGACTCGCTCTGGAAGGTCACCTGCGCGACGCGCTGCCCGGCCGCGTTCCACAGCGAGCCGACGTGCGTTCCCGTGTTGCCCGGCGCCTTGTAGAACCGGATCGCGGTCACCTCGCCCGCGACGGCTGCCGTGAAGGCCATGCCGAGCTCCACCGAGGCGGTGTCGGAGGTCTCCGTGCCGGTCGGGGTGCTGGTGCCCAGCAGTGTCACCGTCGTGCTGGTGCCGGCCGCCTGGAACCACCAGGCCGCGTCGGGCGCCGCTTGGCCGGATGCCGAGTGGATGCCGGTCAGCGAGACGCTCACGACCGCGCCGGCCGGGTAGCTTCCCGACGGGTCGAAGGTCGCGGTCTTGCCGTCGGACGAGAGCGTCCACGACCCGGGCACGGATGCTCCCGAGGCCGTCACGGTGCCGGTGAAGTCGTCGCGGATCGCCGCATCGAAGGTCGCCGTCAGGTTCGACGTGCGCGACACGTCGGTCGCGGCGTTGGCGGGACTCGTGGAGACGAGGGACACCACGGCCTCTCCTCGCTCGAACACGACGTCGACTCCGTAGTCGGTCGACGAGGTGCTCGACGGGAAGCCCTGCGAGTAGGTGAAGACGCCACCGCTCGCCGGCACGGAGAGCGGGCCACGCGTGTACGCCGAGCCGAAGGCGCCCGGGGTGGCCGAGTATGCGCCGTTCGGCGCGACGTACGACGCCACGTACTCGATGCCGGGCTGAACCGAGACCGGTGTGCTGAGCTGGGCGATCTGCCAGCCGGCGGTGGACTCGTTCTCGAAGGTCACGCTCGCCAGCGGGTTGCCCGAGGCATCCCACAGGGTGCCGGTGTGGGTGCCCGTGTTCGCCGCGCCCTTGTAGAACTTCAGCGCGGTGATGTTGCCCGGCTCGGTGACCGTGAACTTCACGCCGAGCGTGACGAGCGCCCGGTCGGTGTCGGAGACGATCGTGGGCACGCGGCTCTCGCTGAACAGGCTGCACGGGCACTGTCCGACCGGCAGGTCGGCGCCCTGCGTCGTGAACGACCAGGCCGC
>NZ_JBDIAB010000013.1:0-28643 GCF_039812165.1 Microbacterium sp.
GCTCCCGGTGCCCGACCCGGCCGCTCAGGCCGCGCGCCGTGCCGCCTGGCAGGCCTCCCGCGCATAGCTCAGCGCGTGTCTCCGATCACTCGCGCGACGCTGTCGGCGAGCCACGAGACGTGCTCGTCGTCGTGAGCACCGGCGGCCGCCCGGTCGCCGATCTGCCGGGCCCGCTCCCGCAGAACGTCCGCGTGGCCCCCTACCTGCCGTACGACCGGCTGCTGCCGCGCATCGACGTGATGGTGAGCAACGGCGGCTACGGCGGCGTGCAGCAGGCGCTCGCGCAGGGTGTGCCCCTCGTGGTCGCCGGGCGCACCGAGGACAAGGTCGAGGTGTGCGCGCGCGTCGGCTGGTCGGGTGCGGGCGTCGACCTGCGGACGAACAGCCCCGCCCCCGCGGCCGTCGCGGACGCGGTGCACCGTGTGCTCGCCGGCGCCGCGTACGCCGACCGGGCTCGTGCGCTCGCGCAGGCGTTCGCAGCGGCTCCCGGCCTGTCGGGCCTCGACGACGTGCTGGCCCGGCTCGTCCCGGCGCACGCGGCGCGGGCCTGATCGGCGGGGTCTGCCCGCCCGGACGTCGGCGCGGCGGCTCTCGCGGGCGGCGACCGACGCGGCAGGATGCCCGTATGAACGCAACCGACGGAACGGATGCCGCGGACACGCCGTCCGCGCCGGCGTCGCCGCGACGGTTGGCGTCGGCCGAACGGCTGAAGGCCTTCACCGACGCGGTCGTGGCGATCGCCATGACGCTGCTGATCCTGCCGCTCATGGAGAGCGTCGGCGAGGTGGCGCGCGAGCACGGCTCGGCGGGCGAGTGGCTGACCGAGAACGGCGACCAGCTGTTCAGCTTCGCACTCAGCTTCGTGCTGATCGCCGCGTTCTGGCTGGGCCATCACCGCCTCTTCGACCGCATCCATCGCGTCGACGGGGGCCTCCTCATGTTGACCGTGGCGTGGATGTTCACGATCGTCTGGCTGCCGGTGGCCACCGCGATCGTCGGCCAGATGGCGGACGACCCGGTGCAGAAGACGCTGTACGTCGGCTCGCTCTTCGCGACGAGCGTCATGATGGCGCTGGCCGGCTGGTACGTGCTGCGGCATCCCGCGCTGCACGACATGCCTGCCGAGAACCTGCGCAGCGGCATCCTGGCGGACACGATCGCCTCGGTGCTCTTCGCGGTCGCGTACGTCATCATGCTCGCGGTGCCCGTGCTCAGCTTCTATCCGCTGTTCCTGCTGCTGCTGACCGGTCCGCTGCACTCGCTGGCGCGCAGGCTCGTGCGGTCCTGACCCCGGGCGGATCGGGGCTCCGGGCGCACGAACTCCGCAGTTCCCGACGAAGTCCGCAGGATCGTGCCGAAATCCTCCGAAGTTCGTGCGATCCTGCGAAGTCCGGGATGCCGAGTCGCCCGAGCGCCGTCATGGGCGCGGTCGAAGGTCGTCGCGGTCTGCGAAGAATCGCCTGGTCGGGTACCATAGGAGGGTTGTCCGGCGGGAGCCCGTCTCCGTGAGCCCGTGACGACGTGCACACACCCTCCTGCCGCCGGGAAATGCCCGGTGGCCGTTCTAGTCCGAAGGAGGTGGGTTAGTGACGCACTCACACCAGTACGAGCTCATGGTGATCCTCGACCCCGAGATCGACGAGCGCCAGGTCGCCCCCAACCTTGACAAGTTCCTCAAGGTCATCACCGGCGACGGCGGCACGATCGACAACGTCGACATCTGGGGCCGTCGCCGTCTCGCGTACGAGATCCAGAAGAAGAGCGAGGGCATCTACGCCGTCGTCAACTTCACCGCGACGAGCGCTGCCACGCAGGAGCTCGACCGCCAGCTGAAGCTCAGCGAGAAGATCATGCGCACTAAGGTCCTTCGCGCCGAGGAGGCCATCGCCCTGGTCGCCGCCGAGAAGGAGCGCGCCGACGCCAAGGCCGCCCGCAAGGCCGCGAAGGCGTAACGATCATGGCCGGCGAGACCATCATCACCGTCGTGGGCAACCTCACGGCCGACCCCGAGCTGCGCTACACGCAGAACGGGCTGCCGGTGGCGAACTTCACCATCGCCTCCACGCCCCGCACGTACGACCGTCAGGCCGGCGAGTGGAAGGACGGCGACGCGCTGTTCCTCCGCGCCTCGGTGTGGCGCGACTTCGCCGAGCACGTCGCAGGGTCGCTCACCAAGGGCTCGCGGGTCATCGCGACCGGCCGCCTCAAGCAGCGCTCCTACCAGGATCGCGACGGCAACAACCGCACCGCCATCGAGCTCGAGATCGACGAGATCGGCCCGTCGCTGCGCTACGCGACCGCACAGGTCACGCGCGCCGCGTCGTCGGGAGGCGGCGGTGGCGGCGGCCAGTCCCGTCCGCAGCAGGTGCAGGACGAGCCGTGGTCGACGCCCGGCTCCTCCTCGTCCGACGCGTGGAGCGCCCCCGGCAGCTCCTACGGAGACGACACCCCGTTCTGATCGCCCGGTCGCCGGGCGGCCGCATCGCGGCGAACGGCCCGGCGCGACGGCATCCACACAACTCATACGTAAGGAAACAACATGGCTGGAAAGGCTACCGGCGACCGCCGCAAGCCTCGCAAGGGCGCGAAGAACGCCGCCCCGGCGAAGGCGATCCGCGTCGGCGTCATCGACTACAAGGACGTCGCCACCCTCCGCAAGTTCATCTCGGAGCGCGGCAAGATCCGTGCCCGTCGTATCACCGGGGTCTCGGTGCAGGAGCAGCGTCTGATCGCCAAGGCGATCAAGAACGCGCGCGAGATGGCTCTCCTGCCCTACGCCGGCGCTGGCCGCTAAGGAGCACCGACATGGCAAAGCTGATTCTCACGAACGAGGTCGCCGGGCTCGGAAGCGCCGGTGACGTCATCGAGGTCAAGAACGGGTACGCCCGCAACTACCTCATCCCCCAGGGCTTCGCGGTGGCGTGGACCCGCGGCGGCGAGAAGCAGGTGGCGTCGATCCGCGCCGCCCGCGACGCGCGCGCGATCCACGACCACGAAGAGGCCGTGGCCCTCAAGGACGCCCTCGAGGCCGCCAAGGTGCGCCTGTCGGTCAAGGCCGGCGCCGAGGGTCGCCTGTTCGGCTCGGTGAAGACCGCGGACGTGGCGGATGCCGTCCGTGCCGCCGGCATCGGCGAGCTCGACAAGCGCAAGATCCACATCACCAGCCCGATCAAGTCGGTGGGCGAGCACGAGGCGACCGTTCGCCTGCGCGACGACCTCACCGCCGTGATCACGCTGCAGGTGGTCGCCGCGAAGTAGTCGCGACGCGCATCATAGACGGATACCGCGAGCCTTCGGGCTCGCGGTATCCGCCTTTTGGGGGACATGTTTGTACACATGTGGACAGCCCCTGGGGAAACCTTCAAGCGAGGCTTGAAGCCAGTCTCCCTCCACAGGGGTGGATACAGAAACTCCCTGGTCGAAGCAAGGAAAAAAGTCTGGAGAGCGGAGTTTCGCACACGTTCTCCACAGCCGTTCTGCACAGCCCGCACGGCGTTTCACGCACAGTCTCCACAGAGTTATCCACAGGGCGACTTGCGGGTGTCGGAGGCCGTCCTTAGCGTGTAGTCCGGCTCGAGGGAGGCACGCCGAATGTCGATCGCTGACATCTCTGAAGACCGTCTCGGTGGACCCCGCGAGTACGAGCGCACTCCGCCGCACGACGTGCTGGCCGAGCAGAGCGCGCTCGGCGGCATGCTGCTGTCGAAGGATGCCGTCGCCGACGTCATCGAGACGCTGCGGGGGTCGGACTTCTACGTCCCGAAGCACGAGCTCATCTTCGAGGCGATCCTCAACCTCTACTCGCACGGCGAGCCCACCGACGTCGTCACCGTCACCGACGAGCTCATCAAGACCGGCGAGCTCCAGCGCGCCGGCGGCGCCGACTACCTTCACAGCCTCACCTCGATCGTGCCGACCGCGGCCAACGCCGGCTACTACGCGACGATCGTCAACGAGCGCGCGCTCCTGCGTCGCCTGGTCGAGGCCGGCACGCGCATCGTGCAGATGGGCTACAACGGGCAGGGCGACGCGGTCGATCTCGTCAACTCGGCACAGGCCGAGGTGTACGCGGTCACGGGCGTCGAGGCAGCCGAGGACTACGTGCCGCTGCAGGTCGCGGTCGACTCCGCCGTCGAGGAGATCGAGGCCGCGCGGGGCCGCGACGGTCAGATGACCGGCATCCCCACCGGCTTCCAGGGCCTCGACCAGCTCACCAACGGCCTGCACGGCGGTCAGATGATCGTCGTCGCCGCGAGGCCGGCCATGGGCAAGGCGCTCGCGCTCGACACGCCCCTGCCGACGCCGACGGGCTGGACCACGATGGGTGCCGTCGCGGTGGGTGACGAGCTGTACGACGCGGACGGTCGTCCGACGCGCGTCGTCGCGGCGACCGAGGTCATGACCGGCCGACCCTGCTACGAGATCGAGTTCTCGGACGGTTCGACGATCATCGCCGACGCCGAGCACCAGTGGCTGACCGAGACGCGCGCGTCGAGGCGGGGCGGCCAGGTCGGCGCGTCCATCGTCACCACGGAGCACATGTTCGCGACGCTCACCGTGGGTGCCGAGGCACGTGCCAACCACTCAGTGCGCAACGCGCGGGCGCTTCAGGCGCCCGAGGCCGATTTGCCCGTCGCGCCCTACGCGCTCGGCGCCTGGCTGGGCGACGGCCACAGCGACGGCGCTCGCATGACGAGCGAGACCGACGAGATCCCGTCGTTCATCGCGCGCAGTGGACTGCGGACCCAGTCCCGCGGCGGGATGCTGTATTCGATCCAGCTCCTCGAACGCGAGCGTCTGACCCGCGCCTGCGAGGTGTGCGGCATCGAGTTCACGCCGCGTCACCCGCACGTGCGCACGTGCGGCCGCACGTGTGGCCCGAAGAACAAGGGAGCGCACCCCGAGCGCCTCTCCTGCCTCGACTGCGGCGCGCCGTATTCGGGCGAGGCGTGGCGGTGCGCATCGTGCCACCGTGATCACGGCTCGTTCACGGCGCTGCTGCGCAAGGCCGGCGTGCTCGGCGACAAGCACGTGCCCGCCGCGTACCTGCGCGGATCGGAGGCGCAGCGCCGTGAGCTGCTCGCCGGCCTGCTCGACACCGACGGCACGGTCGTCAAGGGTGTCGGCTCGTGCCAGTTCGCCGTGACGAGCAAGAAGCTCGCCGACTCGGTGTACGAGTTGATCGTCAGCCTGGGCTACCGCTGCGGGCGCACGACCAAGCGGGTGCACGGTCGCTCCGAGGCGTCGTCCACCTGCTACATCCTCAACTTCTCGACGACCGACGACGTCTTCTGGCTCGAGCGGAAGCGCGTGCTCCACGAGCAGGAGCGACCCCTGAACACGCTGCGCACCGGCCGGCGCTACGTCAAGGCGATTCGTCCGATCGAGAGCGTGCCGGTCCGTTGCGTGCAGGTCGACAACGACGACCACCTGTACCTGGCGGGTGAGTCGATGGTCCCGACCCACAACTCGACGCTCGCGCTCGACTTCGCGCGAGCATCGGCGATCAAGCACGACATGCCCACGATCGTCTTCTCGCTCGAGATGGGCCGCAGCGAGATCGCGATGCGGCTGATGAGCGCCGAGGCATCCGTCCCCCTCCAGAGCATGCGCAAGGGCACGCTCGACTCGCGCGACTGGACCACGATCGCCGCCGTCCGCGGCCGCATCAACGACGCGCCCCTCTACATCGACGACAGCCCCAACATGACGCTCGTGGAGATCCGCGCCAAGTGCCGCCGTCTCAAGCAGCGCGTGGGGCTGAAGATGGTCATCATCGACTATCTGCAGCTCATGACGTCGGGCAAGCGCGTCGAGTCGCGCCAGCAGGAGGTCTCGGAGTTCTCGCGCGCGCTGAAGCTGCTCGCGAAGGAGCTGCAGGTGCCCGTGATCGCGCTGTCGCAGCTGAACCGAGGCCCCGAGCAGCGCGCCGACAAGAAGCCCGCGCTCTCCGACCTGCGCGAGTCGGGTTCGATCGAGCAGGATGCCGACATGGTCGTGCTCCTGCACCGCGAGGCCGCCTACGAGAAGGACTCCCCGCGCGCCGGCGAGGCCGACCTCATCGTGGCCAAGCACCGCAACGGTCCGACGGACACGATCACGGTGGCCTTCCAGGGGCACTTTTCCCGCTTCACCGACATGGCGCCGGGCGACTACGCGTAGTTGTAGGTTCCACGCGAAGATGGCATTTTCCACGGGTAGTTGGCATGCATTTGGCATTTGTGCCAAGTGCCGTGGACGAGCGGGGGGCGTGGAGGCGATGTGCCTGGGGTACTTGTGTCTGTCCTGATCCGTAGGGTCGGAGGCGCTGAATCGCGTCGGAGTAGCAATGGTGTCGACGACGGGTGAATACTGACCCCGAGGTGACGTTTGAATGTTGACCCCTCCGACACTCTTGGAGGGTGATTTCAGTGGAAGATTGGGCGGAGATCCGCCGGTTGCATAAGGCCGAGGGCATGCCGATCAAAGCGATCGTGCGTAGGCTCGGCGTCGCGAGGAACACGGTGCGTGCGGCGTTGGTGTCGGACGAGCCGCCGGCGTGTCGGCGGGCTCCTCGAGGGTCGCTCGTCGACGCGGTGGAGCCGGAGATCCGGAAGTGGCTGCGGGAGGACGCGAAGATGCCCGCGACGGTGATCGCGGAGCGGATCGGGTGGGAGTACTCCATCACGATTCTCAAGGATCGGGTCCGGCAGATCCGCCCCGAGTACGCCGGTGTGGACCCGCGGACCGGATCGTGCATCAGCCCGGGCAGGCGGCGCAGATGGATCTGTGGTTCCCGGAGCCGCGGATCCCGGTCGGGTTCGGGCAGGCGGCGATGTTGCCGGTGCTGGTGATGACGCTCACGTTCTCGAAGTTCTTGGCCGCTGTGATGCTCCCGTCCCGGCAGGGCGGCGATCTCACGGCGGGCATGTGGCAGCTGATCGCGCAGGTCGGCGCGGTGTCGAAGACGCTGGTCTGGGACCGGGAGTCCGCGATCGGCGGGAAGGGGAAAGTCACCCAGCTCGCGGCCGCGTTCGCGGGGACCCTCACAACTCGGGTGGTGCTCGCCCCACCGGCGGATCCGGAGTTCAAGGGCATGACCGAACGCAACAACGGGTTCTTCGAGACGTCGTTCCTGCCCGGCCGTCGGTTCGTTTCACCGGCTGATTTCAATAGCCAGTTGCAGGACTGGTTGCCGCGCGCGAACGCGAGGACGGTCCGCTCACTCGGCGGCCGCCCGATCGACGTGCTCGACAGGGACCTCGCGGCGATGACGGCATTACCGCCGCATCCGCCGACCACGGGCCTGCAGGCGCGGGTCCGGCTGGGCCGCGACTACTACGTCCGCGTCGACGGGAACGACTACTCCGTCGACCCCCGCATGATCGGCCGGCTGGTCGATGTCACCGCGACGCTGACGCGAGTGATCGTGGTCTGCGACGGGACCGCGGTCGCCGACCACGAACGGTCCTGGGCGACCGGCGGGGTCGTCACCGACCCCGCCCATGTGGTCATCGCTAAGGGACTGCGGTCGCAGTACTCGGCTGCGAAACGAGACCGGGCCAGGGCGGAGCTGGCGTCGCCGGAGCGACGGGTGATGTTCCGCGACCCGGGCGTCTATGACGATCTGTTCGGGGTCCGGTTCGACCCGATCACCGGGGAGGTGCTGTGATGGGCGCCACCACTGACACCGCCGCGACGCTCGGCTATCTCGCCCGCGCGCTCAAGGCGCCGACGATCGGGCGGGTCTGGGAGCAGCTCGCGGTCACCGCCCGGGACGAGGGATGGTCGCACGAGGACTACCTCGCGGCGGTGCTGCAACGGCAGGTCGCGGACCGGGAAGCCAACGGCACCAGCCTCCGCATCGCCGGAGCCCACTTCCCCGCCGTGAAGACCCTCGAGGACTTCAACGTCGACCACCAGCCCTCGCTACGCCGAGACGTGTTGGCGCACCTGGCCACGACGACCTGGATCGCGAAAGCCGAGAACGTGATCCTGCTCGGCCCACCCGGCGTCGGCAAGACCCATCTAGGCATCGGACTCGGGATCAAGGCCTGCCACGCCGGCTACCCGACGGCGTTCGACACCGCTACCGGCTGGGCCTCCCGGCTGCAGACCGCGCACCAGAGCGGTCGCCTTGAGCACGAACTGAAACGCCTCCGCCGCTACCGGCTGCTGATCATCGACGAGGTCGGCTACCTCCCGTTCGACGCGGACACCGCGAACTTGTTCTTCCAGCTCATCGCGGCCCGCTACGAGCAAGGCTCGATCCTCGTCACCAGCAACATGCCCTTCGGCCGATGGGGCGAGATCTTCGCCGACGACATCGTCGCCTCCGCGATGATCGACCGCCTCGTCCACCACGCCGAGGTCCTCACCCTCGCCGGCGACTCCTACCGGACACGCGCCCGACGCGAGCTCCTCAAGACCCCGACCGCAGCCAGCGGCGGCGACCGATAACAACAACCCCGAGGGGTCAAAATTCAGACGACGAAAAGGGGTCAGAATTCAGCCGACGTTGACAAATGGGGGTTGTGGTGGGGTCGGACTTTCGGTTGTGGTCGGATGAGCCTTCGGCGACGGACTTGCTCTCGTTTGACGCGATCGCGGACACCGTAGTCGATGCGTTGTTCGATGGTGAGTTGGATCCGGTAGCGCTTGGTCTTGAGGGCACTTGGGGTAGCGGCAAAACGACCGTGCTGCATCTGATCGAGAAGCGGATCGACGCGGCGAACGCGGATGACCAGGTCGTGATCGTGGTGCGGTCAAACCCCTGGCAGTACGACCCGACCGTGGGCGCGAAAGAGAGCCTGATCGCGGAGATCCTTGGCGCGTTGAGCGCCCAGTTCAACGCCACTGATCCCGTGGGACAGGCGGGGCTGACCGCTCTGCGGGCGTTGGTGAGACGCGTGAACTGGTCGAAGGCCGTGAAGATGGCAGCGCGGACGACGCTGACGCTACAACTGCCGTCGTTGGACGACGTGTTCGATTTGGTGAGCGACGACCCCGAATCGCTGGATTCCCCGAAGGGCATGGCCTCCTTCAAGGACGAGTTCCAGAAGCTTCTCACGGACCCGGCGCTGGCGCATGTGTCCCGCGTCGTCGTCCTCGTCGACGATCTTGATCGGTGTCTGCCGCCGACCGTGGTCGAGACGCTTGAGACGATCCGCCTGTTCTTGTCGGTGCCGGGGATGTGTTTCGTGGTGGCAGCGGATGCGGCACGTGTCGCCGAGGCGATCCGGATGCATCTCGGAACGCCGCAGGTGGGAGATGGGCGGGAGAGCGTTGCGAGCCTGTATCTCCACAAGATCGTGCAGACGACGGTGCCCGTTCCCGCTCTGAGCTCGTTTGATACGCGTGCCTACTTGTTCCTGTTGTTGGCGAGGCAGGAGTGCGGGAGCGAGGCGGCATTCGAGGAGCTGGTTCGTGCGTGCGGTGAGTTACGGGTCGCGGCGGGGAGTCTCGATGACCTTGCGTTGCCCGAGAAGCCGCTGCAGTCTGCGATGCAGAGTGCGGCGCGGCTGACCCCGATCTTGTATGAGAAGTTGCAGGCGAATCCCCGGCGTATCAAGCGATTCATGAACGATCTGAATGTCCGGCAGTCGATCGCGAATCGGCGCGGGATTGCGTTGTCACCAGACGCAGTCGCGAAGCTGATGGTGCTGGAGCGCACATTGCCGGCCGACTTCGACACGCTGCTGAGCTGGTTGAGCGCGGGCGTGCTCCGCCCGCGTCTGGAACGCCTGGCTGAGGTGGCCGAGTCCGGCTCCAGCGGTGCTGGTGCCGATGCTATGGACGGCGGCGACGAGGAGGCGTTCTCAGCGACCATGATTCGGTGGGCGAAGCTTCCGCCCGCTCTTGATGCGGCCGCTGCCGGCGGCTATCTCACGCTGGCGGCGGCATTCCGATCACCTGCTTCCAAGCAGCGGCATCGCCCGGTAGTGGTGGCATGGTCTGACCCTTCCGACGGGAAACAGGCCAGTCTGACACCGATCAGGGGGGTTGTCGACAGCGAAAGCCGCGTCGACACGGCGCCCGTGTCGCGGGGCGACGGGGATGGCCCGAGCCGAAGGCGGCGAGGATCGGGCGAAGCAACAGGGTGTGATCGAGCTACGTGAGGCGGGCGTTGGAGAATCGTTGCCGCAGATTCACCAAGGTCTGGCTCTCCTTGTCCTCTCGGATCTTGGAGAATTCGGGTCCGGTCGGGTGACGATACTTGCTCTGGTCGTCCTTGTCCTCGACGGTCTCCTCGGGGCTGGTGTGCCAGAGCATGAGTTGCGCCACGCGCTCACCCGGCGTGATCGCCATCGGCACCTCACCGAGGTTGACCAGCTCAAGGGTCAAGCATCCGGTGAACCGGGGATGTACCTGGACGGCGGTTGCGGAGAGCAAACCCAGCCGACCGTAGGACGATCGGGTGATCACCTGTCCTGCGACATCGGGCGGCATGACCAGATACTCCAGCGTTGCGGCGAGGACGAGCTGGTGCGGGTGCAGGTAGAACACGTCGCCCCAGGACTTCTCGATCCTGGTCTGGATCGTCCTCGGGTCCTGGGATGTGTTGAGGGCGTCGAATTGTCCGGTGTTGGACTTCTCGAACACGATGAACTGGTTGCCGAGCCGCAGGTCGATACTGGGGTCGCTGATCTTTGGCGGAAGCCGGGGAACGAGGATGAGCCTGCTGTCGTCGGTGGCTTCCAGACGCCGGCGGATCTGCGAGGCCGACAAGGCCCCCACTTCAGCCGCGATAGGGCTGGCTGCCGGTGTCTTGGTCGGAGAGATCATGTCGCCGCCGGCGTCCTGCCAGCGCTGAAGGAAGTCGAGAAGGTCGAGCGCCTTCAGCGCGAGCCGGTTGACCCGTGTGTCGGCGGCTTCCACGAACACCAGCCACACCGCGTTGACCAGATCGGCGACGGCAAAGCGATCAGACGCTTCACCGGCGGGATCGTGCACCGGTGGCACACCGTCGCGGAGCAGTCGTGCGCACACCTTGATCCGGTCACCGTGATCGGCTTGCGTGTAGGGGGTGGTGTCGCACCATGTTGAGACGTCTGACCAGATCGAATCGCCGAGGGTGGTGAAGTGATCCGCGAGCAGTCGTGCCCACTCCGGAAGCGCCGGTGTCTGGACCGCGAGGTCGTCGAGCCCTTCGACGATTCCCAGGTCGTCCCCGCCGGCAGTGCCGCGAAGCCACCGCAGCATGAGCGCGGTGCGCAGTGCCCGTGGAGGGTGGGTGGATCCCGCCGTGGAGACCGGGGACACGTAAGCGAGGAAGTCGGTCAGCGCCGCCACCCCTGCCGCACCGAAACGGTGCACCGCATACGCGTCGCAGGTGAGTTCTTCCAGCCAGTTCGCTGCGATCTGCTCGAACACCCGGGTGACCGGTTGGCTTCCCGCACCCGGCGGAGGATCGGTGATCGCGGCAACGGCTGCGGGGTCGA
This sequence comes from Microbacterium sp., assembly GCF_039812165.1. Taxonomy (GTDB): domain Bacteria; phylum Actinomycetota; class Actinomycetes; order Actinomycetales; family Microbacteriaceae; genus Microbacterium. Next base: position 11,421 of record NZ_JBDIAB010000013.1, read on the forward strand.
GATCGTTACTGTGACTGCGCGTCACGGGCCGGACGCGTTGGAGGTAGTGGGCGAGCTCGTGCCCGCACGTGATCGGCAACCACGAAAGTCTGGCACCTTCCGCCTCGGGCGCGGTGATCAGGGCGAGCGGGGCGGTCGTACCGGTTGGAGCCGCGGGAAGACCAGCGAACAGCGCCGCGCGCAGGTCACGGGTGAAGGTCATGAAGTTGTCGGGCCGGCCGACCGTGACAACCGCATGAGTGGGTTGGCCGCCCATCCGCTGAATCTCGGAGTCGATGAGGTCGACGAGCGAACTCGGGATCCGGCGGTCGCCGCGACGGAATAGTTCGTCGAAGAATCCGACCCGCGCTTTCAGATGCGTGTTCCACGTGCGCAGGTTCGCCAGCCGAATGGTGTCATCGGCAGTTGCGGCGAACTCCGCAGAAACTTCCGCCCGCAGTGCGTCGACGTAATCGACGAACAGCGTCAGAGCCCGTCGCATGCCGGGACTGGAGTCGGGCAGCCCAACGCTCAGATCCACGACGATCTGTTGAAATGCGCGCGCCCGATCCAACAGTGCGCGCAGCCGATACCCCGGCACATCGACGGATGCGGTCACGGAAGTCGGTCTATGCGAAGAGTGGCGAGCGTTCGCCGGGCGTGGACAGCGCCAGAGTGGCGTAGTCGCCGCCCGAGAGGAACAGATCCTTGAGGTACTCGGCGTCGTCTTGTGACGTCGCGGTGTCGGCGAGCAGACTCTCGAGCCGAGTGATCAGCTCCTCCAGCATCTCGGCTGCCTGGTCGTCTGCGAGCGAAGGGTGATCGGGTCGGGCAAGGGCACCGAGGGTGAAACCGGCAAGCGCGTACGCCGGCTCGTCGACCACCGTGGCCTCTCGTCGCCCGCGCAGCACGTCGACCTCCGAACGGAGACCCGAAACGACAGACTCGACCGCACCCCGCTCCACAGACCGCAGAGGTTCACCGGAACCTGCGTGGGCTGCGGCAGCCGCCACGCGGGTAAACAAGACACCGGCGGATGAAGCGATGAGTTCGGTCCCCTGGCCCGGGATAGCGTTGTGCATCCGATTTCCCCTTCGGTCGCTGGCGGCGTGTCTCGTGCGTCGAATTCGATTGTCATGCTAGCCGCCGACACTGTACTGTGGCTCAAGTCTAGAAACGAGTTTCCTGATTCCCGGTGATTGACGCGCTATGGATGCCTCCTCTGACCTACTTAAGAAGCTCTTCGGCAGGCCGGTCCGCGTTCACCTTGCACTGTGGGTTCTCGGCGGCGGCGACACCTTCTACCTTCAAGAGGCGCAGGTCGCGATGCAGGCGTATGCTCACGCCGCTTCCGCGACCCGTGAGGAGGTCTTGACTCTGCGGGATTGCGGCATGCTTGTCGAGACCGCCGTGAGCGGCCGAAAGTACTACACCCTGACCGACTCGGAATGGTGGCAGGTGTTTCAGACGATCGGTGCGGTCGTTCGAGCTCAGTCGTCGGCCCTGCCGCAGGAATCGGATGGCCGGACTGACAATGCGCCATCCCCGATCGGGTGAGCCTCAAAAGTGCCGCAGGGATCCCGGTAGATGGGATTGTGACGCGCGGGCACAGCATCACCGAGACCGCCGCGGTCAGCTGGGCGCGCGACGGCATCCGGGTCAACGGCATCACTCCCGGCGGCGCCGCCACCGAAACGATTGCAGCCTGGGAAGAAGCGACCCCCGGCATCACCAAGCACATCAACGCCTCCATCCGGCTCGGCCGCATGGCTGAGCCCGCCGAGGTCCCCCAGGTCGCGGGATTTCTACCCTGGAATCGCGGCATTCTCCGCCATCGCCATCGGGAACCTACACTGCCGTCGTAGTTGAAGGTTCTCGATTGAAATGACGGATTCTCAGGGGCGGTGTCGGACAAGTGTCGGATCCGACAGATTGCTGATGATCGGAGTGTCGCTCACGGGAACGCCCGCGCAGACGCTGGGTCTCACCTCGCTTCCCGCTGAGCTGTCGTCGGACGGCAGCACGATGATCTCGACACTGCAGCAGATCGGCGCCGCCGTCGGCACGGCGATCGGCGCGAGCCTGCTCGCGGCTGGCCAAGCCGCCGGTGACGGCGCGGTGGGCACCGCACAGGGGGCGCAGTGGGGGTTCGTCTTCTGCGCCGCCGCAGCGGCGGTGGCGCTGGTGCTGGCGCTGTCGCTGCGTGGGCGTCAGGCGCTCGGCCCGGCCGGTCGCTGACATCGACGCGACTCCCGGCTCAGTGCCTGTTCTCGCTGAGCCAGGTGTCGAGATCGGCAGGCGTTGGGTATGACCTCTGCGTTCCGCGGCGCGTCACCGCGTACGCCCCGACGGCCGAGGCGCGTCGGAGAGCCTCATCGAGCGAATCCCCCGCCGCCAGGTGGGCGACGAATGCTCCCGTGAATGCGTCCCCGGCGCCACTTGTGTCGACGGCGGTCACCGCGACAGCCGGTGTGCGGACGACGCCGTCGCGGGAGACGGCCGCGGCGCCATGCGATCCAAGTGTGACCACCAGCAGCGGGACCCGCAACGCCTCGCGAGCCACGCGAAGGACAGCGTCGGACGGGGTCCCCGCTGCGGAGCCTGTCGCGGCGGCGAGTTCGTGTTCGTTGAGCACGAGGACATCCACCTTCTCCCTCAGCGCCTCGGAGAGCGCCCGGAACGGCGACGGGTTGAGGACGAACCGTGCGCCGATCTCGTGCGCGCGCTCGGCGGCGGCCACGACGGCGGCATCCGGAACCTCGAACCCGCTGATGATCCACCCGGCGTCGATGTCGGCGTCGATGACATCGCGCTCGCCGACGGTCGAGTTCGCGCCCTGTGAGACCACGATGAGATTGCGGCCCGCCGCGTCGACGAAGATGACGGCCTCGCCCGTCGGGGCCTCTGGATCCTGCCGCACGTGCGCGACGTCGACTCCCGCCGCGGCCACAGCGTCTCTGAGCTCGATGCCCGCGACATCCGACCCGACGGCGCCCACGAGCGAGACGGCGGCTCCCAGCCGCGCCGCAGCGACGGCCTGGTTGGCGCCCTTGCCACCGGGTGCCGTCGCGTGATCGGTGGCATGCAGCGACTCGCCCTCGCGAGGAAGCTGCATCATGCGGTAGGTGCGGTCGAGGTTCAATGATCCGACGACGACGATGCGCGAGTCCGACATCCCACTCCTTCCGACGGTCGCCGATCCTATCGGCCGCACCGGCGGAACGGCTCGACGATCGACTTCATCACTTCAGGCTCGTGCGTCGACTCGAGAGCGGCCTGCACCTCGTCCAGCGCGAACGTTCCCGTCACCATGGCGTCGAGGTCCACCTGGCCGCGTGCCGCCAGCGCAACGGCGGTCGGCCACGTGTTGGCGTAGCGGAAGACGCCGGTCACGACCAGTTCGCGATTCTGGATCGTCGTGACCGGCAAGGAGATCTCCGCCGCCCCCATACCGACCAGGACGGCCCGTCCGCCGGAACGGAGTGTGGAGATGCCGCTGCGCACGGCGGGGGCCGCACCCGAGGCATCCACGAACGCATCGGTCTCCGGAAGGTCGCCCGGTGCGGTCGCCGCCGGGTCGAACACCTCGGTCGCCCCGAAGCGCAACGCTGTCTCGCGTCGCGCAGCGGCGACGTCGGAGACGATGACGTCGGAGACACCGTACGCGCGGGCGACCTGCGCGGTGGCGATGCCCACCGGGCCCGCACCGGTGATGAGCACCCGCATACCGGGCGCGAATCGCGCCTTGCGGGCCGTCGCGATCGCCACCGACAGTGGCTCCATGAGCGCCGCAGCGTGGTCGCTGACGGTGTCCGGGATCGGGTGGGCGAAGTGGCTCTGGATCGTCACGTACTCCTGGAAGGCTCCGTCGGTGCCGGGAACGGCATAGAAACGCATGTGCGGATCGAGGTTGTAGTCGCCGCGCAGAGTCTCTGGCGAGCCGTGGGAGGGATGCTGCGGCTCAATCGACACGCGCTCGCCGATCCGACCGGCGTCGACGCCGGAGCCCACATCCACGATCGTGCCGCCGGATTCGTGGCCGAGCACGAGCGGCTCCCTGACGACCCAGTCACCCAGTCGGCCCTCGTGATAGAAGTGCACGTCGGAGCCGCAGACGCCGACCGCCCTCACCCGCACGAGGACCTCGTCGGGCGCAGGGGTCGGGATCGGACGCTCCTGCAGTTCGATCTGTCCGGCGGCGACGAGCACGCTCGCGGCCATATTGCCCGAGGTCACGCGCGCGCCCCTTCGAGTGCGGTCGCGACGGTGCGCTGTAGGTCGTGCCACGAGTCGATAAACTTCGCGATGCCTTCGTCCTCGAGCATCTGGGTGGCGTCGGTGAAATCGACGCCGACGGACGTGAGATGCTCGAACACCGCGTGCGCGGCGGCATATCCGCTCGTGATGGTGTCACCGCTCACGCGGGCGTGGTCGAACGTCGCCTCGAGCGTCTTCTCGGGCATGGTGTTCACTGTCCAGCGTGCGACGAGCTCGGTGACGTACACCGTGTCCGGCAGTGCCGGGTCCTTGACGCCCGTCGACGCCCACAGGGGCCGCTGGACGTTCGCTCCGGCCGCCACGAGCTTGCGGACCTCGGGGTCGGCGAAGCGCTGCGCGAACAGTTCGTAGGCCAATCGCGCGTTGGCGATCCCGGCTGCACCCCGCAACGCCAACGCCGTGTCGGTGCCGATCGCGGTCAGCCGCTTGTCGACTTCGGTGTCCACGCGTGAGACGAAGAAGGACGCGACGGAGTGGATCGTGGTGAGGTCGATGCGTCCGGCGCGGGCGCGACGGATGCCCGCGAGGTAGGCGTCGATGACCTCGCCGTAGCGCTCGAGCGAGAAGATGAGGGTCACGTTCACCGAGATCCCTGCTCCGATCACCGCGGTGATGGCCGGAAGGCCCGCCTTCGTCGCCGGGATCTTGATGAGCGCGTTGCGGCGGTCGACCTTCGCCCACAGCCGCTTGGCCTCGGCGATCGTGCCTTCGGTGTCGTGCGCAAGATCGGGCGAGACCTCGATCGAGACCCGCCCGTCGACGCCACCGCTGCGGTCGAACACGGGCCGGAAGATGTCGCACGCGGCCTGGACATCCTCCGTCGTGAGAGCGAAGATCGCGGCATCCGCGTCTGCTCCGCTCGCACCCAGCGCAGCCAGCGCGGGTGCGTAGGAATCGTCGTCAGGGTTGCCGATGGCGGCCTGGAAGATGGTCGGGTTCGTGGTGACGCCGGTCACATCGCGAGTGTCGATCAGCTCCTGGAGGTTGCCGGAGTCGATTCGGTGACGCGACAGATCGTCGAGCCAGATGCTGACGCCGGCGGTGGCGAGATCGTGCGTGGGGGTGCTCATGCGTTCTCCTCGATGAGTACGGCCGCTCCGGAGGCGGCGATGGTGGCACGAGTCGCGGCGAGGACCGCCTCGACCGTGATGCCGAACCGTTCGAGCAGTTCAGCACCGTCGGCGGATGCCCCGAAATGTTCGATCGACACGGCGCGGCCGTGGCTGCCCAGGTAGCGCCACCAGCTGAGTGCGAGCCCCGCTTCCACGGAGACCCGCGCGGTCACCGCGGCGGGCAGGACCTGCTCGCGGTATTCGTCGCTCTGCTCCTCGAACCACTCCAGGCACGGCGCCGAGACCACCCGCACCCCGATCCCCTCTGCCTGCAGTGCCGCGCGGGCCTCGAGCGCGAGCGAGACCTCGGACCCCGTGGCGATGAGGATCGCCTGGAGCGCTCCGTCGGCCTCAGCGAGCACGTACGCGCCCCGCTCGGTCTGCTCCCCGGTCGTGACGACGGGCAGGTTCTGCCGCGACAGGGCGAGGCCGGCGGGAGTCGACCGCCGCGTGAGGATCGTGTGCCAGGCCCACGCCGTCTCGTTGGCGTCGGCGGGCCGGACGACGTCCAGTCCCGGGATGGCTCGGAGGGTCGACAGCTGCTCGATCGGCTGGTGCGTCGGCCCGTCGGCGCCGAGTGCGACCGAGTCGTGTGTCCATACGAAGATCGAGGGGATTCGCATGAGCGCGGCCAGGCGGACGGCGGCACGCATGTAGTCGCTGAAGATCAGGAACGTGCCGCCGAACGGGCGGGTGGGCCCGTGCAGCACGATGCCGTTGAGAATCGTTCCCATTGCGAACTCGCGGATGCCGAAGTGCAGCACCCGTCCGTAGGGGTCTCCCGTCCAGTCGTGCGTCGAGGTCCCGGCCGGGAGGAAGCTGCGCGCGCCGTCGATCGTGGTGTTGTTGGAGCCGGCCAAGTCGGCCGATCCGCCCCAGAGTTCGGGAAGCTCGGCGGCGAGGGCGTTGATGATCTTGCCGCTCGCCGCGCGGGTCGCCACCGACGCGCCCTCCTCCCAGACGGGGAGTGCGTCGGTGATGCCCTCGGGCAGCTCGCCAGCGGTGAGGCGGTCGAGCAGTTCCTTGCGGGTGGGGTTGGCGGCGGCCCACGCGTCGAAGCCGTGCTGCCAGGCGCTCCGGATCTCTGCCGCCCGCTCGCTCAGAGCGCGCGTGTGTTCGATGACGGGCCGCTCCACGACGAACGCAGCCGCGGGGTCGAAGCCGAGCAGCTCCTTGGTCGCGGCGACCTCGCCCGGGCCGAGTGCGGCGCCGTGCGCCGACTCGGTGCCGCGCTTGTTCGGCGCGGGCCATCCGATGACCGTCCGCAGCACGATGAGCGACGGCTTGTCGGTGACCGACTTGGCTCCCTCGATCGCGTCGAACAGCTCGGGGACGTCCTCGATGTAGGAGCCGCTCGATGACCAGTCGACCTCGCGCACGTCCCAGCCGTACGCGCGGTATCGCGCCGCGACGTCCTCGGTGAACGAGACGTCCGTGTCGCCTTCGATGGAGATCCGGTTCGCGTCGTAGATCACCACGAGGTTGCCGAGCTGCTGGTGTCCGGCGAGCGAGGATGCCTCGCTCGAGACGCCCTCCTGCAGGTCGCCGTCGCCGGCGATGACGTAGACGAAATGGTCGAAAGGGCTCGTGCCCGCAGCGGCATCCGGGTCGAACAGGCCGCGCTCGTAGCGCGACGCGTACGCGAACCCCACGGCGGAGGCGATGCCCGTGCCGAGGGGACCGGTAGTGATCTCGACGCCCTTGGTGTGTCCAAACTCGGGATGTCCGGGGGTCAGCGATCCCCACGTGCGCAGAGCCTCGAGGTCGGCGAGTTCGAGGCCGAATCCGCCGAGGTACAGCTGGATGTACTGGGTGAGAGAGGAGTGGCCGGCGGAGAGGATGAACCGGTCTCGGCCCATCCACTCGGTGTCCGCGGGATCATGGCGCATGATCCGCTGGTACAGCAGATACGCCACCGGAGCCAGGCTCATCGCCGTTCCAGGGTGGCCGTTGCCCACCCTCTCGACGGCATCCGCCGCCAGCACGCGAGCGGTATCCACCGCACGCCGATCGATCTCTTCCCAGGTCAGCTTCGACATCCGAGCCCTTTCGCGGCGGCGTGTTGATCGCATCACTGCGACCATGATCAAAATGTGATGTTCCAATGTTGCATGTCACGGGAACTCGTGACAAGATCACATCAAACATAACACGGGGTTGATTCCCCGCAGACTGTTCACCAGGGCCGCAGGGGCCTGATCAGGAACAGAGATCGAGCACCGTCGCTCGTAGGGATGCGTCGACGGTGACGGAAACGGGAGCAGTGATGCGCGCAGTTGTCTTCACCTCAGAAGGTGAGCTGGCCCTCGAGGAGCGGGCCGTGCCGGAGCCCGGCTACAAGGAGATCCTCATCAAGACGGCCGCAGTCGGCATCTGCGGCACGGACACCCACGTGTTCGACGGCGAGTTCGAAGGAACCGTCTTCCCGCTGGTCCCCGGTCATGAGGCCACGGGAACCATCGTCGCTCTCGGCGAGGATGTGAACAGCGGCGTCTTCGACTTCCAGGTGGGGGATCACGTCGCGGTCAACCCGAGCACGACGTGTGGGGAGTGCGAGTTCTGCCTCAACGGACACCAGAACCTCTGCCGTTTCTGGAACGGACTCGGCGTGGTCGCCTCCGACGGCGCATCGCAGGAGTACTTCACGGCTCCCGCCAGCAACGTGTACAAGCTGAAGCCGGAGACCGACCTCTACGAGGCCGCGCTCATCGAGCCGCTCGCCTGCGCGATCCGGGGCTGGGATGTCCTCCCGCGCCGGCTCGGAGACCACGTGCTCGTCTACGGCGCGGGCACGATGGGCCTGCTGATGGCGCAGCTTGCCACCCGCGCGGGCGCGTCGACCGTCACGATCGTCGACCTCAATGAGGCGCGTCTGAAGACGGCCGAGGAGTGCGGCATCGAGCTGCGCTACACGTCCGCCGACGAGGCCGACCGCGAGAAGTGGGACGTCGTCATCGACTGCACCGGCAACATCCGCGCGATCGAGGATGCCCTCACGCGCGTCAAGCCCGCCGGCTTCTTCCAGGACTTCGGCGTCGCGCCCGCAGACCGCACCGCGCAGTTCTCGCCGTTCCGCGTCTACCGCGACGAGATCTCCATCGTCGGCACGATGGCCGTGCTCAACTCCTTCGGCCGCGCCGTCGAGCTCTTCGAGGCCGGGGCGATCAATGCCACCGCGATGATCAGCCACTCCTTCACGCTGGACGACTACAGCCAGGCGCTGGAGATGTTCCGCAAGGGCGAGGGGCGCAAGCTCCAGATCCGCCCGAACGACACCGAATCGCGGGTCTTCCTGTGAGTGCCGCCGCAGTCGGCCGCCGCAGGCTGTCCGCGGGCGCCAAGCGAGGCGTCTGGATCGGTGTCATCGTGCTCGTTCTGCTCGGGATCGTGCTCGGTACGAAGGTCGTCTCCAGCGACGATCCGCTGGCGCAGGGCGCGGTCGACTTCGACCCGGCGACTTTCGGGGCGGAGAACTTCCCCACCGTCCAGTCGACGATCGTCGACAAGGCCACGGATGCGACGACGCTCGCGGATGCCATCGCCGCCGACCCCGACGCAGCCGCCAAGGAGTACGCCGTCCAGAGTTCAGGCGGGCCCGTCTACAGCGTGACCTTCACCGGCGTCGTCGGCGAGGGGCAGTCGGGCATCTACGAAGTGACCGTCGACGGGGTGCCCGACGACCTCCTCATCCGTGTGCAGACCGGCCCGGCGATCAACGGCACGGATCTCCGCGACGCGACGGGCGACATCACCTTCGGTCAGTTCACGAACCAGATCGACTTCCAGAACGCCGCATCGGCGCTCAACGACGAGTTGAAGAAGACGGTGCTCGCGGATGTGGACACGACGAACCTCACGGGCAAGACCATTGAGGTCACCGGCGCGTTCACCCTCGTCAATCCCGCCGCGTGGCTCGTCACGCCCGTCGAACTGAGCGTGCAATGAGCGACCGCGTGACATTCGACGAGGTCGTCCTCGAGGCGCGCAACATCGTCAAGACGTATGGCGGCACCCGCGCGCTCAAGGGCGTGAACTTCGAGATCCGCAAGGGCACGGTCACGACGCTGTTCGGTGAGAACGGAGCCGGCAAGTCGACGCTGATGAAGATCCTCTCCGGTGTCGAGCAGCCCACGTCGGGTGAGATCGTCCTCGACGGTGAGCCCGTCGTGTTCTCGTCCACCAATGATGCCCGCGATCGAGGGATCTCGATCATCCACCAGGAGCTGAGCCTGGCTCCGAATCTGTCGATCCGCGACAACATCTTCATGGGACGAGAGATCACCGGGCCATTCGGGGTGGACTTCGCAGAGGAGACCCGTCAGGCACGCGCGCTGCTGGACGACCTCCAGCTCCCGATCGAACCCGACACGCTCGTCGCGGACCTGCGGGTCGGCCAGCAGCAGATCATCGAGATCGCCCGCGCCCTGTCGGCGAACTCCCGCATCCTGATCATGGACGAGCCGACGTCCGCTCTGGCGGCCGCGGAGGTCGAGGTCCTGTTCGGCGTCATCCATGATCTTCTCGCCCGCGGTGTCGCGATCGTCTACATCTCCCACCACCTCGAAGAGGCGCTCGAAGTCACAGACCACGCGGTCGTTCTGCGAGACGGCAACATGACCGCTCGGGGCGAGCGCAGTCAGATCGACCTGGAGTGGATCGTGCGCAACATGGTCGGAGACAACTTCGACCTCGGCTCACCGCCTTCCGGATACGGCTTCGGAGAGGTCGCACTGCACGTCGATAGGCTCACCGTCGTCGATCGTGAGAACCCCGAACGTGCGATCGTCAATCGCCTGAACCTCGAAGTGCGCGCCGGAGAGATCGTCTGCATCTACGGGCTCATGGGAGCCGGGCGCACGGAGCTGCTGGAGGCGATCGCCGGCAAGGAGCCGGTCGCCGCGGGCGACATCCTCTTGGAGGGACGTTCGGTTCTGCACGACACGATCGCCGAGCGCATCTCCGCCGGCATCGGACTCGTGCCCGAGGATCGTCAGCGAGACGGTCTCGTGCAGACCTTCGACGTCGGCACCAACCTCACCCTTGCGAGCCTCGACGACAGCATTCGACGCGGTGTGATCTCTCGTCGGCTGGAGAAGAAGCGCTCTGTAGAGCTCATCAAGGCGGTCACGGTCAAGACGCCCGGTCCCGAGCTTCCCATCGGTGCCCTCTCCGGCGGCAACCAGCAGAAGGTGGTCATCGGCAAGATCGTGGCCACCGGGCCGCGCGTCATGCTGCTGGACGAGCCCAGCCGAGGCATCGACGTCGGCGCCAAGGCGGAGGTGTTCCGCCTCCTCGCCGAACGTGCACGCGAAGGCCTGGCCGTCGTCTTCTCCACCTCCGAAGTGGGCGAGTGCCTGAGCATCGCGCACCGCATCATCGTGATGCGCCGAGGCCGGATCTCCGCAGAGTTCGGACCTGACGCCACCAAAGACATGATCATGGCCGCCTCCGGCGAGGCCGTGGCCGCCTGAACACACCAGAACGGATCCGACAATGACGACGACCACAACCACCGCGATCATCGAGAAGAGGAAGCAGTTCTCCCTTGCGAAGCTGCTGCTGGAGGGGCGAGCCTTCCTCGCCCTCATCCTCATCATCGTGGTGTTCTCGCTGCTCTCCCGGAACTACTTCACCGTCGAGAACGTGCTGATCATGTCCTCGCACGTTGCGATCTACGCACTGCTGGGCATGGGCATGCTGATGGTCATCCTCAACGGCGGCATCGATCTGTCCGTCGGGTCGACCCTCGGCTTCTCCGCGATCATCGCCGGATTCCTGCTGCAAGGCGTCCCGATCAACATCTTCGGTGTCACCCTGTTCCCGAGCGTTCCCGTCGTCGTGCTGCTCTCCTGCGGCGTCGGCGCGCTCATCGGCTTCGTCAACGGCCTGCTCGTGTCGAAGTTCAAGGTCGCTCCCTTCGTGGCGACGCTCGGCATGCTGTATGTCGTCCGCGGACTGGCGCTGCTGATGACCAACGGCCTGACCATCAACAACCTGTCCGGTGACCCCGAACTCGGCAACACCGGGTTCGAATGGCTCGGCTTCAACCGCATCCTTGGCATCCCCGTCGGCGTGCTCATCATGATCATCGTCGCGATCGTCCTGGGCCTCGTCCTCGGCCGCACCAAGTTCGGCCGATGGATGTACGCCGCGGGAGGCAACGAGCGGGCAGCTGAACTCTCCGGCGTCCCCGTGCGCAGCGTCAAGATCTGGGTGTACGTCATCTCAGGCATCTGCGCGTCCATCGCCGGCCTCATCCTCGCGTCGACCCTCACGAGCGCCTCGCCGACCGCCGGCAACACCTACGAACTGACCGCGATCGCCGCGGTGGTCATCGGAGGCGCCGCCCTCACCGGCGGGCGTGGAAACGTCCGCGGGACGCTCCTCGGTGCCTTCGTGATCGGCTTCCTCTCAGACGGTCTCGTGATCGTCGGCGTCTCCGCCTACTGGCAGATGGTGTTCATGGGCGCCGTGATCGTCGTGGCGGTCCTGCTCAACACACTCCAGTACGGGCGTCGCCGCAAGCCCACAGCTCCCGCCGCTCCCGCCGCACCGGCCGCCGCGGCACCCCAGACGTCGGACCAGTCCGCGCCCATTGGGGCGGCGAAGGACTGACCGCGAACTCGGCATCGATGACCGCTGCCGATCCACCAAGAAAGGACGCAACACATGGTAGGTAAGAAGGCATTTGCCGCCCTCGTCGTCGCGGGCGCCCTGATCCTCGGCCTCACCGCCTGTTCCGGTTCCAGCACCCCCGCGACGTCAGGTGACGGCGGCAGCGGGGAGGCCGGCGGGCTCATCACGATCATCGTGAACGACCCGGCCAACCCGTACTGGAAGACGGAGGGCGACGTCGCCAAGGCGGCCGCCGAGGACCTCGGCTACGAGGCAACCGTCGGCGCTCACAAGGGTGACACCAACACCGAGAACACCCTGATCGACACCGCGATCTCCAACAAGTCGGTGGCCATCATCCTCGACCCGGCCAACGCGGACGGCTCGATCGCTGCGGTGAAGAAGGCCAACGCAGCCGGCATCCCGGTCTTCCTCGTGAACGCCGAGATCAACGAGTCCGGCCTCGCGAAGGCGCAGCTGGTCTCCAACAACGCCCAGGGTGCCGCCATCGGAGCTCAGGAGTGGGTCAAGCAGATGGGCGAGAAGGGCAACTACGTCGAGCTGTTCGGCGCCCCCTCGGACAACAACGCACAGACCCGCTCGAACGGCTTCACCACGGTGATCAGCCAGTACCCCGACCTCGTGTCGGTCGGCAAGGAGGTCGCCGACTGGGACCGCACCAAGGGACACGACAAGATGCAGTCGCTGATGCAGGCGAACTCGGACATCAACGGCGTCATCTCCGGTAACGACGAGATGGCCCTCGGCGCGATCGCCGCGCTCAAGGAAGCCGGCAAGCTCGACGGCGTCATCGTCGGAGGCTTCGACGGCTCGCCCGACGCGGTCACGGCCGTTGAGTCCGGAGAGCTCGCGTACACCGTGCTGCAGCCGGTCGCTGTGTTCTCGAAGGAGGCCGTCACGCTGGCCGACGAGTTCATCCGCACCGGCAAGGCGCCCGAGACCGAGAAGCAGTCGTTCGACTGCATCCTCATCACGAAGGACAACGTCGGCAAGATGACGGACCCCTTCACCTACTCCGGCTGATCGGATCATCATCGGTCACACACTCCGTGTGACCCGCGAGGGGCGGACGTCGTCCTCGGCACCGCCCCTCGCATCCCCTCAACTCTCGAAAGTGATCATGAGCTACGTCCTCAATGCCGCTGCCGACTTCGCGGACGAATCCGCAGAAGGCTTCGTCGCCGCCCACGCCGGCCTGGTGCGCCGGGTGACCGGTGGGGTCGCCCGCCGCACCGCAACTCCCGCGGGGGAAGTCGCCGTCGTCATCGGCGGTGGTTCGGGTCACTACCCCGCATTCGCGGGCCTCGTCGGCCCGGGCCTCGCCCACGGCGCCGCGATGGGCAACGTGTTCGCCTCGCCCAGCACCCAGCAGATCTACGCCGTCGCGAAGTCCGTCGCGACCGACGCCGGCGTTCTGCTCAGCTACGGCAACTACGCCGGCGACGCCCTCAACTTCGACCTCGCCCAGGACCGTCTGCGCTCCGAGGGCATCCCGTGCCGCACCGTGCGGGTCACCGACGACATCTACAGTGCGGGCAAGGACGAGCGCACTAAGCGTCGTGGCATCGCCGGCGACCTCGCCGTCTTCCGCGCCGCTGGATGGGCAGCGGCGCAGGGCTTCGATCTCGACACGGTCGCCACGATCGCGGAGCGCGCGAACGAGAACACCCGTTCCCTCGGCGTCGCCTTCTCCGGCTGCACGCTGCCCGGCTCCGAGGAGCCGCTCTTCTCCGTGCCGGCGGGACAGATGGCCATCGGTATGGGCATCCACGGCGAGCCGGGTATCGACGTGCGCCCCCTGGGCACCGCTGACGAAATCGCGACGCTGTTCGTGAAGGGGCTGATCGACGAGGTGCCCGCCGGGGTGACCGACATCGACGGCGCGCGCGTCGGCGTGATCCTCAACGGACTCGGCGCCGTCAAGGCGGAGGAGCTCTTCGTCGTCTACCGCGCGGTCGCCCGCGAACTCTCAGGCCGGGGACTCGTCATCGTGGACCCCGAGGTCGGGGAGTACGCGACGAGCTTCGAGATGGCCGGTCTCTCGCTCACGCTGTTCTGGCTGGACGAGGAGCTCGAGGCCGCGTGGACCTCTCCGGCCTACAGCCCCGCGTATCGCAAGGGCATGATCGATCTTTCCGGTGCGGATGCCGCTGCGTCCGAGACCGACGTCACCGAGGTCTCTGCGGTCACCGCCGCACCGCCCGAGTCTTCCGCAGCAGGCCGCGTCGCCGCGGCCGCTATCGCCGCAATCCGCGACCTGATCGACCGCGAGGTCGATGAGCTCGGCCGCCTGGATGCCATCGCCGGCGACGGCGACCACGGCATCGGCATGCAACGCGGTGCCCGGGCGGCAGCGGATGCCGCGGATGCCGCTGTCGCACAGGAAGCCGGGGCAGGGACCGTCCTGGCGCTGGCCGGCGACGCCTGGGCTGATCGCGCCGGTGGCACTTCGGGTGCGCTGTGGGGTGCGGGGCTGCGAGCCGTCGGCGACACCGTCGGTGATGAAGAGGCGCCCGACGCGCTCACGGTCGCGACCGGTGTCGACGCCGCCCGCGACGCCGTGCAGAGCTTCGGCAAAGCCGTCGTGGGCGACAAGACCCTCGTCGACGCCCTCGTCCCGTTCACCGAGGTGCTCCTCGCTCGCGTAGGCGACGGCGTCCCGCTCGCAACCGCATGGGCCGATGCCGCTGCTGTTGCCACCGCCGCCGCGCGGGCAACAGCCGACCTCCTGCCCCGCATGGGGCGGGCGCGGCCGCACATGGAGAAAAGCCTCGGCACGCCGGATCCCGGTGCGATCTCGCTCGCGCTGTCGATGACGGAAGTCGCCGGCGTGCTCGCCCGCGCGCACAAAGACCACATTCAGAAGGAGCAGTGATGACCACCAAGTGGCGCATCGTCGTCGGATCCGACGACGCCGGTTACCAGTATAAAGAAGCGCTCAAGGCGGATCTCGAGAAGGACCCGCGCGTCGCATCGGTGGTCGATGTGGGAGTGGATGCCGAAGGCCATACCGCCTATCCGCGCGTCGCGATCGAGGCAGCCGAGCGCATCAAGAACGGCGTAGCGGACCGCGCTCTGCTCGTGTGCGGCACAGGGCTCGGCGTCGCCATCGCAGCGAACAAGGTACCCGGCGTCCGCGCTGTCACGGCCCACGACAGCTTCAGTGTCGAGCGCAGCGTGCTGAGCAACAACGCGCAGATTCTCACGTTCGGCCAGCGTGTCGTGGGGCTCGAGCTCGCCCGCCGGCTGGCGCGGGAGTGGCTGGACTATGAGTTCGACGAGTCGTCGGCGTCTGCCGAGAAGGTGGAGCTGATCGACGAGTACGAGCAGACCGGCACCTGTGGCTGAGTCTCGCGCCGAACCCGGGAGTCCACCGATCCTCCTCGGCGTCAGTCTGAAGCTGTATCTGGACGTGGAGCGGACCGCGCGATGGGCGCACGATGTCGCCGCGATTGCACGGTCGCATCCGGCGGTCACGGATGGGTCCGTGGAGCTTTTCGTGCTGCCTTCGCTGCCGGCCGTGCCGCTGGTGGTGCAGGAGCTCGCGGGCACCCCGGTTCGCGTCGGAGCGCAGGACCTGCATTGGGACGATCGTGGCGCTTACACCGGTGCCGTCAGCGGGCAGGATCTGCGGACGGTCGGATGCGCCCTGGTGGAAGTCGGGCATGCGGAGCGCCGCCAGATCTTCGGCGAAACCGACGACGTCATCGGCGCGAAGGTCGCCGCGGCGTTTCGCAATGGTCTCGTGCCGGTGCTGTGCGTTGGCGAGCACGAGCCCGGGAGCTCGACCGATGCCGCGCACGTATGCATCTCCCAGATCGAGAGCGCTCTTCGCAAGGTGCAGATCGCAGACGCGGAGATCATCATCGCGTATGAGCCCGAGTGGGCGATCGGCCAGGCCGAAGCGGCATCCGCAGATCATGTGCGCGCGGTGGCGGCCACTCTTGCTGATCGGCTACGCCAGGATCCTCGCTTTGCGACCGTCCGCGTCGTCTACGGCGGCTCGGCACAGCCGGGAACCCTCACCGATCTCCGTGGCGATGTGGACGGGCTGTTCCTCGGGCGCTACGCGCATGACCCTGCCGAGCTCGCACGCATCATCGACGAGGCCGCTGCGCTACGTTGAGAGAGTCGCAGACAGTACCCGGAGAAGGCCATGACAGAGACACCCCTCGATACCGGGCCGCGGCAATCGCGACAGGTGGCACGCCAGCAGGCCATCACCGAGGCTGTCATGGCGGAAGGCACCGTCCGCATCGAGCAGCTTGCTGAGCGGTTCGACATCAGTGTGATGACGGTCCATCGCGACCTCGACGAACTCGAAGGACGCGGTCTGCTGAGAAAGAGCCGTGGCGCCGCGACCGCGATGTCCACGTCGCTCGTGGAATCGAGCGATGTCTACCGGACGAATCGGCAGACGAGCGAGAAGGAAGCGCTCGCGCTGGCTGCGCTGGAGTTCGTGGAGCCGGGTCAGGCCGTGATGCTCGATGATTCGACGACGACTCTGCATCTAGTGCCGCATCTGCGGTCGCGCCGTCCGCTGACCGTGATCACGAACACCCTCACGATCATGGATCAGCTGCGCGGAGCGAACGGGATCACCCTGCTGGGGCTCGGCGGTCAGTACTTCAACTGGTGCAGCGCGTTCCTGGGGGGGATCACGACCTCCGCGATCGGGGCGCTGCGAGCCGACCTGTTCGTCATGTCGACGGCGGCGATCACGGACGACGTCGCCTTCCACCAATCGCTGGAGACGAACGACGTGAAGCGCGCGATGTTCGAGTCATCGACGCGGCGCATTCTGATCGTCGACCACACGAAGTTCGAGAAGCGCGCTCTGCACGCGCTCATGCCCCTGTCCGCCTTCGACGCCGTGATCGTCGACAGCGCAACAGATCGACGCGACGTGGCGCGACTTCGTGACAAGGGCGTCGAGGTCGTTGTTGCGCGCTCGCAGCGTCAGGTGCCCTAGCTAGCTAGCGGCTTCCAGACCAAGAATGTAGGGATCCGCCACTTCGGGTGGAACCTCGAGCCCGATACCGCTGCCAACTACCGTGGAATTCCGGCATCGTCCGCCATCTCGGCCGGGAACCTACAGTAGTAGTCGTCGGTTCCACGCCGAACCGTCCCGGCATCGGCCTGCGCCGGCTAAGGCTTCGTCCACGGCTGCGTTCGCGTAGGCTCACGGGTCATGGCCTCCGGAGCGACGATCCACTCC
>NZ_JBDIAB010000014.1:0-28009 GCF_039812165.1 Microbacterium sp.
CGGAGGATGATCGGTTCGCCTTCGCCGGGCGGCGGATGCAGCACGAACGCGTGCGTGCCGTCGCGTCGGATCCGCCACCCGCGATTGTGGAGCAGCAGATGATGAAATCTGCAGAGCAGGATGCCGCGATCGATGTCGGTGCCGCCTCCCTCGGCGTAGTGGTCGATGTGGTGCGACTCGCAGTACGACGCCGGGACCGAGCAACCGGGCCACATGCAGCCCCCGTCGCGCACGGCGAGGGCGATGCCTTGTCTCGGGGTGAAGAGGCGCTGTTCACGGCCCACGTCGAGCGGGTTGCCGCGCGAGTCGAGCGTCACGTCCGACACTCCGGTCGTGCAGAGCCGACGGTCGATGACGGAGCCGGGCAGCGCATGGCCGCCGTCCTCCGCGTAGCCGACGGCGAGCAGGCGCCCGAACGCGTCGCGCGGGCCGACGCCATCGGCCGCGGCGTCCTTCACGACGATCATGCGGACGCCGGCTTGACGCGCTCCGAACACGTCCTTCGCCTCGGCGAGCGCGCCGGCGCGGAGCGTGGACATGAGCAGGTCGTACTCCAGCTGCTCGTTGCTGCGCGGGTCGTCGCGGAGGTCGGTGGCGCGAGCGCGCTCGTCGTCGGTCATGAAGCGGGGGCCGCCGCGTCGCGGGCGCAGCGCCGCATCGCGGATGGAGCGCACCCAGAGGGCTGCCTCGTCGTCGAAGGCGAGGCTGCCGCGGTGCTGTCCGTCCCGGTCGATCCACATCCGGAACGACCGGTTCTCGTAACGGCGCGCGAACCGCTCCTCGGCGCCCACCGGGTCGAGGGCGTCGCGCATCGCCCGGGCTCGCACGGCGAGCTCCTCGGCGGTCACGGTGCTCGCCTCCGCGATGAGCTGCGCGGCGGCGACCGCCCACACCTCCGTCGCCGTGGGCGTCTCGTCGCGCGGCTCGCCCAGCCCGCGGCGGATCACGTCGTGCTGCACGGTCGTGAGCCGGCCGCCCATCAGGTCGTCGCGCAGCGCCGTGTGCCACACCGGCGAGGGAGTCGGCGCGTCGGAGCTGACCGGGTCGTTACGATACGTCGTCTCGCCGTCCGCGGCGAGGACGTCCTCCAGCAGCGCCACTCCCACGCGCACCTGGCGGGTGGCGTCGGCCTTCGTCCCACCGGTGATCGCCTGGATCCACGAGGCCGGCGTCGCGTGCCCCTGGGTCGCCGCCAGCCCGGAGTGCCCGTCCTCGCGTCGTGACCGATGCGCCGCGACGCCGGCGATCAGCGTCTGCAGACGGGCGACGTCGCCGGCGATGCCGGCCAGCTCCCTGGCCACCTCGATCACCGAGGCGTCGCTCAGGCCGACCACCGACGAGGGCAGCTCAGGGGTCGAGACAGTCAGCTCGGCGAACGCCGCGAGCCGCTTGACCCGTTCGCCGATCAACGTCAGGATATCCATATCAAGAGTATCTCATTTACCTCAGACATTCGTATGAAAATACGACATCGTGGGGAATGGCACCCCGGACGCAATGGACACTGCGCCGTCAGCGCCGCCGCCGCGAGCCCGAGCCCGGCCTCCGGGCCGCGGCACACGCGGCCGGTCCCGTCCCTGCGTCAGCGCGGGTCGGTCGCCACGAGCGCCGCCCACAGCTCGGCGCGCGCGGAGAACGACGACAGGTCGAGGCCGAGCAGGCGCTCGGCGTGGACGATGCGCGCGCGCACCGTGTGGCGGTGCACGCCGAGCGTCGTCGCCGCGGCGTCGATGCGGGCGTCGCCGCCGAGCCACGCGCGGAGCGTGGCCTCCAGCTCGCCGTCGTGCGCCGCGTCGTGCTCGTGCAGCGGGGCGAGGAGCGTGCGGGCCAGGGCGCGCGCGTCGCCGGTGTCGAGCGCCGACAGCATGCCGGATGCCGCGATCCGCTCGAACCTGGTCACGGCGTCGCCCCCGCGTCCGAGCGCGGTCACCGCCTGGGCGTGGGCGGGGGCGAACTCGCCGTAGCCGGCGGGGGAGGAGACGCCCGCGCGCGCGTCGAACCGCTGCGCGAGCTCGGCGAAGAGCGCGTCGTCGGATGCCGTGCAGACGACGACCACGCCCTCGTCGCCGCGCCCGTGGAACACGGCGCCGTGGGTCTCGCCGGCGCGCAGCTCGAGCCATTCCGAGAGCGCGTCGACGCGGGAGGACGCCTCGTCCAGCACTCCGACCACGATCGGCGCCGCGGGGAGGCCGCCCCAGAGGTCCCGGGCGACGCGGAGCGCCAGGCCGGGGTCGCCGGTGAGGAGCGACTGCACGAGCCCCGATCGGAGGAGGCCGCGGGCGTGGCTGAGGTTCTGGTTCTGCTCGAGGGCGAGGCCGGCCATCGCGATCACGGCGGTCACGACGCCGCGGCCCTCCTGGTCGAGCTCGCCGGCGGCGATCGCGACGACGCCGCGCAGGTGTCCGCCGCGCCCGAGGGTCTGGAGCGTGAAGGGGGTGTCGCCGATGCGCAGCGACGACCCCGCGCGGGCGCCGCGGCGCAGGAGCGTGCCGGCCTCGCCGGCGAGCTCGGCCGCCACCTCGTCGGCGAGCGCGCCGCGCGGGTGCTCGCGCGTCAGCACCCCCGACGCGTCGAACAGGCCGACCCACGTCGACAGCTGGCGCGCGAGCTCGGCGAGGGTCGCACCGAGGCCGTCGGGCCGGAGCGCGGCGAGCGAGATCGCCCGCTGCGCCGCGAGCGACCAGCCGCGCCGCGCATAGGCCTGCGCGGCGATGGCCTCGGCGTTGGCCCTGGCCACGGCGATGAACGGCGTGCGGTACGGCACCTCGAAAAGCGGCATCCGCTCGCGCGCGCACGCCGTGGCCAGTCCCGACGGGATGCCGGCGCGCACGACCTCCGTCCCGAACCCCAGGCCGACGACGCCCCGCGCCGACAGACGCCGCACGTAGTCGTCGAACACGGTCGCCTCGCCGCGTTCCGCGACGCCGGCGAACTGCGTGCCGGTCGTCAGCAGCACGAGCCCCTCCGACAGGAACGGCGTCGGATCGAGCAGGTCGGTGCCGTGCACCCAGCGGATCGGGCGGTCGAGGGCGCCCTCGGCGAGCTCGGCCTCGTCGCCGTCGAGCCGCAGGCTCAGGTCGCGTCGCGCGAGCAGGGCGCGCAGCGTGGGCGCGGTGTCGTCCATGTCGTCTCCTCCCGCCGACCGACCGACCATGGTTGTACGCGGCGTATAGCGAGCTGATCACAATGTACCCCGCGGCCAGTGGCGTCGGCGCCGCGGGCGACATACGCTCGCCACCATGAGTGCCATCGACATCGCTACGACACCCCTGGGCGGACCCACCCTGGCGCAGGAGCGCCGTCTCGTCACGAGCATCCCTGGCCCCCGCTCGCAAGAGCTCCTCGACCGGAAGGCGGCGGCCGTGGCCGCCGGCGTCGGGCACACCGCTCCCATCGAGGCCGTGGCCGCCGGCGGCGGCGTCGTCGTCGACGCGGACGGCAACTCGCTCATCGACCTCGGCTCGGGCATCGCGGTCACCACGCTCGGCAACGCGCACCCCGCGGTGGTCGCCGCGGTGCAGACCCAGGCCGCCCAGTTCACCCACACGTGCTTCATGGTGTCGCCGTACGAGTCCTACGTCGCCGTCGCCGAGGCGCTCAACCGCCTCACGCCCGGCGACTTCGCCAAGAAGAGCGCGCTGTTCAACTCCGGCGCCGAGGCCGTCGAGAACGCGGTCAAGATCGCGCGCAAGCACACCGGCCGGCAGGCGGTCGTCGCCTTCGACCACGGCTACCACGGCCGCACCAACCTCACGATGGCGCTGACCGCGAAGTCGATGCCCTACAAGAGCGGCTTCGGCCCGTTCGCCCCCGAGGTGTACCGCGCGCCGCTGTCGTACCCGTTCCGCGACGGCCTCTCCGGGGAGGATGCCGCGGCCAAGGCCATCTCGGTCATCGAGAAGCAGATCGGCGCCGAGAACCTCGCCGCGGTCCTCATCGAGCCCATCCAGGGCGAGGGCGGCTTCATCGTGCCCGCCGACGGGTTCCTCAACGCGATCGTCGACTGGTGCCGCGCGAACGGCGTCGTCTTCATCGCCGACGAGATCCAGACCGGCTTCGCCCGCACCGGGGCCCTGTTCGCGTGCGAGCGCTTCGGCATCGTGCCCGACCTCATCACGACCGCCAAGGGCATCGCCGGCGGCCTGCCGCTCGCGGCCGTGACCGGTCGCGCCGAGATCATGGACTCGACGCACTCCGGCGGCCTCGGCGGCACCTACGGCGGCAACCCGATCGCGTGCGCGGCGGCGCTCGCCGCCATCGACGCGTTCGAGAACGAGGGCTTCGTCGAGCGCGCGCAGCAGGTCGAGTCGATCCTCAAGGGGCGCCTGACGGCGCTGCAGGAGCAGGACCCGCGCATCGGCGACGTCCGCGGTCTCGGTGCCATGGTGGCCGCCGAGTTCGTCGACCCGGTCACGAAGGCGCCCGACGCGGCGCTCGCAGGGGCCGTGGCGAAGGCGGCGATCGCCGAAGGCGTGATCGTGCTGACGTGCGGCACGTACGGGAACGTCATCCGCTTCCTGCCGCCGCTGGCGATCGGCGACGACCTGCTCCACGAGGGCCTGGACGTCGTGGCATCCGCCCTCGCGAACGCGGGCTAGCCCGACCGCGGCCGCGGGAACGGCACGAACGAGCACACACACAGCTGAGCGAAGGAGCGAACAGTGGGAGAGATCAGCCGCGACGTCGTCGTGATCGGTGCGGGAGTGGCGGGTCTCACCGCCGCGAACGACCTGAAGAAGGCCGGCCTGTCGGTCGCCGTGCTGGAGGCGCGGGACCGCGCGGGCGGACGCCTGTGGACCGACGTGATCGACGGCGCGATGCTCGAGATCGGCGGACAGTGGGTCTCGCCCGACCAGGACGCGCTCATCGACACGATCGCCGACCTGGGCCTGGAGACCTTCTCGCGCTACCGCGAGGGCGACAGCGTCTACATCGGCCCCGACGGCGTGCTCACGCGCTTCACGGGCGACATCTTCCCGGTCAAGGCCGAGACCGAGAAGGTCATGGTCGAGCTCATCGACAAGCTCGACGCGCTCGTCGCCCAGGTCGACCCCGACGAGCCGTGGACCACCCCCGACGCCGAAGAGCTCGACACCGTCTCGTTCGAGGAGTGGCTGCACCGCCAGACCGACGATCAGGAGGCGATCGACAACATCGCCCTGTTCATCGCCGGCGCGATGCTCACCAAGCCCCCGCACGCGTTCTCTGCGCTGCAGGCGCTCCTCATGGCCGCGAGCGCGGGCAGCTTCACCCACCTCGTCGACGCCGACTTCATCCTCGACAAGCGCGTCGTCGGCGGCCTGCAGCAGGTTCCGCTGCTCCTGGCCGAGCGTCTCGGCGACGACGTGTTCCTCGGCCAGCCGGTGCGCACGCTCGAGTGGGGCGACGACGGCGTCACGGCGATCGCCGACGGCATGACGGTACGGGCACGGCACGCGATCGTCGCGCTCGCACCGGTGCTGTACAACCGCATCTCGTTCGTGCCCGCGCTGCCGCGCCTGCAGCACCAGATGCACCAGCACCTGTCGATGGGCTTCGTCATCAAGGTGCATGCGGTCTACGACCGTCCGTTCTGGCGCGAGCAGGGCCTGTCGGGCACCGCGTTCAGCCCCTACGAGCTGTCGCACGAGGCGTACGACAACAGCAACCACGGCGACGAGCGCGGCACCCTGGTCGGCTTCGTGTCCGACCGGCTCGCCGACGACGTGTTCCGCATCTCGGCCGAGGAGCGCAAGGAGCGCATCCTCGAGTCCCTGTCGCACTACTACGGCCCCGAGGCCAAGAACCCGGTCGTCTACTACGAGAGCGACTGGGGCGCCGAGGAGTGGACCCGGGGCGCCTACGCCGCCAGCTTCGACCTCGGCGGCCTGCACCGCTACGGGGCGGACCTCCGCAGCCCGGTCGGGCCGATCCGCTTCGCGTGCAGCGACATGGCCGGCGCCGGCTACCAGCACGTCGACGGCGCGATCCGCATGGGGCACCTCGCGGCCTCGCAGATCGTGGACGAGGCCCGCGCATGACGAGCCGCGTCGTCGTCGGCTACACCGCGACGAAGGCGGGGCGGGATGCCCTCGCCCTCGGCAGTCGGCTCGCCCGGGCGACCGGGTCCGAGCTGCACACGGTCGTGATCCTGCCGGCCGACAGCCGCAGCGTCGTCACGCCGCCCGATGCCGCGTACGACGGCTACCTCGAGGAGCAGGCGGGTCGTTGGCTCGCCGAGGCCGGCGAGCGCGTCCCCGAAGAGGTCTCGCGCACGCCGCACGTCCGGTTCGCCGAGTCGGTGGGCGAGGGGCTCATCGCGGTGGCCGACGAGCTCGACGCCGCGTACATCGTCGTGGGCACGGCCAACGGCGCCGGCCGCGGCCGCTACCGGCTCGGCACCACCGCGAACGAGCTCCTGCACACCTCCGACGTGCCGGTGGTCCTGGCGCCGCGGGGCACGCGCAAGCACGAGATCGACGGCATCCCGCGCCTCACGGTCGCCGTCGGCACCCGCCCCGGCGCCGGCGACCTCCTCGACGAGGCGGTCGCGCTCGCGGCCGCGACCGGCGCGAGCCTGCGGCTCGTCTCGCTCGTGACGGTCGACCTGCCGGCCACCGTCGACACCGGGGTCATCCGCCTCGCGGGCGCCGCGCACGCCGACGACGTGCTCGCCACCGCGCAGGACGCCCTGCGTGCCGAGAGCCCGGGCGTCGAGACCACCGCCGAGGTCGCACGCGGCGACGGCATCGAAGAGGCCGTGGCGGCCCTGGAGTGGATGCCGGGCGAGCTCGCGCTCGTGGGCTCCAGCCGCCTCGCGCAGCCGCGACGGCTGTTCCTCGGCTCCACGGCGGCGCGCATGATGCGCGCGCTCCCGGTGCCGATGGTCGTCGTGCCGCGAGCCCGCGTGCGCGACGGCGTCCGCGGCGACGACGAGGGAGGGAAGCAGGCATGACCGATCACCACGCCGAGGCGCCGCTGGCGCCGACGACCGGCGAGCACGCCGGAGAGCTGTCCAAGAAGGGCCTGAGCGCCGGCACGGTGGGCCTCATCGGCGCCGTCGTCATCGGCATCTCGTGCATCGCCCCCGCCTACACGTTCACCGCCGCGGTCGGCCCGACCGCCTCCGTGGTGGGCCTGCAGGTGCCGGCGATCATCCTCGTGGGCTTCATCCCGATGCTGCTGGTCGCCTTCGGCTATCGCGAGCTCAACCGCGCCATGCCCGACTCGGGCACGTCGTTCACGTGGGCGTCGCGCGCCTTCGGCCCTTGGATCGGCTGGATGGCCGGCTGGGGCCTCGTCTCGGCGACGATCCTGGTGCTCTCGAACCTCGCCGGCATCGCCGTCGAGTTCCTGTTCCTGCTGATCGCGCAGCTCACCGGAAACGAGTCGATCGCCTCGCTCGCGCACGAGACGTGGATCAACATCGCGGTGTGCCTGCTGTTCATGCTCGGCGCGACGACGATCTCGTACCGCGACATGCAGACCACGCAGAAGCTGCAGTACTTCCTGGTGAGCTTCCAGGTGCTCGTGCTGCTCTTCTTCGCGGGGAGCGCGATCGTGCAGGCCTCGTCGGGCGGCGGGTTCGATCCCACGCCGTTCGACTGGTCGTGGTTCAACCCGTTCGCGGTGAGCTCGTTCGGCGCGTTCGCCGCGGGCCTGTCGCTGTCGATCTTCATCTTCTGGGGCTGGGACGTCACCCTGACGATGAACGAGGAGACGAAGGACCCCGAGAAGACGCCCGGACGCGCCGCGACCGTCACGGTCCTCACGATCGTGAGCCTCTACCTGCTGCTCGCGATCGCCATGATCATGTTCGCGGGTGTCGGCGACGGCGCGCTGGGCCTGGGCAACGAGGCCATCCAGGAGAACGTCTTCTTCCACCTGTCCGGCCCGATCCTCGGTCCGCTCGCCTTCCTCGTCTCGCTCGCCGTGCTCACGAGCTCCGCGTCGTCGCTGCAGTCGACGTTCGTCTCGCCGGCGCGCACGCTCCTCGCGATGGGCCACTACGGGGCGCTGCCGTCGAAGTTCGCGCAGGTCAGCCCGCGCTTCTTCACTCCCGGGTACGCGACGATCGTGTCGGCGGTCGTGGCATCCGCCTTCTACGCGGTCATGCGGTTCCTCTCCGAGGACGTCCTGTGGGACACGATCACGGCCCTGGGCATGATGATCTGCTTCTACTACGGGCTGACCGCGTTCGCGTGCGTGTGGTACTTCCGCAAGCAGTGGTTCGACTCGGTGCGGTCGTTCTTCTTCACCCTCCTGTTCCCGCTCGTGGGCGGGGTCATCCTGGCCATCCTGTTCGTGACGACGCTGGTCGACTCGATGGACCCCGACTACGGCAGCGGCTCCAACGTCGCCGGTGTGGGCCTCGTGTTCGTCCTGGGCGTCACGGTGATCCTGGTGGGTGTCGCGGTCATGATCTGGCAGGCCGTCAAGCGGCCCGCCTTCTTCCGGGGCGAGACGCTGTCGATCGACGCCCCCTCGAGTCTCCGTCGACGTTAGGAGTCAGACGATGTCAGATGCAGAGAAGACCCTGCTGGCGGACGTGCCGCGGCAGCTGTTCATCGGCGGCGAGTGGGGGGATGCCACGGGCGGACGCACCTTCGCCGTCGCCGACCCGTCGACGGGCGAGACGCTCGCCGAGATCGCCGACGCGACCCCCGAGGACGGCATCCGCGCCCTCGACGCGGCCGTCGCCGCGCAGGACGAATGGGCGGCGACCGCGCCCCGCACGCGGAGCGACATCCTGCGCCGCGCGTTCGACCTGGTGCAGGAGCACAAGGAGGACCTCGCGCTCCTGATGACCCTCGAGATGGGCAAGCCCCTCGCCGAGGCGCGCGGCGAGGTCGGCTACGGCGGCGAGTTCCTGCGCTGGTTCAGCGAGGAGGCGGTGCGCATCGCCGGACGCTACGGGCTGAATCCCGAGGGGACCGGCCACATGGTCGTCTCGCAGCGTCCGGTCGGCCCGTCGTTCTTCATCACGCCGTGGAACTTCCCGTTCGCGATGGCCACGCGCAAGATCGCCCCGGCCCTGGCGGCCGGCTGCACCGTCGTGATCAAGCCGCCGGCGCTCACCCCGCTGACGACGCTCTTCTTCACGAAGCTGCTGGTCGAGGCGGGCCTTCCCGCGGGCGTCGTCAACGTCGTGCCCACGTCGTCGTCGGGTCGGCTGTCGGGTCCGATCATCGCCGACCCGCGCCTGCGCAAGCTGTCGTTCACCGGCTCGACCGAGGTCGGCCGCAAGCTCATCGCGCAGGCCGCCGAGGGCGTGCTGCGCGTGTCGATGGAGCTCGGCGGCAACGCGCCGTTCGTCGTGTTCGACGACGCCGACCTCGACAAGGCGGTGGAGGGCGCCCTGCTCGCGAAGTTCCGCAACATCGGGCAGGCGTGCACGGCCGCGAACCGGTTCATCGTGCACGAGTCCGTCGCCGACGAGTTCGCCCGCCGCGTCACCGAGCGCGTCGCGGCGATGAAGGTCGGCCGCGGCACCGAGGAGGGCGTGCAGATCGGCCCGCTCATCGACGCCGACGCGGTGGCGAAGGCCGACGAGCTGGTGCGGGATGCCGCGGACCGCGGCGCGACGGTGCTCACCGGCGGCGAGGCGGTCGAGGGGACCGGCACGTTCTACCGGCCGACCGTGGTCTCCGGCGTCGCGCCGGGGAGCGCGATCCTCCGCGAGGAGATCTTCGGGCCGGTGCTGGCGATCGCGACGTTCGCCGACGAGGATGAGGCTGTGCGCCTGGCCAACGACACCGAGTACGGGCTCGTCTCGTACGTCTTCACGCAGGACCTCGCGCGGGGCCACCGCATGATCGATCGGCTCGCCACCGGCATGATGGGCCTCAACGTCGGCGTGGTCTCCAACGCGGCGGCGCCGTTCGGCGGCATCAAGCAGTCCGGCGTGGGCCGCGAGGGCGGCCTCGAGGGCATCCACGAATTCCTGTCCACCAAGTACACCCTCATCCCCGCGCAGTGACGCGGAGGGATCGGAGCATCACATGAGCACGTATGCCGTCGTGAACCCGGCCACCGGCGAGACGCTCGCCACCTACCCGGAGGCCACGGACGCCGAGGTCGAGGCCGCCGTCGCGGCCGCCGACGCCGCCTACCGCGGGTGGGGCAGGTCGTCGACGCCCGCCGAGCGCGCTGCGCTGCTGCGCCGCGCCGCCGAGCTGCACCGCGAGCGCCGCGACGACCTCGCCGCGATCATCGTGCGCGAGATGGGCAAGACGCTCGCCGCCGCGTACGCCGAGGTCGACTTCGCGGCCGACATCACCGAGTACTACGCCGACCACATCGACGAGATCACCGGCGACACCCCGCTGACGATCGGCGGCGACGGTCCCGCCGTCATCCGCCGCTCGCCGCTGGGCGCGCTGCTGGGCATCATGCCGTGGAACTTCCCGTACTACCAGGTGGCGCGGTTCTCGGCCCCGAACCTCGCGATCGGCAACACGATCCTCCTCAAGCACGCGCCGCAGTGCCCGGAGTCGGCGGCCGCGATCGAGACGATCTACCGGGACGCCGGCTTCCCCGAGGGCGCCTACGTCAACCTCTACATCTCGAACGAGCAGGCCGCGACCATCGTCGCCGACCCGCGCGTGCAGGGCGTGTCGGTGACCGGCTCGGAGCGCGCGGGCGCCGCGGTCGCAGAGAACGCGGGCCGCAACCTCAAGAAGGTCGCGCTCGAGCTCGGCGGCTCCGACCCGTTCATCGTGCTGTCGACCGACGACCTCGACGCGACGGTCGCCGCGGCGGTGGAGGCGCGCCTGGACAACAACGGCCAGGCCTGCAACGCCCCCAAGCGCTTCCTCGTCGCCGACGGGCTGTACGACGCGTTCGTGGAGAAGTTCGCCGCCGCGATGGCGGAGGCGAAGGTGGGCGACCCGTTCGCCGACGACACCGTGCTCGGCCCGCTCTCGTCGCTCGCCGCGGCGGAACGCCTCGCCGAGCAGGTCGACCGCGCGGTGGCCCAGGGCGCGACGCTCGTCACCGGCGGCGTGCGCGACGGCGCCTACTACCCCGGCACGGTGCTCACCGGCGTCACGCCCGACATGGACGCGTACCGCGAGGAGTTCTTCGGCCCCGTGGGCGTCGTCTACCGCGTGGCCGACGAGGACGAGGCGGTGGACGTGGCCAACGCCACGAGCTTCGGGCTCGGCTCGTACGTCTACACGACCGACGACGAGCAGGCGGGCCGCATCGCCGACCGGATCGACGCCGGCATGGTCTACGTCAACATCGTGCTCGCCGACGAGCCGGCGCTCCCCTTCGGCGGCGTCAAGCGCAGCGGCACCTCGCGCGAGATGGGGCTGCTCGCCGCCGACGAGTTCGTCAACAAGAAGCTCATCCGCATCGGCGCCTGAGCGCCGGTCCGGAGCGATCGACGGCCGTGGGCGATCCCGCTCGCGGCCGTCGACCGCGTCCGCGCGCGGGAGACGCGCCGACCACGGAGCGCGCCGGCCGACGCGGTCCGGCGTCGCACCGATCGCGCAGGGCGGCCGCGGATCGCGCCGGGCCCCGTGACACCGCGCCCGGAGTGGGCGAGGATGGAGTCATGGACGAGGCACACCGTATCGCCGACGAGGTCGTCGTCGCACTCACCGAGCAGGAATGCTGGGACCGCCTGGCCGGCGAGGAGCTCGGCCGGCTCGTGACCCGCGTCGGGGACGTGCTCGACATCTTCCCGGTCAACTACGTCGTCGACGACCGCACGCTCCTGTTCCGCACCGCGGAGGGGAGCAAGCTGTTCGAGCTGACGGTCAACTCCGAGGTGCTCTTCGAGGTCGACGCCCACACCGACGCCGACGCGTGGAGCGTCGTGGTGCGCGGCCACGCGCACCGCCTGGAGACCTCCGACGAGGTGCAGGCCGCCGATCGGCTGCCGCTGCGGCCGTGGATCCCGACGCTCAAGTACAACTACGTGCGCGTCGTGCCGACGAAGCTCTCCGGGCGGGCGTTCCGTCGCGCCGAGGAGCCCGACCGCTACGGCATCCAGCAGTACTGAGCCGACCCGCGTGGAGGCCCCGCGAGTCACCGCGCCGCGGGCGGATCGCCGTGCGCGAGCGCGGTGCGTCGCGCCTGCGACAGCGGGCGGTCGCTGGGAGTGCGGTGGGATGCGCCGGCCGGGTTCGCGGGCTCGGACGGCATGACGTAGACTGGGGGATGCAGTACAAGTCTGCAATCTTTTGCCGTGCCCGCGGATCGGGACCCCTCATCAACGAGCAGGGCAGGAGTGCGGACTCCGCGAGACCTCCGGGTCTCTAGGGCGGTAGCTCAATTGGCAGAGCAGCGGTCTCCAAAACCGCAGGTTGCAGGTTCGATTCCTGTCCGCCCTGCGCGTCAGCCGAAGCTGGCACACGGAAGGTCATACAGGTGGTTTGATGGTGCAAGACGAGCCGAACGGCGAGATCGTCGCGGCGAGCGGCGCCGTCCGCGAGAAGAAGCCGAACGTCTTCCAGCGGATCGCCCTGTTCATCCGCCAGGTCTTCGCCGAGCTCCGCAAGGTCGTCACCCCGACGCGGCAGGAGCTCCTGAAGTTCACCGCCGTGGTGCTCGGGTTCGTCCTGGTGATGATGGCGATCGTGTACGGCCTCGACGTGCTGTTCGTCTGGGTCACGACCCTCGTCTTCGGCGTCCCGGCCGGCGCAACCCCCTGAGTCCACGATTTTTGGTACGGATGCCGGGGGTTTCGCACGGCATCCGCAGCAATGGAGAGAACGCAAGTGACTGAAAGACACCTCGACGACGTCGACTGGGCGACCGCAGCGGAGCAGTCCAGCGAGGACGACGAGGCCCAGGAGGGCAACATCCTCGCCCAGCAGGAGCACTCGGTCGACGCCGCGGAGCACGTCGCCCTGCACGTCGTGGACGAGGACGGCGACGACGACACCGGTGACTCCGACCTGGACGACATCGACATCGACGACCCGGAGGCAGACGCGATCGTGAACGACGCCCTGAACATCGACCACGCGGACGAGGCCGAGGCCGCCGCCGAGGTGCTGACCGACTCGCTCGCCGAGGAGGAGGCCGCGCGCGCCGCCCACGACGCCGACGAGGTCGCGCCCTACGACGGCCCCGACGTCAACGGCGAGCCGGACGAGCCCGTGCTCGACAGCGACTTCCTCTCCGACTTCGAGGCCGCCGCCGGCGTCGTGGCCGCGGTCGAGGGCACCGACGAGGACCCCTACGACGCGTTCCGCGCCGAGCTGCGCTCGCTTCCGGGCAAGTGGTACGTCATCCACTCGTACGCGGGCTTCGAGCGCAAGGTGAAGGCCAACATCGAGCAGCGCAAGTCGACGCTCGAGGTCGAGGAGGACATCTACCAGATCGAGGTCCCGATGGAGGACGTCGTCGAGATCAAGAACGGTCAGCGGAAGATGGTCAACCGCGTCCGGATCCCCGGCTACGTGCTCGTGCGCATGGAGCTCAACGAGGACACCTGGTCGGTCGTGCGCCACACGCCGGGTGTCACGGGCTTCGTCGGCAACGCCCACAACCCGACCCCGCTGCGCTTCGAAGAGGCCTTCAACATGCTGAAGTCGCTCGTCGAGGTCAAGGAGGTCGCCCCGGCCAAGGCGGGTGCGACCAAGGGCTCCGCCACGCAGGCCCGTGCGATCCCGGCCGAGGTCGACTTCGAGATCGGCGAGACCATCACGATCAAGGAGGGCTCGTTCGCGGGTCTTCCCGGCACGATCAGCGAGATCAAGCCCGAGAGCGGCAAGCTCACCGTGCTCGTCTCGCTGTTCGAGCGCGAGACGCCGGTCGAGCTGTCGTTCGACCAGGTCACCAAGCTCTAGCGGCCCCGCCGGGCCCGCGGTCCCGGCATCCGCTTCGCGAACGCCCCGCACGGCCCCGGCCGGCGGGGCGTTCCGCGTCGACGCCGGTGCTGAGGCGCCGGCATCGCGCCGCGCGCGAGCCTATCGAGGCAGTGCGCCGGCGAGGGGATGCTCGGGCGCGACGGTGCTGCGCAGCCAGTCCAGCGTGTACTCGCGCCAGCCCTCGGCGTGGTGCGCCGGCACGTGCCGGAACACGCGCCAGAGCGCCTCGAAGCGATGCGTTCCCGCGACGCGCAGCGCGGCGGGCACGGCGCGCCGCAGCTCGCCGAGCGGCGCCGTGTCGCTCCACGCGTCGAGGTAGGCGTCGACGGTGCGCGCGACCGGCGGCCCGCCGTCGCCCTCCCATCGCCGCAGCGCGCGCATCGGGCTCGCGAGCGAGGCGAACGGCGGGCCCCATACGGCGTTCCCGAAGTCGTGCAGCAGCACGCCGCCGTCCGGAGCCCGGAAGACGTTGCCCGCGTGCAGGTCGTTGTGCTCGAGGGCGTCGGGGATGTCGAGGGCCTCGACCTCGGCGACGGCGTCGGCGAGCCGGGGGAGGCCCCGGAGCAGCGCCCGCGCCTCGTCGGCGTCGAGGTGCAGGGGATGGTCGGCGGGCGTGCGCGTCAGGAGCTCCACGTGCTCGACCACGTACGCGACGGCGCCCGACGCCGGCCGGAGCGGGATGCCGGTCGCCAGCATCCGATCGCGGTGCGCGGATGCGGTGCGCTGCACCTTCGCGTAGCGCGACACGATCGCGTGCCAGTCGTCGGCCGAGACCGGCCCGCGGTCGCTGAGCACCGGACCGGCGTCGGCGGTGAGCAGGCGGTCCCGGCCGGGGTCGATCGCGACCGGTGCGAGCACGGATGCCGGCGCGATCGCCACGAGCTCGGCCGACAGCGCCGCCTCGAAGCCCTGCCCCGGGTTGTTCTCCTTGAACCACAGTCGTCCGTCCGCGGTCTCGACGGTCAGCACGACCGACCAGAACCTCGTCGCGAACCGCTCGGCCGGCCCGAGCGTGCGCAGGCCGGCCCGTTCGCAGGCATCCCGGATCCAGGAGTCCGCCTCGGCGAGCCAGGTCTCGGACGACCAGTGCTCGACGAGTTCCACGCCCCCACCGTAGGGGACGCTCCGGGCGGCCGCGCGGCGCCTGGAGCGCCGGATGCCCGCCGCCGGACGGCTCGTGCAGGTGAGGCACGAGCCATGCGGTGGTGCGGGAGTCTCGTGGCCGTGTGGGCACTCGCGTGAAGCCATGGCGGCGCGTGTGGGCACCGGATCGGGTGCGGAGGGAGCGGATGCCGGGTGTCAGGCGCCGGCGACCACGCGCATGAAGGTCACCGGCTCGTCGCCGTCGTTGACGTAGGAGTAGTCCTGGTCGCTCGCGACGACCGCGCTCTGGCCGGTCCGGAGCACGAGGCTCCCGGTCTCGAGCACGAGGGTGAGCGTGCCGGCGAGCACGTGGTGGACCTCCTGGGCCCCGGGCCGGTCGGGCTCGGCGTCGTAGCGGTCGTGCGGCGCGAGGGTCCAGCGCCACAGCTCGGCCCGCGGGTCGCTCGTGGCGCCGAGGAGCAGCGCGCGGCTGCCAGGAACGCCCTGCCACACCAGCGTGCCCTCGGCGCGGTCGGCCTGCGGCGCGGTCGACGGCGGCTCGTCGGGCAGCGACAGGGCGGCGAAGTCGGTGCCGAGAGCGCGCGCGACGCGGTCGACGGTCGCGAGGCTCGGATTGGCCTGTCCCAGCTCGATCTGCGTGAGCATGCGGCGGCTCGTCGCGCTCGCCTCCGCGAGCTCCTGCACGCTCCAGCCGCATCGCTTGCGCAGCTGCCGGATCCGCTCGCCCACACGCGCGGCGAACGAGGCCGTCGAGTCCGCACCGTTCATATGGGCATCATAGTGCGCAGTAACCTTGACCCAGAAGCATTGTGCGCAATATAGTGCTCATAGATCGATCGCGAAGAGCGGATGCCGACGGCATCCGGCACCGTGTCGACGACCCGACGACGAGAGGCTGGGCAATGGTGAGGATCCGCGAGTTCGCGGTCGAGCAGTGGATGAACGAGTACGAGGAGACCTGCCGGTACAACCTCGCCGAGACCTGCGTGCGCTCGCTGACGGCGGGGGAGCTGCTGGAGCTGTCCGGGCGGCGCGACGACGTGATCGCCGAGCTGGAGGCGACCGCGCTCACGTACGGACCGATCCCGGGCAGCCCGCGTCTGCGCGCGCTCGTCGCGGGCCTGTACGAGCGGCAGGGCGCCGACAACGTGCTGGTCACGCACGGCGCGATCGGTGCGAACGCGCTCGTGCACGCGACGCTCGTCGGCCCCGGCGACCACGTCGTCTCGATCGTGCCGACCTACCAGCAGCACGCCTCCATCCCGGAGAGCTACGGCGCCCGCGTCGACCTGCTGACCCTGCGGGAGGAGGACGGGTGGCTGCCCGACCTCGACGAGCTCGACCGGCTCGTGACCGCCGACACGAGGCTCATCGCGCTCGCCAACCCGAACAACCCCACCGGCGCACTCGTCGACGAGGCGGACCTCAGGCGCATCGTGGAGATCGCCGAGCGTGCGGGCGCATGGGTGCTGTGCGACGAGGTCTATCGCGGCGTCGACCAGGAGGGCGACGGCTTCACCGCCTCGATCGCCGACCTGTACGAGCGCGGCGTCTCCACCGGCAGCATGTCGAAGCCGTTCTCGCTCGCGGGCCTGCGGCTCGGGTGGATCGTGGCTCCCGCCGACCTGCTCGCCGCCGTCGCGATCCATCGCGACTACACGACCATCAGCGTCGGGCGCGTGGACGACCTCCTCGCCTCGGTCGCCCTGGAGAGTCGCGACGCGATCCTCGGGCGCGCGAAGCGCATCACGCGCACGAACCTCGCGATCCTCGACGAGTGGGTCGCGAGCCGCTCCGACGTCCACTACGTCCGTCCGCGCTCGGGCACGACGGCGCTGCTGCGCTACGACGCCCCGCTCGGCTCCTACGAGCTGTGCCGCCGGCTCCTGGCCGAGACGGGCGTCATGTTCACGCCGGGCGACGCGTTCGAGGTCCCGAGCACGGTGCGCATCGGCTACGCCGACGACACCGACACCCTGCGCACCGGGCTGCGACTGTTCGGCGAGTTCCTGGACGGCCTCGCCGGGCGGTGACGCACGGATGCCCGCGGGCGCGGGTGAACGGATGCCGTGAGCGCCGGCGCGCGGCATCCGTTAAGATTGTGAGGTTGGCCTGATCCGGGCCGGCATCCCCACCACTGCCAGGACCAGCCTGGTTCGTGGAAGCGCGCCCGCTCTCTCGAGCACAGGGGCGCCCGACAGAAGGAACACAATGGCACCGAAGAAGAAGGTGACCGGCCTGATCAAGCTCCAGATCAAGGCCGGCGCTGCCAACCCGGCGCCGCCGATCGGCCCCGCGCTCGGTCAGCATGGCGTCAACATCATGGAGTTCTGCAAGGCGTACAACGCCGCGACCGAGTCGCAGCGCGGCAACGTCATCCCCGTGGAGATCACCGTCTACGAGGACCGCAGCTTCACGTTCATCCTGAAGACCCCGCCGGCGGCGGAGCTCATCAAGAAGGCCGCGGGCGTGCCCAAGGGCTCCAAGACCCCGCACACCACCAAGGTCGGCAAGCTCACGCGCGAGCAGGTGCGCCAGATCGCCGAGACGAAGCAGCCCGACCTGAACGCGAACGACCTCGAGGCCGCCTCGAAGATCATCGCCGGCACCGCCCGTTCCATGGGCATCACGGTCGAGGACTGAGGGGGAGACGACAATGGCAAAGTCCAAGGTTTACGAAGCAGCCGCGGCCAAGATCGACCGCGACAAGGTGTACACGTCCGCTGAGGCGGTCGTGCTCGCCAAGGAGACCGGCTCGAAGAAGTTCGACTCCACCGTCGAGGTCGCCCTCAAGCTCTCGGTCGACCCGCGCAAGGCCGACCAGATGGTGCGCGGCACCGTCATGCTGCCGCACGGCACCGGCAAGACCGCGCGCGTGGTCGTGTTCGCGACCGGCCCTGCGGCCGAGGCCGCGATCGCCGCGGGCGCGGACGAGGTCGGCGGCGCCGACCTCATCGCGAAGGTCGCCGGCGGCTGGACCGCGTTCGACGCGGCCGTCGCCACCCCCGAGCTCATGGGCCAGGTCGGTCGCCTGGGCAAGGTCCTGGGTCCCCGCGGCCTCATGCCGAACCCCAAGACCGGCACCGTGACCCCCAACCCGGCCAAGGCCGTGGAGGAGATCAAGGGCGGCAAGATCGAGTTCCGCGTCGACAAGCACGCGAACATCCACTTCGTGGTCGGCAAGGCGTCGTTCAGCGCCGAGCAGCTCGACGAGAACTTCAAGGCCGCGGTCGAGGAGATCGTGCGCCTGAAGCCCTCGAGCTCCAAGGGCCGCTACATCCAGAAGGGCGCGGTGTCGACGACGTTCGGTCCCGGCATCCCGCTCGACGTCAGCTCGCTCTGACACCCGTCTCGAACCGGGGTCCGTCTCACGGCGGGCCCCGGTTCGTCGTTCTCGCGGGGGACTCGCTCGTCGGCCCGGTGAGGCCGCCGGTCAGAGGATCGCCAGCGGGTTGAGCGGCGAGCCGGACGCCCCCGGGATCGGGAGCGGGGCCAGGACGCTGAGGAACTCCCACCGGCCGGCGTCGCGGCACGCGGCGGAGAGCTCCGCCAGGGTCGCCCGGTCGACCAGGGGGATGTCCAGCGCGGTCAGCAGCAGCACGTGCCAGGGCACCGGCAGGCCGTCGACCTCGCTCGGCATCGGGTCCAGGCCCTCGTCGGTGACCACGGCCGCGGGCCGCGCCGCGGCGAGCCACTCCGCGCACTCGATGCTGAGGCCCGCGGTCGCCACCGACCCGAGCGGCACGTCGGAGCGCGCGGGCTCGCGCCGGCCGAGGTGCACGTGCAGCACGTCGCCCGGTCGGAGCTCTGTCCCGGTGCGGTCGAGCACGGCCGCGACGTCGTCGCGCGTCACGACGCGTCCCGCGACGTCGACGCCGAGCACGCCCGGCACGTCCACGAGGACTCCGCGTGCCACGATGCCGGCACCGGCGAGCGCGACGAGCGGGTCGCCGGCGGGCGGCACGTCGCGCGCGCCGTCCCACCGGAAGTGCGCGGTCGTGTCGACGTGCGTCATCGAGGCGGCGCCGTGGACGTCGAGCTCGAGGCGGTCGTTGACCGCCGTCCACGAGCCGCCCGACTCGGTCCACTGCGTGAGGCGGTACGGCGCGGGAGCGGCCGCCGGCGCCGTGACATCGGCGGGGAGCGCCAGCTCGGCCGGACCCTCCGCGAGAGCGATCACGCGGCCGGTGACGGCCGAGCGCAGCGCCCCGAGCACGTCGGGCGCCGGCGGGGGAGCGTTCTGCGCCGTCAGCCGTGCCGCGAGGGCGGTGAACTCCGCCTCCGACATCAGGATCCGTGAGGTCCGTGGCATCACGCCTTCTCCTTCGCCGGGGCGGTGGGCATCAGCATCCAGGGCGCGAGCTCGCTCATGCCGGTGCCGGTCTCGGCCAGCACGCGGGCGACGCAGCCCAGGAGCGACACGTCCGAGCGCTGGATCCCGCGCCGGATCTCCGGCGGACCGGCGACGGTCTCCAGCACGTTCGCGCTCAGCTCGGCGCGCATGGGCTCGAGGAGCATCGGGCCGCTCGCGGTCAGGTCGCCGCCGACGACGATGACCGACGGGTCCATGAGCTTCACCGCGTGCGCCAGCGCGAAGCCGATGGCCCGGCCGGACTCGCCGAGGAGGCGCCGGCACGGCAGGTTGCCGGCGCGGGCGGCGGCGATGACGTCGAGGATGCTGGCCCGCGGATCGCCGGCCGCCGCGAGCTTGAGCCGGATCGCCCGGGCGGATGCCACGGCGTTGAGGCATCCGCCGTTGCCGCAGTTGCACAGCGCACCGCGGTCGTCGACGACGAGGTGGCCGAACTCGCTCGCGAGACCGTGGGTGCCGCCGTAGACGCGGCCGCCCAGGATGTAGCCGGCGCCGATGCCGTTCGAGCAGTTGACGTAGAGAAGCCCGTCCTGGCCGTGGGCGTCGCCCCACGTCCACTCGGCGAGGGCGGCGAGGTTGCTGTCGTTGTCGATGCTGATCGGCAGCTCGAGTCGGGTCGTGAGGGCGGTCTCGATGTCGAAGCCGCGCCAGCGATGCCAGATGCCCGATCCCGACACGGTGCGCGACGCCGCCTCGTACGGGGTGCGCAGCGCGACGCAGACCCCGCGCACGTCGGCGGCGTCGGTGGCGGCCGAGGCCAGCAGGCGATGCACGAGCTCGACGATCCGCTCGATGTCGACGGTTGGGTCGTCCGTCTGGACGATGTCGACGGCGTCGTCGTGGCGGATGCCGTCGGCGAACGAGAAGAGGGCCGCGTGCACGTGCTGGTGGCCCACGTCCAACGCGACGACCGTCCCCGACGCGGCGGCGAGCGACACCGCCGACTCGCGCCCGTTCTGCCCCGGGCTGAGGATCACCGTGCCGTCGGCCACGAGCGAGCGCACGAGCGCGTTGACGGCCGAGCGCGAAAGGCCGGCCTGGCGGGCGAGCTCGGCCTGCGAGAGCGTGCCCGAGTGCCGCAGCGTCTCGAGGACCCGCTCGACGTTCATGCGGCGCAGGGCGGCGGGCGATCCGCGTCGGGCGTCGCCGGTGTGGGCGCTCATGCGGGTCTCCTTCGTCGAATCGTTCACCTGATCGACGAATCTACTCGCAATTCACCGCAGAATGTTCATCGATCTGACGATCGCGCGCCGTTCACTTGCGCAGAGGCGCCTCGATTGCGAGTATTGCGGCGTCTCACGCGCTTCGCTGTTCAGCGGGCGAACGGATGGCGAGGATGCCGAGACAGATGGGAGCGCGGTCGATGCCTGGCACGGAACCCGTGATCGCGGCGCGCCACGTCGCCAAGCGGTTCGGTCACGTCGACGCGCTGCGCGACGCGACGGTCGTGGTTCCCGCGGGCAAGGTCGTCGCGCTCGTGGGCGACAACGGGGCGGGCAAGTCCACGCTCATGAAGATCCTCCTCGGCCTGCACGCGCCCGACTCCGGAGAGGTCCTCGTCGACGGAGTGCCGGTGCAGCTCGACGGCGTGCGCGCGGCGCAGGCCCGCGGCATCGACGCCGTGCACCAGGACCTCGCCCTCGCTCCCGAGCTCTCGGTCGTCGACAACATGTTCCTCGGCCACGAGCTGGTCGCCGGACCCGGCTTCCTCAAACGGGCGGAGATGACCGAGCGCGCCGAGTCGTCGCTGCGCGAGCTGGGCATCCGGCTGCCCTCGTTGACCGTGCCGATCCGCGAGCTGTCCGGCGGTCAGCGGCAGGCGGTCGCGGTGGCCCGTGCGGTCATGTGGTCGCGCACGGCGATCCTGATGGACGAGCCCACCGCCGCGCTGGGCGCGCGCCAGTCCGAGATCATCTCCGAGCTGATGCGCACGGTCGCGGCGCGCGGACTCGGGGTGCTCGTCGTCTCGCACGACCTCCCGCGCATCCTCCAGGCCGCCGACACGGTCACGGTGCTGTGGCGCGGCGAGACCGTGCTCGAGGCGCCCGCCGACGGCCTCACCGTGCCCGACCTCGTCGCGACCATGGTCGGCTACCGCGGCGAGGTGGCGTCGTGACGACGCAGCTCGGGGTGGAGACCCCGCTCGACGATCGCGGCCGCGCCCCCGCGTCTCCGGTCGTGACGTGGCTGAAGTCGCGCGGTGCCTGGATCCTCATCCTCGACCTGGCCCTCATCGCGTTCTTCTCGCTCATCTCGAGGGGGAACGTGTTCTGGTCGGTCGCGAACGCGCAGTCGCTGCTGCTGAGCGTCTCGCAGATCCTCCTCCTCGCTCTCGGCTTGGCGATGATGCTCGGCGCCGGCATCTTCGATCTCTCCCTCGGCGCGAATCTCGTGCTGTCCTCCGTCGTCGGTGCGCTCGTCATGCGCTCGTTCCAGCAGACGGCGGGGGACACCACGAGCTACCACGACATACCCCTGGCGATCCTGGCCGGACTCGTCGCGTGCGTCGTCGTCGGCGCCGCCTTCGGCGCGGTGAACGGCGTGATCATCGCGATCGGCAACATCAACTCCCTCGTGGCGACGCTCGCGACGCTCGGCATCGGCACCGGCATCGCGCTGCTGATCACGGGCGGCTCCGACGTCGCGGGCCTGCCCGCCGACCTGCAGATCTCCATCGGACTGAACACGGTCCTCGGCGTCCCGATCCCGGCCCTCGCCTCGATCCTCATCGCCGTGTGCCTGTGGGTGGTGGTCCGCTTCATGCGCTACGGGATGCGCACGCAGGCGATCGGCTCGTCCCGGACGTCGGCGGAGCGCGCCGGCATCCGCGTGCGCGCGCACCTCATCGGCCTCGCCGTGCTGGGCGGCGCCCTCGCCGGCCTCGCCGGGTTCATCGACCTGTCGCGCTTCGGCTCGACCGCGCTCGCCGGCCACGCCAACGACGCGCTCGCGGCCGTCACCGCCGCGGTGATCGGCGGGACGCTGCTGGAGGGCGGTCGCATCTCCATCACCGGCACGGTGTGGGGCGCCTTCCTCGCGGTGATCCTGCAGGTCGGCCTCGTCATCATCGGGGTGTCGGCGTTCTGGCAGCTGATCGTCGTCGGCGCGGTCCTGCTGATCGCGGTGCTGCTCGACCGCGTCTCGGTCGTCCGGCGCTCCCGGTCGGTCCGGGGGCCCTGATCCTCCGCCGACCCCGATCCTCGCCCGCCCGACACGCGCGATCCTCATCCACCCAAAAGGAGACACCATGTCCTTCACACCACGATCCGTCCTCGTCGTCGGCGGTCTCCTCGCCGCGACGGCGCTCGTCGCGGGCTGCTCCGGCGGCTCCACGGTCGAGCCGTCGGCGTCGGGCGACGCGGCCGTCACGATCGCCGCGGTGCTGCCCAACACGTCCGACCCGTTCTGGCAGACCATGTCGTGCGGTATCGACAGCCGCGCCGCAGAGCTGGGCGTCGAGGTCCAGCAGTTCAACTCCACCAACACCGACGCGAACGCGGTGGCGAGCAACTTCCAGAGCGCGAGCCTCATCGGCGCCGACGGCATGATCGTCACGCCGCTCAACAACAACCAGTTCGTGGCGCAGTTCCAGAAGCTGATGGGCGAGGGCGTGCCGATCGTGACCGGCAACGGCACCGAGCCGCAGGTGAACTACCTCACCATCAACAGCGGCAACGACACCGCCGGGTTCGCCGAGGACGTCGCCGACGTCATCCCGGCCGGCGCGGGGAGCATGGTCTTCCTGGGCGGCGCCCCCGGCATCCCGCCCCTGGAGAACCGCACGCAGCCCTTCGTCGAGGCCGTGCAGGCCATGCGGCCCGACCTCACCGCGCTCCCGACCGACTACAGCGGCTTCGACATCAACAAGGCGACGAGCAACGTGGCCTCGCTCATCATCGCCAACCCCGATCTGAAGCTCATCATCGCGGCGGACGGACCCGACGGCGTCGGCGCGGCGGCGGCGGTGAAGCAGGCCGGCAAGGCCGGCGAGATCGCGGTGATCGCGTTCGACGCGGTGCCGGCGCAGGTCGAGGCTCTCCGCGAGGGCACGATCAGCGTGCTCATCGCGCAGGATCCGTTCTCGATCGGCGCAGACTCCGTCCAGGCGATCGTGGACTACCTGGCCGAGCACGCCGACGGCGGCGCGGTCGAGCCGGCCGGCGCCAAGGGCATCCAGAGCGCGGTGCTGACCGCCGACAACATCGACGACCCCTCGAACGAGAAGTACCTGTACACGACCGAGTGCGGCTGATCCCCCGCGGCGCCTCGGTCCTCCGGCACGGCTTGGCGTGAGTCCCGGCGCCCCGCCGTGCGGGCCCCGGCGAGGGGTCCCTCGAGACCCTCGCCGGGGCTCAGTCCGTGCAGGCGTGGGCGGTTCCGGCGCCTCGTCGCAGGCGATCCGGCGCTGCCGGCTCAGTCGCCGAACGCGTGGTCGGCCCAGGCGAGTCGCTCCGCCTCGTCCGGGTCGGCGACCAGCTCGGGCTCGTCGCGCAGCACCATCGTGAGGCGCGTCTCGAGGATGTAGGCCGGCCACGGCCGTCCCGGCGTCGCGGGCGAGCCGGTGCGCGCGAACGCCGCCCACATGGCGCGCATCGTCCGCGAGAGCTCCGCGGCCCCGGGTGCGCCGTCCGTCGAGGGGACCGCGTCCGTCGTCCCGAACACGAACGGCGTCTCCATGCCGTGGGTCGCGCCCACGTCGGGGCGGGCCGGGTTCTCCCAGTCGAACCTGTAGAGGTGCGCGGGGGAGCCCGAGCGCGCGCACAGCTCCGCGAAGCGGATGGCCGGGATCCGGAAGTACAGGTCGGTGATCGCCCGCTCGCCCGCCTCGGCCGGGCTCGCCGAGGTGGCGAGATAGTGTTCGGCCCGCGCGGCTCCGACGCTCTCGCACAGCGCGGCGACGGATGCCGGCAGGGGCAGCGTGGTGCTCAGCAGCCGCATCTCGTCGCGATCGGTGCCGATCAGGATCGGGATGCCGCGGGCCGCGCCCGCGCGGACGGCGTCGGCGACGGTGGTCGTCAGCTCGGGGGTGCCGAACGGCGGGCGCCACACCGTGCCGGTGCGCTGCCCGGCCGCGATGAGGTCGGCGACGGGGAGCTCGCGGAGGCGCTCGGCGGCGTCCAGGCGCAGCTCGCGCAGGACCGCGTCGAACGCCGCGCGCGAGAACTCCCGGTCCTCACGGCCGGTGTAGAACGCGAGCGGATACGCGGCGCTCTGGCAGATCAGGCGATGGAACAGGCCCCGCGCGGACGGCATGGCGAGGAGGCCCACGGCCTTGAGCGCACCGCCGGACTCGCCGAGGACGGTGACGTTCCCCGGGTCGCCGCCGAATGCCGCGACGTTCTCGCGCACCCAGGTCAGCGCCCGGACGATGTCGAGCATGCCGGGGGTGGCGACGGCATCCAGCGCCGAGGTGGTGTCGAGGAAGCCGAGCACGCCGAGCCGGTGCGCCGGCGCCACGACGACGACGTCCTGCTCGGCCGCCAGCCGCGCCCCGTTCTCGCGCGGTCGGGTGGGCTGACCGGTCGTGAACCCGCCGCCGTGCAGGAACACCACGACCGGGCGGTGCGCGTCGTCCGGCGCCGGCGTCCACAGGTTGAGGTGCAGCCCGCCCTCGCTCTGCCGGGTGGTGTCCTCGTCGCCGAACACCGAGCGGTAGTAGTCCGGCCGCAGCACGGCGAGCGGATCGGGTGGCTGCGGCACCACCGGCGGCCAGTCGGCGGGCGGCGGGTCGGTCCAGGGGTCCGGGGGCCGCGGCGCACGGAAGCGCTGCGCTCCGCCGACCGGGCCCGTGAACGGGATGCCGCGGAACTCCACGACCCCCGGCCGGGCCCGCCCTCGCACGGGCCCGCTCCGGGTGCGGACGACGGGAGCGTCCTCGCCGGTCGGGGTGCCGTGGGTCGAGGTCATGGACCAAGACCCTACCCGTGCGCGTCGTCGCCCGGCCTCACACCTGTGAGGGATACGCTGGTGCGGTCCCGCTCGGACGGGACGAGGCATCCGTGAGACGAGGAGCGCGCGTGACCGCATCCGCCGACCAGACCCACGACCTGCGGACGCGTGCGCTCGCCGACCCGTACCGGCCGGCGTATCACTTCGCGGCCCCGGCCGGGTGGCTCAACGACCCCAACGGCGCCGCGCAGCGCGACGGCGTCTACCACCTCTTCTACCAGTACAACCCGCACGCTCCGGCGCACGCATCGATCCACTGGGGCCACGCCGTCAGCCGCGACCTCGTCCGCTGGACCGACCGTCCCATCGCGCTGCGGCCCGACGCCGACGGTCCGGATGCCGCGGGGTGCTGGTCCGGCGTCCTCGTGGACGACGGCGGACGACCGGTGATCGTGTACACGGGCTTCGACCGCGACTGGCGCACGACCACGTGTCTCGCGTACGGCGACGCGACGCTCGACGTCTGGGAGAAGGACCCGCGCAATCCCGTCATCCCGGCACCGCCGGACGACCTCGAGGTCACGGCGTTCCGCGACCACTGCGTGTGGCGCGAGGGCGGGGCGTGGCGCCAGGTGATCGGGAGCGGCGTCGTCGGTCAGGGCGGCGCGGCGCTGCTGTACGAGTCCGACGACCTCGTGAGCTGGCGCGCGCTCGGCCCGCTCGCCGTGGGCGACGCGCTCGCGGGCGGCCCGGAGGAGTGGACCGGCACGGTGTGGGAGTGCGTGGACTTCTTCCGCCTCCGCACCGACGGAACGACCGCGGCTCCGGAGGGCGGCTCCGGCGATCCGCACGTCCTGATCTTCTCGGCGTGGGACGCGATGCACACGCTCCACGCGCACGTCGCGCTCGGGCGGTACGAGGGCGACCGGTTCCTGATCGACGGGTATCAGCGACTCGACCTGGGCGAGGCCTACGCGTACGCGCCGCAGTCCTTCGCCGACGAGAGCGGCCGGAGGGTCGTGTGGGCGTGGATGCAGGAGGGCCGCCGCGGGCCCGCGCAGCTGCGCGCCGGCTGGTCGGGCGCGATGGCACTGCCGCGC
Source organism: Microbacterium sp. (assembly GCF_039812165.1). Classification (GTDB taxonomy): domain Bacteria; phylum Actinomycetota; class Actinomycetes; order Actinomycetales; family Microbacteriaceae; genus Microbacterium. The sequence continues at coordinate 26,271 of NZ_JBDIAB010000014.1, forward strand.
CGTATGTGGCTCGACGAGGACGGCGTCGTCCGCATGGAGCCGGTCGCCGAGGTGGAGTCGCTGCGCGGCGCCGCCCTGGAGTGGCGGCAGGACGGCGCGGTGTCGCGCGCGGAGGGGCGGCACGTCGAGCTGGCGCTCGATGCGGACGTGCCGGCCGGGGGCGTCGTGCGCCTGGCCGTGTTCGCGACGGACGACGGCGCTGAGGAGACCGTGATCGAGCTCGCGGCGGGGGAGGGCGGCGCGCTCGTGCTGAGCCTCGACCGGTCGCGCTCGACGCTCGACGAGGCGTGCGACCGCACGCCGCGCGGTGGCGAGGTCTCGTGGCGGGGCGGCAGCGTCCCGGTGCGCGTCTTCCTCGACAGCTCGAGCGTCGAGGTGTTCGCGGGCGGCATCTCGCTCACCGCGCGGGTGTATCCGACCCGTGCCGAGGCGACCGGCATCCGTGTCGAGGCGTCCGGCGGGGCCGAGGTCTCGGGCGTCCGGGGCTGGGCGCTCGCCGCGGTCGAGCAGGCCGATCGCGTCGTCGACCCGCAGGCGTAGCGAGTCGCCGCGGATCGGTTGCCGCGGGCGGCACCGCGTGCGGCAACCGGCGAGCCGTGCCAGACGTGGGCGACTCCAGAACGGGTGGTCCGCGACCCGGTCGCGGCGGGGTGGGCTGCCGTCACAATCGGTCGGCGGCGGGGGCGCGGCAGTAGCGTCGAGGGCATGGCGCTGCGCGAGATCCTCGGTATCGACCACCCGATCGTCCTCGGTCCGTTCGGCGGGCTGTCGTCCGTCGCGCTCACCGGGGCCGTGAGCGAGCTCGGCGGCCTCGGCTCGTACGGCCTCTACGGGTATGCGCCGGAGCGCATCCACGACACGATCGCGCAGCTGCGCGCGGCGACCTCCCGGCCGTTCGCGGTGAACCTGTGGCTGCCGACCGGCGACGAGGTCACGCCCGCCGACGTCGATCTGCAACCGGCCATCGACGCGCTCGCCCCTGTGTTCGCGGAGCTCGGCGTCGAGCCGCCGGCCCCGCCGGCCGCGTTCCTCCCCGACGTCGACGGCCAGCTCCAGGCCGTGCTCGAGGCGGCGCCGGCCGTGCTGAGCGTCGTGTACGGCGTGCCGTCGGCGGAGCTGATCGACGCGGCCCACGCACGTGACGTACGCGTCGTGGGCACGGCCACGACCGTCGCCGAGGCGGTCGCGCTCGACGCGGCGGGGGTGGATGCCGTCGTCGCGACCGGTGCGGAGGCCGCCGGTCACCGGGTGTCATTCCTCGCCTCCGCCGAGGACTCGCTCGTGGGCACGATCGCGCTGGTCCCGCAGGTGGTCGACGCCGTGCGCGTGCCCGTGATCGCCGCCGGCGGCATCGCCGACCGTCGCGGGGCGGCCGCGGCGTTCGCTCTGGGCGCTTCGGGTGTCCAGGTCGGCACCGCCTTCCTGCGCACCGGTCAGTCTGCGGCGCCGCCGTCGCACCGGGCGGCGATCGCGAGTGCCGGTGACACGACGACCGTGCTGACGCGGGCGATGAGCGGGCGGCTGGCCCGTGGCATCCCGAATCGCGCTCAGCGTCTGCTCGCCGAGCTCGGGCCGCTGCCGTTCCCCGCGCAGAACTGGCTGACCGGCAGGTTCCGCGTCGAGGCCGCGCGCCGGGACGTGGGTGAGCTCCTCAGCCTGTGGGCTGGCCAGGGTGCGCCGCTGGCCATCCATGACGATGTGGCCGACGTGTTCGCCGAGCTGCGTGCCGGGCTTCCCGC
>NZ_JBDIAB010000015.1:0-27822 GCF_039812165.1 Microbacterium sp.
CGGTCAGCGGGGGAGGTTGCCCTCGATGACCGAGACGATCTCCGGGGCGTCCGGCTTCAGCTGCGGCCGGAAGCGGTGCACCTCGCCCGAGGGCGTCAGCACGAACTTCTCGAAGTTCCACTGCACGCGGCCGGCCTTGCCGGTGGCATCCGTCGTCTTCCTGAGCTCCTGGTAGAGGGGAGCGGCGTTGCGACCGTTGACCTTGACCTTGTCCATCACCGGGAACGTCACGCCCCACGTCGTGGAGCAGTACTCGAGGATCTCGTCGATCGAGCCGGGCTCCTGGCCCATGAACTGGTTGCACGGGAAGCCGACCACCTTCAGGCCGCGCTCGCCGTACGCGCGCTGCAGCTGCTCGAGCTGCTCGTACTGAGGCGTGTTGCCGCAACGGGACGCGACGTTCACGACGAGGAAGAGGTCGTCGCCGAGATCGGCGAGAGTCGTCTCCGAGCCGTCGGGCGTGCGGAAGGGGATGGAGCGCAGGTCGGGAGTGCTGTCGGTCACGATCCCCAGGCTATGCCCGTCCACGGCTTCGCGGCTCGGGTTCTGGGAGAATGGTCGGGTGACTCTCACCGCCACCGCCGTGCGGCCGCTCCGCATCGGCCCCATCGAGCTCGGCGCGCCCGTCGTGCTCGCGCCGATGGCCGGCATCACCAACACGGCGTTCCGCCGGCTCTGCCGCGAGTACGGCGCCGGCCTCTACGTCAGCGAGATGATCACGACGCGCGCGCTCGTCGAGCGCAACGCCACCACGATGCGCCTCATCCGCCACCACGAGTCCGAGACGCCGCGCTCGATCCAGCTCTACGGCGTCGATCCCGCGACGGTCGAGGCGGCCGTCCGCATCCTCGTCGCCGAAGACCATGCCGACCACATCGACCTCAACTTCGGCTGCCCGGTGCCGAAGGTCACCCGCAAGGGCGGGGGAGCTGCGCTCCCGTGGAAGACCGGCCTGTTCCGCGACATCGTCATGCGCGCGGCGCGCGCCGCCGAGCACGTGCCGCTGACGGTCAAGATGCGCAAGGGCATCGACGGTGACCACCTCACCTACCTCGACGCCGGGCGCATCGCCGAGGACGCCGGCGCCGCCGCGGTCGCGCTGCACGCGCGCACCGCCTCCGAGTTCTACTCCGGCACCGCCGACTGGGACGCCATCGCGGGGTTGAAAGATGCGGTCACGGGCATCCCGGTGCTCGGCAACGGCGACATCTGGTCGGCCGACGACGCCGTGCGGATGATGGCCGAGACGGGCTGCGACGGCGTCGTCGTGGGGCGCGGATGCCTCGGCCGGCCCTGGCTGTTCGGCGACCTCGCCCGCGCCCTGGGACCGGCCGACGCCGACACGGGCGAGCCCGTCGACGCGACGCTCGGGTTCGTCGCCGCGGCGTTCCGCCGCCACGCAGAGCTCCTGGTCGAGTTCTTCGAAGACGAGGGGCGCGGATGCCGCGACATCCGCAAGCACGTCGCGTGGTACTTCAAGGGATACCCGGTCGGCGGCGACACGCGCGCGGCCCTGGCCACCGTCTCCTCGCTCGCCGAGATCGACGACCTCCTCGCCACGCTCGACCTGACCGCCCCGTACCCCGGCGCCGCCGCGGAGGGACAGCGCGGCCGCGCCGGCACCCCGAAGCGCCCGGCGCTGCCGCAGGGCTGGCTCGACTCGCGCGAGCTCGCCGAGGGCGCGGCCGGAGACCTCGCCGACGCGGAGCTCGACCACAGTGGCGGGTGAGGCCGGCGTCGCGATCGGGCCCCCGATCGGCTACGACGCCCACGACTCGGCGCGCTTCCATCGCGAACGGCACCGCTCGCAGCGCGACGACTTCGCGCGCGACCGCGCCCGCGTGCTGCACAGCGCCGCGCTCCGCCGCCTCGCGGCCAAGACCCAGGTGCTCTCGCCCGCGAGCCCCGCAGACTTCGCCCGCAACCGCCTCACCCATTCGCTCGAGGTCGCGCAGGTGGGCCGCGAGCTCGCCACGGCGCTGCGGCTGTCGCCCGACATCGTCGACACCGCGTGCCTCAGCCACGACCTCGGGCATCCGCCCTTCGGCCACAACGGCGAGCGCGCGCTCAACGACTGGGCCGACGACATCGGCGGGTTCGAGGGCAACGCGCAGAGCCTCCGCATCCTCACGCGCCTCGAGCCCAAGGTCGTCGAGGGCGACACGAGCTTCGGCCTGAACCTCACGCGCGCGAGCCTCGACGCCACGTGCAAGTACCCGTGGACGTCCGAGCACCCGCTCGCCGACCCTGGTGGACGGCTGAAGTTCGGCGTGTACGCCGACGACGAGCCGGTGTTCCACTGGATGCGCGAGGGCGCGCCCGGGCGCGTGCGCTGCATCGAGGCGGAGGTCATGGACCTCTCCGACGACATCGCCTACTCGGTGCACGACTTCGAGGACGCGATCGTGAACGGCTACCTGGATCCGGCGCGCCTGGCATCCCGCGACGAGCACACCGCGCTCATCACCGCGATCCAGACGTGGGTCGGCTACGGGTTCGCGCGCGAGGAGCTCGAGGACGCCCTGTACCGCCTCATGACGCAGACCGAGTGGATCCAGGGCTTCCACGGCACGCGCGGCGACCTCGCGCACCTCAAGAACCTCACGAGCGACCTGATCGGCCGCTTCGCGCGTGCGGCGACGGCCGCGACGCAGGAGTCGTACGCCGCCACCGACCTCACCCGCTACCGCGCCCACGTCGTCGTGCCGCGCGTCATCGAGGCCGAGATGGCGGTGCTGAAGGGCATCATCGGCGCGTTCGTCGTGTCGATCGACGGACGCAAGGCGCTCTACAAGGAGCAGCGCCGCGTGCTCAGGCGGCTCGCGTCGGCGCTGTGGGAGCATCCCGACGCGCTCGACGCGCGCCACGCGCCCGACTTCGCCGACGCGGGGACGGATGCCGCTCGTCGCCGCGTCGTCGTCGACCAGGTCGCGAGCCTCACCGACCAGTCCGCGCTCGCGTGGCACGGGCGGCTCGTGGGCGAGGTGGACGCGGCATCCGTCGGGATCTGGTCGCCGCGGCACCAGGACGCGGTGGGGAACGGCTGATGCCCCGCATCCGGCAGGCCGACGTCGACGAGGTCAAGGCGCGCACGAACATCGCCGACATCATCGGCGAGCGCGTGGCCCTCAAGTCCGCCGGGGTCGGGGCGCTGAAGGGCCTGTGCCCGTTCCACGACGAGCGGAGCCCGAGCTTCAACGTGCGGCCGCAGGTGGGCTACTACCACTGCTTCGGATGCGGCGAGTCGGGCGACGTGTACTCGTTCCTGCGCGCGATGGACCACCTGTCGTTCACCGAGGCCGTCGAGCGCCTCGCGGCCCGCATCGGCTACACGCTGCACTACGAGGACGGGGGAGCGGCCCCCGAGACGAGCGGACGCACGCGCCTGTACGCCGCGAACACGGCGGCCGCGACGTGGTTCCGTGCGCAGCTGGCCACGCCTGATGCCGACGCCGGCCGCCGCTTCCTCGGCGAGCGGGGGTTCGACGCGGGAGCCGCAGCGCACTTCGGCGTCGGCTACGCGCCGCGCGGCTGGTCGGGGCTGATCACCGCGCTCCACGCCGAGGGCTTCACCGACGAGGAGCTGCTGGCCGCGGGGCTGGTCTCGGCGGGCCAGCGGGGACCGTACGACCGGTTCCGCGGCCGCCTCGTGTGGCCGATCCGCGACGTCACCGGGCAGACGATCGGCTTCGGCGCGCGCCGCCTGTACGACGACGACAAGGGGCCGAAGTACCTCAACACCCCCGAGACGCCGGTCTACAAGAAGGCGCAGGTGCTGTACGGGCTCGACCTCGCGAAGAAGGAGATCTCACGCTCGCACCGCGTCGTCGTGGTGGAGGGGTACACCGACGTCATGGCGTGCCACCTGGCCGGCATCACGACGGCGGTCGCGACCTGCGGCACCTCGTTCGGCTCGGAGCACATCAAGCTCCTGCAGCGGGTCATGGGAACCGACAAGCCCGGCGAGGTCGTGTTCACGTTCGATCCGGATGCCGCCGGGCAGACCGCCGCGGTGCGCGCATTCGCGGAGATGAAGGGCGCGACCGCGCAGAGCTATGTCGCCGTCGGTCCCGACGGGTTGGATCCCTGCGACCTTCGGCTGGCCCACGGAGACAGCGCGGTTCGCTCGATGCTGGAGCTGAAGGCCCCTCTGTTCGAGTTCGTGATCGATCAGCGGCTCCGCGACTTCGATCTCGACACGGTCGAGGGCCGCGTGGGCGCCCTGAACGCGGCCGCACCGATCGTCGCCGGCATCGGCGACCGGGCGCTGCGCTCCGGCTACACGCGCGTGCTCGCGCGCAAGCTCGGGCTCGACCTCGGCGAGGTGGGCTCGGCGGTCGAGCGCGCGACGCGGCAGGCCCGCTTCGCGTCGGATTCGCCGCGGGGCGGCCGCTCCGCGCCTGACCCGGTGCGGCAGGGCCATCGCGCACCGGGCGCCGCGAGGCCCGGCGCCTCCGGGCGCGGCGCCTCCCGGCCGGGCACCTCGGGCCCGGACTCGGGCCGCCCCGGCCGTCGCGGGCCGGACGCCGCGCACCCGGGCCGTCCGGCATCCGCCGATCCATGGACGGATGCCGTGCCGCCCGACGAGCCGCCCCACGACGAGCCGCCGTACGACGACGGCTACGACGTCCTGCCCGACGCGCCCGCGGCGCCGGTGCGGGTCACGCTCGCCACGCTGCCGCGGACGAAGGACGTGGCCCTGGAGCGCGACGCGCTCATGGGCGTGCTGCAGTACGGCCACGCGGTGGCCGCGGAGCCCCTCGACCTCGCGCTGTCGCTGTCGATGGATCATCCGGCCCTGGATGCCGTGCGCGAGGCCGTAGTGGCCCAGCCCGACCGCACGCGCGTCGGCTGGGCCGCCGCCGCCGTGGACGCGACGCGCGAGCCGTTCCGCTCGCTCACCGTCGAGCTCCTCACCGCGATCTTCCCCGCCCGCACGGTCGAGGACGCCCAGGCATCCACGTTGGATCTCGCGCGTCGACTGCGCCTGCGCGCGATGGACCGCGACAAGGCGCGTCTGCTCGGTGCCGTGCAGCGGCTGTCGCCGGAGTCGCCCGAGGGTCGGGCCGTGCGCATCGAGCTGCGCGACCTCGATGCGCGCCGCCGTGCCCTCGCCGACGACGCCTGACCCCGCCCCGCGTGCCCCGACCCCCCGCCCCACGAACCGCGAGAGTGCAACTGCGCACCGAGAACGCATGCTCAGCGTGCGCTCTCGGTGCACCAGTGCATTCTCGCGGACCGGGGGGGCGGACCGGGGGGCGGACCGGGGGGCGGGGGCGGCGGAGCAGGGCGCGGACCGGGGCCGGTGGCGTCGGCGGCCCGGAGCGGGCAGGATGAGACGCATGGCCCGGCGCATCGCCCCCGACGTCGCCATCCGGTGCGTCGACCTGTCCATCGCGAGACAGAGCGCTCACCGGCGCGTCGTGGACGGGGCCTCCTTCGAGCTGCCGCATGGACGCGCGCTCGCGGTCATGGGCGCCACCGGCTCGGGGAAGTCGAGTCTCGTGGCCGTGCTCGCCGGCGCCGACGAGCCGTCGCTCGCCGTGGTCGGCGGATCCGCCTTCGTCGAGGGCCTGCCCGTGCGCCGACCGGGCCGCGCGCACCGCGAGCTGACCTACGTGACCGGCTACGTCCCGCAGGGCGCCGGTGCACTCCTCGCGCCGCGTCTGACCGTCTCCGAGACCATCACCGCGCCCGTCACGAGCCGCGACCGACGCGTGGGGCAGCGGGCGCTCGCGCTCCGCGTCGCATCGCTCCTCGACGAGCTGCAACTGCCGCTCGGCGCCGCCGCGAAGTACCCGTACGAGCTCAGCGCGGGCATGCGGCAGCGCGTCGCGCTGGCACGCGCGCTGGTGCTCGAGCCGCGCGTCTTCATCGGCGACGAGCCGTACGCGAACCTCGACATCGAGGTCAGGCACGCCGCCCGCGACGCGCTGCTGCGCCGCCGCGACGAGGGCGGCATGTCGATCCTCGTCGTCACGAACGACGCCGAGACCGTCGCAGAGCTCGACGCCGACGTCCTCGTGCTCAACGCCGGCTTCACGGTCGCCGCCGGCCACGGCACGTCCGGCCTGCTGTGGACCCCCGGCGAGTCGGCGCGCGCCGTCTCCTGAACCGGCGGGAACGAGAGACGGCCCCGGGGTGGAGCCCGGGGCCGTTCGCTCCCCGGCTTGGACTCGAACCAAGAACCTATCGGTTAACAGCCGATTGCTCTGCCAATTGAGCTACCGAGGATCAATGGTCACCCTCGCGGGCAACCAGACCATGCTAGCAAAGCCCGACGCGTGCTCGTGACGCCCGCGGCCTCACGCCTCGAGGTCGTCGACTCCCGGCGTCCAGCTCTGCCCCGGGCGTCCCCACCCGCGCTTGCGCGAGATCCGCTGCACCGTCTTCCAGTCCGCGTCCGACAGTCGGTCGATGTACAGGATGCCGTCGAGATGGTCGAACTCGTGCTGCATGATCCGCGCGCGCCATCCGCTCACCCGGATCTCGACGCGCTCGCCCTCGAGGTCGGAGCCCGTCACGAGGACCTCCTCCGACCGGCGCAGCGGGAAGCGCTCGCCGGGGAACGACAGGCAGCCCTCGGACTCGTCGTCGGGGTCGGGCGCGCCCGGATCGAGCGGACGCATCCACAGCTCCGGGTTCACGATCACGCCGCGCCACGGGGCGCCGTCGTCGTCCTGGTACGAGTACGTGTACAGGCGCAGGCCGACGCCCACCTGGGGGGCGGCGAGCCCCACGCCGGGTGCGGCATCCATCGTCTCGAACATGTCGGCGACGAGCGTGCGCACCTCGTCGGTGATCTCGGCGACCGGTGCGGCGACCGCGTGCAGAACGGGGTCGCCCATGATGCGAATGGGGAGAACAGCCACGTCCTGAGCCTATCGAGCGCTCCGCCCGGTTAGTGTCGAGTGGTGGTCACCCCGCGCTTGGCGTTGAACGACGTCGCCGACGAGCTCGTCGGCGTCTTCGACAACCCCTCGATCCTGATCGGCATCCCGCTGGCGCTTCTCGGCGCCGTGTTCATGTCGTTCGGGGCGCAGTACCAGCACCGGGGCGTCCTGAAGGTCGAGCGGCTCACGCAGGTCGACGGGGGCAACGGGCTGACCGGTGCGCAGCTGTTCAACCTGCTGAAGCGGCCGTCCTGGGTCGCCGGGACGCTCATGCTGGGCCTGGCGATCGTCTGCCAGCTCAGCGCGCTCTCGTTCGCCCCGCTGATCCTCGTGCAGCCCGTCGGCGCGGTCTCGCTCGTCATCACGACGCTCCTGAACGCCCGCATCTCCGGGCACAAGCCCACCGGCCGGTCGATCACGGCGATCGCGCTGTGCATCGGCGGCATCTTCCTGTTCGTCACGATCGCGGCGCTCTACGCCACCGAGACGCCGGTCTCCGACCGCCAGCTCATCACGATCCTCCTGATCCTCGTCGGGGTCATGATGGTGTTCGCCGCGGCATGGTTCTGGCTGCGCCACCGCATGCAGGCGCTCTTCTACATCGTGGGCGCGGGCATCGTCTACGGGTTCGTCGCGACGCTCGCGAAGGTCGTCATCAGCCGCATCCAGACGGGCGACTTCGAGTGGCTCACCGTGGCGTGCGTCGCCGCGCTCATCGCGGGCACCGGCATCGGCGCCTACTTCGTGCAGACCGCCTACGCGTCGGGCCCGCCCGACCTCGTGATCGCCGGGCTCACGGTCATCGACCCCATCGTCGCGGTCGTCATCGGACTGGCGGTCCTGGGCGAGGCGCAGGGCGCGCCGATGTGGGTGTACCTCGCCTTCACGGTCGCCGGCGCGATCGCCGTGGTCGGGGTCTACCAGCTCTCGCGGCATCACCCCCAGATCGTGAGCGACAGCCAGGAGCTGCCGATCTCGCGGGGGAGTCGGCACTCCGGCGACGACGACCACGAGGCGCATCCCCGGACGAGCGCCATCCGCTTCGACGAGGCGGTCGCCAAGGTGTGGCCGGATCCGCCGCTGCCCGATCGCAAGCCCGCGCCGCCCGACGACGCGCGCTGAGCCATCCGGCGCCCGGCGGGCAGGCCGTTCTCGCGTAGGGCGGGCGGGACTTGTCCCTACCCGCCACTCCACGCGCCGCTGCGCGGCACGCGGAGCCTCCGGCGGGCAGGGGCCCACCCGAAGCGGGTCCGCGCGACACCCACGCAACGCGATGAGGGACCGCCCTGCGGACGATCCCTCATCGCGTAGGGCGGGCGGGACTTGTCCCTACCCGCCACTCCACGCGCCGCTGCGCGGCACGCGGAGCCTCCGGCGGGCAGGGGCCCACCCGAAGCGGGTCCGCGCGACACCCACGCAACGCGATGAGGGACCGCCCTGCGGACGATCCCTCATCGCGTAGGGCGGGCGGGACTTGAACCCGCGATCGTCGGGTTATGAGCCCGCTGCCTTGACCAGCTTGGCCACCGCCCCGTACGCCTTCGAGCCTACTACCGGCGGGTGCGCACTCCTGGGGGCGCCGTCCGGACCCGGTGCGCCCGGGACGCCGAGTCACTGCGTTGTCGTCGACTCACTGTGCAGGGACGCAGTGAGCCGACGGGGGAGGAGTGCCTCGGCGGGGCAGCCGACGGGGTGGATGCCGGCATCCGACGCATCTCGTCGAACTGTTGTGAATCGGCGCGGGGTTCGGTAATAATGAGGGTTCACAACTGCATATGCCGCGTTCGGGCATCAGGTCGTAGGGGAAGACGCACCTGATGAATGGAGAGACGATGGCAACACCACAGGCGCGTGGGGTGATCTTGATTCACTCTGCGCCACGCGCGTTGTGCCCGCATCTCGAGTGGGCCGTGGGCCGTGCCCTCGGGCACGCCGTCAGCTTCGACTGGACCGATCAGCAGGTTCTGGAGGGGAGCAGGCGTGCGGAGTTCTATTGGGAGGGTCCAGCCGGTACCGGCGCTGCCCTGGCCACGGCGATCCGCGGCTGGGAGCATCTGCGCTTCGAGGTCACCGAGGACCCCACGCCGCGCAGCGACGGCGGGCGGTGGATGCACACCCCGGGTCTCGGCATCCACTTCGCCCAGACCGACACGGTCGGCAACGTCGTCATCGGCGAGGACCGCATCCGCTATGCGATGGAGATCGCGGCCGGCGATCTCGTCGAGCTCGAGCGCGAGCTCCAGGTCGCCCTCGGCACCGCGTGGGACGACGAGCTGGAGCCGTTCCGGCACGCCAGCGACGACGCCCCCGTGGTGTGGCTGCACAAGGTCGGCTAGCCGCTCCGAGCACGACATGACCTCAGACCTCAGGCGGCGCGTGGCGCCAGTACCGGACTCGGTGACGGGACTCCCGGGCACCGGGACCGCGTAGCGCGCCGCCTGACATACGGAAAGACGCCCCCGGAAGGCTTCCCGGGGGCGTCTTCTCTGCGCGCGTCAGACCGACGCGAAGGCCGCGACGGCGTTGTGGCCGCCGAAGCCGAACGAGTTGCTGATCGCCAGCTGGTCGCCGGCGCCGAGCGGCTCGGGCGAGCCGGAGAGCCGGAACGGCACCTCCGGGTCCTGCGTGGTGATGTTGATGGTGGGCGGCGCCACGCGGTTCTGGAGCGCCAGCACCGTGAAGATCGCCTCGAGCGCGCCGGTGCCGCCGAGGAGATGACCGGTGGACGCCTTGGTCGCCGACACCGGGATGTCGCCGATCCGGTCGCCGAAGACGGTCTTCAGCGCGACGTACTCGTTGGGGTCGCCGACCGGGGTCGAGGTCGCGTGCGCGTTGATGTGCGTCACGTCGTCGGGGGAGGCCCCCGCCGACTCGAGCGCGAGACGCACCGCGCGCGCAGCGCCCGTGCCCGCCGGATCGTTGGCGGTGATGTGGTACGAGTCGGCGGTGACGCCGCCGCCGACCACGGCCGCGTAGATCTTGGCGCCGCGGGCCTTGGCGTGCTCCTCGGTCTCGAGGATCAGCACCCCGGCGCCCTCGCCCATGACGAAGCCGTCGCGATCGATGCTCGCCGGGCGGGATGCCGTGGCCGGGTCGTCGTTGCGCTTGGAGAGCGCCTGCATCGACGCGAACGACGAGATCGTGATCGGGTGGATCACCGACTCGGTGCCGCCGGCGATCACGACGTCGGCGAGGCCGTCGCGCAGGTGCTCGACGGCGTTGACGATCGACTCGGTGCTGGAGGCGCACGCGCTCGCGACGGTGCGCGCGTACGCGCGCGCGCCGAAGTGCAGCGAGAGGTTGCCCGCGGCCGCGTTCGGCATGAGCATCGGCACGGTCATCGGCAGCACGCGGCGAGGCCCCTTCTCGCGCAGGGTGTCCCACGCGTCGAGGAGCGTCCAGAGACCGCCGATGCCGGTGGCGAAGTCGACACCGAGACGGTCGGGGTCGACCTCGGGGCTGCCGGCATCCTCCCACGCCTCCATCGCCGCCACGAGGGCGAACTGCGACGACGGGTCGAGACGCTTGGCGACCGGGCGGGCGAGCACCGTGTCGGGGCGGACGGCCGCCTGCGCGGCGAACGTGACCGGAAGCTGGTACTTCTCGACCCAGTCGTACTCGAGGGTGCGCGCGCCGGACGCCCCGGCCAGCAGCGCGGACCAGCTGTCGGGCGCGGTGCCGCCGATCGGCGACGACGCACCGATGCCGGTGACGACGATTCGCTGAGTGCTCATGTGCTCCTCCGGTGGGAAGGTGTGCTCCTGGTGGGAGCGGGTGCTCCGGTGGGGGCGTGGGTTCGCGCCCCCACCGAACGGGAGTTACGCCTGTGCGGACGTGATGAAGGTGACGGCGTCGCCGACGGTCTTGAGGTTCTTGACCTCTTCGTCGGGGATCGTCACGCCGAACTTCTCCTCGGCGTTGACGACGATCGTCATCATCGAGATGGAGTCGATGTCGAGGTCGTCGGTGAAGGACTTCTCCAGCGCGACCTCCTCGGCGGCGATGCCCGTCTCGTCGGTGATGAGCTCGGCGAGTCCGGCGAGGACCTCGTCGTTGCTGAATGCCATGGTGTCTCCTTGTTGGTTCAGGGTCCGGGGGATTCCGGGCCCGCTGGGCCGGTTGTCAGTCTAAGTGGGAGTGGTCCGCCCTCACGGGAGGACGACCACCTGTGCGCCGAACACGAGTCCCGCGCCGAAGCCGATCTGCAGGGCCAGGCCGCCGGAGAGCTCCGGGTGCTCGGAGAGCAGTCGGTGGGTGGCGAGCGGGATGGATGCCGCGGACGTGTTGCCCGTGGTCTCGATGTCGCGCGCGACCACGACCGTGTCGGGAAGCTTCAGCTGCTTCGCGAACTCGTCGATGATGCGCATGTTGGCCTGGTGAGGCACGAACGCGGCGAGGTCCTCGGGCTCGACGCCGGCGGCGTCGAGCGCCTTGCGCGCGACCTTCGCCATCTCCCACACCGCCCAGCGGAACACCGTCGGGCCTTCCTGGCGCAGCGTCGGCCACGGCGACTCGCCGTCGCGGAACTCGGTGAGGGTGTGGTTCATCGTGACCGCGTCGGCCTTGGAGCCGTCCGAGCCCCACACCGTCGGGCCGATGCCGGGCGTGTCGCTGGGACCCACGACCGCCGCGCCGGCGCCGTCGCCCAGGAGGAACGAGATGCTGCGGTCGGTCGGGTCGACGATGTCGCTGAGCTTCTCGGCGCCCACGACGACCGCGTAGTGCGCGGCGCCGGTGCGGATGAGCGCGTCGGCCTGGGCCACCGCGTACGCGAAGCCTGCGCACGCCGCGTTCACGTCGTAGGCCGCGGCGGGGTTCGCACCGATCCGGTCGGCGACGATCGCCGACACCGACGGGGTCTGCTTGGGATTGCTGATGGTCGCCACGATGACGGCATCCACCTGCGCCGGGTCGATGCCCGCGCGCTGCACCGCCTCGGCGGCGGCGGCGGACGCGAGGTCGATCGCGTCGGTGCCCTTGTCGGCCCGCACGCGGGTCACGATCCCGGTGCGCTGCCGGATCCACTCGTCGCTGGAGTCGATCGGGCCGACGAGATCGTCGTTCGGGACCGCGTTCTCGCCGCGCGCGGCGCCGTATCCGTAGATCCGCGTGTAGGCGGGTCCGGTCGATTGCTTGAGCGTGGCAGTCACGCCTCACCTCCTGTCAGCAGGGCGGCCGCCGCCGCGAGGTCGTCGGGTGTCTTGACGGCGACGGCGGGGACGCCCCGCAGGCCGCGCTTGGCCAGGCCCACGAGCGCGCCCGCGGGCGAGAGCTCGATGATGCCGGTGACGCCGTGCTCGAGGAACGACGCCATGCACAGGTCCCAGCGCACCGGCGAGGCCACCTGGGCCACGAGCAGCTCGACGGCGCGATCGCCGTCCGAGACGATCGAGCCGTCGCTGTTGGTCCACAGCGTGGCACGGGGGACGGATGCCTGGACCTCGGCCGCCGCGGCGCGCAGCGTCGCGACCGCCGGCTCCATGACGCGCGTGTGGAAGGCTCCGGCGACCTTGAGCGGGATGACGCGGCTGCCGCGCGGGGGCTCTGCGGCCAGTGCGGCGAGGGACTCGAGGCTCCCCGCGGCGACGATCTGCCCGCCGCCGTTGAAGTTCGCCGGCGTCAGGTCGAGGGCCGCGAGACGTTCGAGCACGGCGTCCTCGACGCCGCCCAGGACGGCGCTCATGCCCGTCGAGCCCGTCGCGGCGGCATCGGCCATGGCGCGTCCGCGGATGCCGACCAGGCGCATCGCGTCGGCGTCGCTCAGGACCCCCGCCGCCGCCAGGGCGGCCAGCTCGCCCACGGAGTGGCCGGCGACGGCCGGCGGGAGGGGCGCGACGTCGCCGAGCGCCGCCCACGACAGCAGGCTCGCCGCGACGATGAGCGGCTGCGCCACCTGCGTGTCGCGGATGCGGTCGGCGTCCCATTCCGTGCCCGCCGCGACGAGGTCGACCCGGGCGTCGTCGGAATAGGCCTCGAGGCGCTCGCGGACACCGTCGAGCTCCAGCCAGGGGGCGAGGAATCCGGGCGTCTGCGAACCCTGACCAGGGAAGACAGCGATGATCACCCGTTCATCCTCCCAGACCGAGGCGACGTCAACTGGCGATGAGAGGACAAGATCACGGCGTGTCTTTGTGCGTGGCGTGCAGACACGCCGCCCGGTCGGCCGGTGCCGGCGGTCACATGCGGCGGGCCGACGCCGCCCTCCGGCGGGTGACCTCGGTGCCGATCGAGCCGATGATCAGCGCGGTCTGGAGGATGAGCGCCTCGCGCGGGCCGGTGGCATCCCACCCGATCAGCTCCGACACGCGCTTGAGGCGGTATCGCACCGTGTTGGGGTGCACGAACAGCTCGCGCGCGGTCGCCTCGAGCGAGCGGCCGTTGTCGAGGTAGCTCCACAGGGTCATGACCAGGTCGGCCGAGTGCGCCTGCAGCGGGCGGTAGATCCGCTCCACGAGGGTCGTCTTGGCGAGCGGGTCGCCCGCGAGCGCCCGCTCGGGCAGCAGGTCGTCGGCCTCGGCCGGCCGCGGCGCGTGCCGCCAGGCCTTCGCGACCGCGAAGCCGGCGAGCGCGGCGCGCGCGCTCTGCCCCGCGTCGACGAGCGCCGGCACGGCGGGGCCGAGCACGAGATGGCCCGCGCCGAAGCCGGGCTCCAGCCGCCGCGCGATCTCGGGGAAGGGCAGATCGGATGCCGTGTCGTCGCGGCCCGGCAGATCCGCCCGGCCGATCACGACCACGAGCCGCGACCCCTGCACGCCGATGAGGACGTCCACGCCGATCTTTCGCGCCGTGCGGCGCAGCTGGTCGACGTCGAACTGCACGGGGGTCGTGCCCACGAGCACCGCCACCTCGCCGCGGCCGTGCCAGCCGAGCGCCGCGATGCGGCTGGGGAGCTCCTCGTCGGCCTCGCCGGTGAGGATCGAGTCGACCACGAGGGCCTCGAGCCGGGCATCCCACAGCCCGCGCGCCTCCGCCGCGCGCGCGTAGACGTCGGCGGCGGCGAACGCGACGTCGCGCGAGTAGCGCAGCATGCTCTCGCGCAGGTCGGCGTCGCGGCCCGCGACGCGCTCCTCGGTCACCTCGACGGTGACGCGGATGAGCTGGAGCGTCTGGGTCAGGCTGACGCTGCGCAGCAGCTCGCGCGGTGCGGCGGCGAAGATGTCGGCGGCGATCCAGGGCGTCGACGTCGGATCCTCGTACCACTGGATGAACGACGAGATGCCGGCCTGCGCCACCAGCCCGACGGCGGACCGTCGGGCCGGCGGCATCTCGGCGTACCAGGGCAGCGACTCCTCGAGCCGCTTGATTGTCGCCGTCGCGAGATCACCCGAGATACGCCGGAGCCATGCGAGCGTATCCGCCTTCTCCTTGGGCGAGAGGCGTCCAGGCATCGACGGCGTCAGCTGTCCCCGCCCGCGTTGCCGGAGCTGCCGGCCGTGACGTCGTGCAGTCGGTACTTCTCGATGGCCTGCGCCGACAGCGCGCGGTCGACCTTGCCCTCGTCGGCGAGCGCCTGGAGGGTGCGGACGACGACGGACGGGCCGTCGATCTTGAAGAACCGGCGGGCGGCGGCACGCGTGTCGGAGAAGCCGAAGCCGTCGGCGCCGAGCGTCGCGTACCGGCGCGGCACCCACGGACGGATCTGGTCCTGCACGGCGTGCATGTAGTCGCTCACGGCGACCACGGGGCCTTCCGAGTCGTTCAGCTTCTGCGTGACGTAGGCGGTGTGCGGCTCCTCCAGCGGGTGGAGGAAGTTGTGCTCGTCGGCGGCGAGGCCGTCGCGGCGCAGCTCCGTCCAGCTGGTGACCGACCAGACGTCGGCGGTCACGCCCCAGTCGTCGCGCAGCAGCTGCTGCGCCTCGAGCGCCCACGGCACGCCGACGCCCGACGCGAGGAGCTGGGCGCGCGGCCCGGAGCCCTCGCCGGTCGAGACGCGGTGGATGCCGCGGACGATGCCGTCCACGTCGACGTCGGCCGGCTCGGCCGGCTGCACGATCGGCTCGTTGTAGATCGTGATGTAGTACATGACGTTCGGGTCGGGGTGGTTGCCGCCGTACATGCGCTCGATGCCGCTGCGCACGATGTGCGCGATCTCGTAGCCGTAGGCCGGGTCGTACGACACCGTCGCCGGGTTGGTCGACGCGAGCAGCGGCGAGTGGCCGTCGGCGTGCTGGAGTCCCTCGCCGGTGAGCGTGGTGCGACCGGCCGTGGCGCCCATGATGAAGCCGCGCGCCATCTGGTCGCCGGCGGCCCACTGCGCGTCGCCGGTGCGCTGGAACCCGAACATCGAGTAGAAGATGTAGACCGGGATGAGCGGCTCGCCGTGCGTCGAGTAGGACGTGCCGGCCGACGTGAACGCCGCGACGGCACCGGCCTCGTTGATGCCGACGTGGACGATCTGGCCCTGCGGGCTCTCCTTGTAGGCCAGCAGCAGGTCGCGGTCGACCGACGTGTAGTGCTGTCCCTTGGGGTTGTAGATCTTCGCCGTCGGGAAGAACGCGTCGACGCCGAAGGTGCGCGCCTCGTCGGGGATGACCGGCACGATGCGGTTGCCGAAGTCCTTGACCCGCAGCAGGTCCTTGAGGATGCGCACGAACGCCATGGTCGTGGCGACCGCCTGCGTGCCCGATCCCTTCTTGGCGATCGCGTACGCCGAGTCGCCGGGGAGGTTCAGGTCGACGTGGGTCGCACGGCGCTCGGGCAGGAAGCCGCCCAGCGCGCGGCGGCGCTCGAGCATGTACTGGATCGTCTCGTCCTGCGGGCCGGGGTTGTAGTACGGCGGCAGGTAGGGGTTCGCCTCGAGCTGCGCGTCGGAGATCGGGATGTGGATCTCGTCGCGGAAGTGCTTGAGATCCTCCAGCGTCATCTTCTTCATCTGGTGGGTCGCGTTGCGGCCCTCGAAGTGCGAGCCGAGGCCGTAGCCCTTGATGGTCTTCGCGAGGATGACCGTCGGCTGGCCCTTGTGCTCGACCGCGGCCTTGAACGCCGCGTAGACCTTGCGGTAGTCGTGGCCGCCGCGCTTGAGGCCCCAGACCTGGTCGTCGGTGTAGTCCTTGACGAGCTCGAGGGCGCGCGGGTCCTTGCCGAAGAAGTTGTCGCGGACGAACTTGCCGTCCTCGGTCTTGTAGGTCTGGTAGTCGCCGTCGGGCGTGCGGTTCATGACGTCGCGCAGGGCGCCCTGGGTGTCGCGCGCGAGGAGCTCGTCCCACTTGCGGCCCCAGATGACCTTGATGACGTTCCAGCCCGCGCCGCGGAAGAAGCTCTCGAGCTCCTGGATGATCTTGCCGTTGCCGCGCACCGGGCCGTCGAGGCGCTGCAGGTTGCAGTTGATCACGAAGGTGAGGTTGTCGAGCCCGTCGTTGGCGGCCACCTGGAGCTGCCCGCGGCTCTCGACCTCGTCCATCTCGCCGTCGCCGAGGAACGCCCACACGTGGCTGCCGGAGACGTCCTTGATGCCGCGGTTGGTCAGGTACTTGTTGGTCTGCGCCTGGTAGATCGCGTTGATCGGCCCGATGCCCATCGACACCGTCGGGAACTGCCAGAAGTCCTGCATGAGGCGCGGGTGCGGGTACGAGGGGATCGCGTTGGGCGCCTGCGACTTCTCCTGGCGGAAGCCGTCGAGCTGCGCCTCGGTGAGGCGCCCCTCGAGGAAGGCGCGGGCGTAGATGCCGGGCGACGCGTGGCCCTGCACGAAGATCTGGTCGGGGCCGGCCGGGTTGTCGTAGCCCTTGAAGAAGTGGTTGAAGCCGACCTCGTACAGCGAGGCCGACGACGCGTAGGTGGAGATGTGCCCGCCGACGCCGATGCCGGGGCGCTGCGCGCGGTGCACGGTCATCGCCGCGTTCCAGCGGATCCAGGCGCGGTAGCGGCGCTCGATCTCCTCGTCGCCGGGGAACTCCGGCTCGTTCTCGGGCGCGATGGTGTTGATGTAGTCGGTGGTCGGCACCATCGGGACGCCGAGATGCAGGTCCTTCGAGGACTTCAGGAGGCTCAGCATGACCTCACGACCGCGTCCGTGGCCCTTCGCCTCGACGAGCTGCGAGAGCGACTCCTGCCACTCGGCTGTCTCTTCCGGATCGCTGTCGAGGGCTTCCTGGGAGTACGGATCCTGATCGTTGACAGTCACGGGAGGCCTTTCTCGTTGGGCAGATCGTGCCGGGGGATCACCACGGCGATCGTGCATGTCTTGTCGACACCGCACAAGCCGTCGGGAGTCAGCCTACTCACACCATGTGACGCCGGCACAGCGTCGGCGCAGCAGAAGCGTTTCGCGTGCGGGATTCGCCGGGATCCCGCTGCTCCTAGACTGGTCGGGCGGGCCTTTAGCTCAGCTGGTAGAGCAACTGGTTTACACCCAGTAGGTCGTCGGTTCGATCCCGGCAGGGCCCACGCCACAGGGCACCAATGACGAGCTCGAGATCGGACGATGAGGTTCATGAGCGTTGAAGCCGAGGTCACCACAATCGAAGAGGCGCTGGAGCGCGTCGACGCCGCACACCGGGCGGGCGTCGAGAGCCTGATCGCGCAGATCGACGGCGAGGATCTGCGCGAGCGCGAGCCGCGCGACGTCATCGGCGCGGCGATGTCGATGCACGAGCTCGCGGCCACCCGCGAGCCCGGGCAGATCCTCGTCTCGGCCTTCACCCCCACGCTGCGCGAGCACGGCTGGACGTCGCGGCGCACGATCGTGAACATCTGCACCGACGACTCGCCCTTCGTGGTCGACTCGGTCAGCATGGCGATCGCGCGGCAGGGCCTGTCGGTCCACCTGCTCACGCATCCGGTCGTGTCGGTGCGGCGCGACGATCGGGGGGCCCTGCTCGAGGTCGGCGTGCCCGGCGGCGGACTGGAGTCGTGGATCCACCTCGAGGTCGACCGCGTGCCCACGGAGGAGGGCATGGCCGAGCTCGAGGACCGGCTGCGCCGCGTGCTCGCCGACGTGAAGGCCGCCGTCAGGGACTGGCGACCGATGCGACGCGCGTGCCTCGACATCGTGACCGACCTGCGCACCGACCCGCCGCCCACCGTCGACCCGTCCCGGATCGAGCGCGCGGCGGAGTTCCTCACGTGGCTCGCGGACAACAACTTCACCTTCCTCGGCTACCGCGAGCACGTCCTCGAGACCGACGAGAACGGCGAGGAGGTGCTGCGCCCGCTGCCGCACACGGGCCTGGGCATCCTCCGGAAGTCCACGACCGCGGTCGCGCACCTGCGCCCCGAGGCGCAGCGCACCGCGAGGGAGCCGCGCCTGCTCACCATCACGAAGGCCAACTCGCGCGCCACCGTGCACCGCGACGTCTACCTCGACTACATCGGCATCCGCACGTTCGACGCCGACGGCAACGTCACCGGCGAGCGGCGCTTCCTCGGCATGTTCACCTCGGTCGCCTACGCCTCGTCGGTGACGACGCTGCCGCTGGTCGCCGCGAAGGTGCGCGCCGTCCTCGACGCGTCCGGCTTCTCGCCCACGTCGCACTCGGGCAAGGACCTGCTCCAGATCCTGGAGCAGTACCCCCGCGACGAGCTCTTCCAGGACAACCCCCGGCATCTGCTCGAGGTCGCCAGCCAGGCGCGGCAGCTGATCCAGCGCAGACGCGCACGGGTGTTCCTGCGCAAGGACGAGTTCGGCCGGTTCGTGTCGGCGCTCGTCTTCCTTCCCCGCGACCGCTACAACACCACCGTGCGCCTGCGGATCCACGCGCTGCTCCAGGAGGTGTTCGGCGCCGCGCAGGTGGACCACACGACGCGCGTCGGCGAGTCGCCGCTGGCCCAGCTGCACTTCATGCTGCGCATGCCCAAGGGGGCCTCGGTGCCCGACGTCGACGAGGCGTGGCTCCAGGTGCGGCTCGAAGAGGTGATCCGCAGCTGGGACCAGGCGCTCGTCGACGCCGTGCACGCGGTGCACGACGAGGAGTCGTCCGCGATGCTGCTGAGCCGGTACGGCTCGGCGCTCCCCGAGTCCTACAAGGAGAACGTCACGCCCGCCGACGCCGTGGAGGACCTCGCGCTCCTCGACAGCCTGGAGCACGGCGAGGAGTTCGAGGTGCGCCTGTACGGGCACGCCGTCGACGATCCCGACAAGCGCTTCCTCACGGTGGTCTCGCACCGGCAGTACCCGCTGACGCAGGTGCTCCCGATCCTCACCGACCTCGGCGTCGACGTCGTCGACGAGCAGTCGTACGTCATCGCGCTCGCCGGCGGCGAGAAGCGTTACGTCTCCGACTTCGGCCTGACCGTCTCCGGATCCCCGCTGTGGGCGGATGCCGCGTGGCGGGCCCCCTTCGAAGAGGCGTTCCGCGCCGTGTGGACCGGTGCCGCCGAGAGCGACCGCCTGAACTCCCTCGTGCTGCGCGGCGACCTCGACTGGCGGCGCATCGTGATCCTGCGCGCGATCGGCATGTACCTGCGCCAGACCGGATCGGCGTTCTCGGTCGAGTACATCGACGAGGCGCTCCTGGAGAGCCCGGCGATCGCCGCCGGGCTGATCGAGCTGTTCGAGCTGCGCTTCGACCCGGACGTCGCCGGCGATCGCGACGCCCGCGCGGCCGAGCGGGCCGAGGCGCTGCGACGCGACCTCGACGGGGTGTCGAGCCTCGACCACGACCGCATCCTCCGCTCGATCATCGGCGTGATCGAGGCGACCCTGCGGACCAACTTCTACCAGCGGGATGCCGCGGGCGACCCCCGGCCGTGGGTGTCGATGAAGCTCGACTGCGCGCGCGTGCCCGGTCTGCCGCATCCGCTCCCGATGGCGGAGATCTGGGTGTACTCGCCCGAGGTCGAAGGCGTCCACCTGCGGTTCGGCAAGGTCGCGCGCGGCGGGCTGCGCTGGAGCGACCGGCGCGAGGACTTCCGCACCGAGGTGCTCGGGCTCGTCAAGGCGCAGATGGTGAAGAACGCCGTCATCGTCCCGACGGGGTCCAAGGGAGGCTTCGTCGCGAAGCGCCTGCCGGCGCCGACCGATCGCGCGGCCTGGCTCGAGGGCGGCCGCGCCGCCTACCGCACCTTCATCCGGGGCCTCCTCGACGTCACCGACAACCGCGACGGCACCGACATCCTCCCGCCGGCGGGGGTCGTCCGCCACGACGACGACGATCCGTACCTGGTCGTCGCGGCCGACAAGGGCACGGCGTCGTTCTCCGACATCGCCAACGGCATCTCGGGGGAGTACGGGTTCTGGCTCGACGACGCGTTCGCCTCCGGCGGCTCGGCCGGCTACGACCACAAGAGCATGGGCATCACCGCGCGCGGGGCGTGGGAGTCGGTGAAGCGGCACTTCCGCGAGCTCGACCTCGACACGCAGACCCAGGACTTCACGGTCGTGGGGATCGGCGACATGTCCGGCGACGTGTTCGGCAACGGCATGCTGCTCTCCGACCGCATCCGGCTCGTCGCCGCGTTCGACCATCGCCACGTCTTCGTGGATCCGAGCCCCGACGCGGCGTCGTCGTTCGCGGAGCGCCGCCGCCTGTTCGAGCTGCCCGGCTCGTCGTGGGACGACTACGACCGCTCGCTGATCTCGGCCGGAGGCGGGGTCTTCCCGCTCTCGGCGAAGTCGATCCCGGTCAGCGCCGAGATCGCCGCCGCGCTCGGCCTGGAGCCCGGCGTGACGACGATCACCCCCGCCGAGCTCAAGCGGGCGGTGCTGCTGGCGCCGGTCGACCTGCTGTGGAACGGCGGCATCGGCACCTACATCAAGGCGAGCAGCGAGACGAACGCGGAGATCGGCGACCGCGGCAACGACGCCATCCGCGTCGACGGCCGGCAGCTGCGCGTGCGCGTCGTCGGCGAGGGCGGCAACCTCGGCGTCAGCCAGCGCGGCCGCATCGAGGCGGCCCTGTCGGGGGTGAGCATCAACACGGATGCCATCGACAACTCCGCCGGCGTCGGAACCAGCGACCGCGAGGTCAACATCAAGATCCTCCTCGGCGCGGTCGGGCGCGACGGCCGGCTGGACCGTGCGGATCGCGACGTGCTGCTGCGCTCGATGACGGACGAGGTCGCGGCGCAGGTGCTGCGCGACAACTACGAGCAGAACGTGCTGCTGGGCAACTCGCGCTCGAACGCGGCGTACATGCTGCCCTCGCACGAGCGGCTCATCGAGTGGCTGGAGGCGCGCGGAGAGCTCGACCGCGACCTGGAGTTCCTGCCCGGCCGCGCGGAGATCGCCCGCCGGGCGGAGGAGGGACGCGGCCTCACGAGGCCAGAGTTCGCGGTGCTCGTCGCGTACGCGAAGCTCGCGCTCAAGGCCGACCTCGCGGCGACCTCGCTCGCCGACGACCCGTGGTTCGCCCGGACGCTCGCCGAGTACTTCCCGGGCCCGATCCGCGACGCGTACGCCGACGACCTCGCGGCCCACCCCCTGCGCACGCAGATCATCGTCAACTCGGTCGTCAACTCGATGGTCAACCGCGGTGGGATCACCTTCGCGTATCGCGCCGCCGACGAGACCGGCGCGTCGAGCGAGCAGATCGCGCGCGCCTACGTCGTCGCGCGCGAGGTCTTCGACCTGCGCGGGTTCGTGTCCGGCGTGGAGGCGACCGACAACCTCGTCACGACCCGCGTGCAGACCGGCCTGTACGTGAGCTTCCGACGGCTGCTCGACCGGGCGACCCGCTGGATCGTGCAGCACCGGCCCGACGGCATCGACATCGGCACCGAGATCGACGCGTTCGGCGAGCCTCTCGCGCGGCTCCTCCCGCGACTCGGTGACTTCCTCCGCGGCGACGAGCTGCGGAACTTCGACGAGGCCGTGCAGGGACTGCTCGCGGCCGGCGTGCCCGCCGATCTCGCGCGACGCGGCGCCGGGCTGCTCGCCTCCCTGCCGCTGCTGGACGTCGCCGAGCAGGCGCGCCTGCACGGCTGGGACCTCGACGAGGCGGCGGGGATCTACTTCGCGATGTCGGCGCGGATGCGGTTCGACGAGCTGCTCACGCACGTGACGGCGCTGCCGCAGGACGACCGCTGGGCCGGCATGGCGCGCGCCTCGATGCGCGACGACCTGTACTCGGTGATGATCGCGCTCACCGCGTCGGTGATCGAGAACACCCCGCCCGGCGACGTCGAGACGCGCGTGGAGGCGTGGGTCGGTCGCAGCGGCGCGCACGCGCTGGAGGTCCTGAACGAGGCGCTCAACGCCGCGGGCGCGGGGGAGGGCGCTGCCCTCGCCACGCTCTCGGTCGCGCTGCGCCGGCTGCGCTCGCTCGTGCGATAGGGCCGGCGCGGCGCGGCACAGAGTCGGAGATCTGCACACCTTCGGATGCCAGGGCGCCCCTGGCATCCGACTCTGTGCAGATCTCCGACGATGTGCGGCGCTGCGCGACCGGATGCCGGGGCTCGCGTCACACGGCCATGAGCCCGCCGCGGCGCGCGCCGTGCAGCTCGCCGTGCAGCCGCTCCATGCGCGCGTCGAGCGCGGCCGCGGAGTCCGCGGCATCCTTCAGCTCCGACAGGAGCCCCTCGGGGACCGCGCCGTCGTACTTGTAGTAGATCTTGTGCTCGAGGCTCGCCCAGAAGTCCATCGCGATCGTGCGGAACTGCACCTCGACCGCCACGTCGACGCGGCCGGTGGAGAGGAACACGGGCACCTCGACGATCACGTGCAGGCTCTTGTAGCCGTTCGGCTTGGGCTCGGCGATGTAGTCCTTCACGATGCGCACGGCGATGTCGTCCTGCTGCGTGAGCAGGTCGAACAGGCGATAGGCGTCCTTCACGAAGCTCGTCGTGACGCGCATGCCGGCGATGTCGGTGATGTGCTCGCGGATCGAGTCGAACGTCGGGTCGACGCCGCGGCGCACGAGCTTGTCGATGAGGCTGTCGGCCGTCTTGACGCGGCTCGAGACGTGCTCGATCGGGTTGTAGTCGTGCATCAGCTGGAACTCGTCGCGCAGGATGCCGATCTTCGTCTCGACCTCGCGCAGCCCGAACTGGTACTCGAGCAGGAACCGCTGGAACTCGTCGCGCATCGCGCGCAGCTCCTCGGGAGTGAAGGTCGCCAGCCCTTCGTCGGTCACGACGGCCAGGTTCTGCGTCTTCGCGTCCATGCCCTCGACGCTACCCATCCGGCATAGGCGGATGCTGTGAAGGAGCGGCGCGGCGGACGGGAGCGCGACCCTCCAGACGGCCCGCTCGCTGCATAAGCTGGTGGTCGGCCTGCCTGTCCGTGACGTCGTGCGCACACGGCCGGGTTCCCGTCGAGCTGGAGGACTGAGCCGTGCCCGATCGCCCCGAGATCGTCTGCATCTGCGGATCCGCCCGGTTCGCGGGCGAGATGCGCGCGGCCAACCGCGAGCTGACCTTCGCCGGCCTCATCGTCGTGGCACCGGGCGAGGTCGAGGCCGGCGGGTCGGTCACGGACGAGCAGAAGACCGTGCTGGACGCGCTCCACCTGCGCAAGATCGATCTCGCCGACCGGGTCCTGGTCGTCAACCCCGGCGGCTACGTCGGCGAGTCCACGACCAGGGAGATCGCGTACGCCCGCGCGAACGGCAAGCCGGTCTCGTTCACCGATCCGGTCTGACCGGCAGGCGCTCCGCGACCGCGGGCGCCCCGATATCCGAGGGAGAAACCCATGGCATCCACCGGCTCGAACCCCGGCACGCATCTGCGGCTGATCTGGCCGGAGTGGCAGGGCGCCGGCAGCACGAGCGTCGAGGCGCTCGCGCCCGAGTTCCCGTTCGACGTGGCCCGACGCTCGTACACCGTCGGCACGCGCGTGCTGCAGGCCGTGCTGCCCCCGCACGACGGCCCGACGGCGGTCGTGCCGGTCGGGCTCGGCGACGAGGGTCTCGAGGAGCGCGACGGCATCGAGGCCAAGACCGCCGTCCTGGCGCAGCTCGACGCCGCGCTCGAGATCATCCGCGACCACGATCCGGAGCGGATCACGACGCTCGGCGGCGACTGCGGGGTGAGCATGGCGCCGTTCGCCGCGCTCGCCGAGCGGTACGGCGACGACCTCGCGGTGCTGTGGGTCGACTCCCACCCCGACATGGGCACCGGTGAGACCGAGTACGCGGGCTACCACGCGATGGTCGTCTCGGCCCTCACCGGGCACGGCGACCCCGAGATCCTGGAGCGGCTGCCCGCGACCCTGCCGGCGAGCCGCGTCGCGCTGGTCGGCATGCACGACTGGACCGACCCGTCCCTGCCGCCCCTCGCGGACGAGTGGGGGCTGACGGTGTTCCCGCCCGACCGGCTGCGCGACGACAGCGCCGCGCTGATCGAGTGGCTGCGCGGCACCGGGGCCTCGAAGGTCGCGATCCACTTCGACGTCGACACGATCGACGCCGACGAGGTGCAGCTCGGCCTCGGCTACGACCGCGGCGGCCTCACGAGCGCGCAGGCGCGCCGGGTCGTCGCCGACATCGACGTCGAGGTAGACGTCGTCGCCCTCACGGTCGCGGAGTACATCCCGCGCCAGGTCATCCGCGTCCAGCGCCTGCTGGAGGGCTTCCCGCTGCTCGGCTGACGCCGGTCCCGGCGTCCGCGGCTCAGTCCGCGGCGATCAGCCGGCGGGATGCCGTGACCTCGGGCCCCAGCATCCGCAGCTGCGCCGTCAGGTCGTCGGCGGCGGCGTGGAGCGCGTCGTCGGTCATGGGCGCGAGCGCGTCGAGGATGAAGACGGCGGCGGTCGTGGCACCCGTCAGCGCGGTGCGGCGACCCTGCCGCCAGTTCCAGCGGCGGCACGTGACGCCCGCCTCGTCGGCCCACACGACCTCGCCCGGCTCGGGATGCTCGACGACGGTCTCGCCGTCGACGGCGGTGTCGAACGGCTCGGCACCGGTCGCGCGGACGAGCCGCGGCGCACCCTCGTAGCGCGCGAGATCCTCGCCGCCGAGCGGCACCCGGTGCAGCACCGAGATCGCGTTGTAGACGTCGGTGAGCGGGTTCACACGCGGCAGGCCTGTGGCGGCCCGCCGCATCAGCGACTCCAGGCTGTTGCGGGTGCGCTGCGGCTTCGCGCCGAACGCGCGATACGCGTCGCGCCACGCCGCGACGTGCGGCACGTCGGTCACCGGCACGTCGGCGAGGGCGTCGGCGGCGGATGCCTCGGCCCGCGCGCGCAGGTCGTCGGCGAGGTCGACGCCGCGCCCGGGCTCGATGCCGTCCACGGCCACCAGGACGACGCGATAGTCGGGGCGCAGCGCGAACACCGCGGGGTCGACGTACGCGGAGGCGAGGAAGCCGTCGAGGTCAGGCATGGGGGTTCTCCGATCGCGGGGCGCCGACGCGCGGCTCGTGGACGGTCAGGGCGAACCGCGCGGTCTCGGCGCCGGGGTTCGCGTACGAGTGCGCGACGTCGCCCGGGAACGCGAGGGCGTCGCCGGCGGCGAGCGCGAACGCCTGCTCGTCGACGGTCACCGTGACGGTGCCGGCCAGCACGTGCAGGAGCTCCTTCGTGCCGGGCGTGTGGGCCTCGCTCACGTGCTCCTCGCCGGGCTCGAGGGTCCAGTCCCACAGCTCGACGACGTCGGGGGGCTGGGTGCCCGCCATGAGCGCGGCGCGTCCGCCCGCGGGCCCGGTCCACAGCACGGCGGCGTCGCCCTGCCGGGTGACGGCGACCCGGCCGGTCTCGGGGAGCGCGACCAGGGCGGGGAGGCCCACGCCGAGGGCGTCGCTCAGGCGCAGGAGCGTGCCGATGCTCGGGTTCACGGCGCCCTGCTCGACGTTGACGACCATGCGGCGGCTCACGCCCGCGACCTCGGCCAGCCGGTCGAGCGTCCAGCCGTGGCCCTGACGCTCCTGCCGCACCCGCGCGCCGATCGCCGCGGCCAGCGATTCCGCGCTCACACCCATGCGTGCATGATAGTGCACTCGCGCTCGCGCCCTGTTTGCACCTCCGCGTCCGGGTCTCCCGCCTTCCGCCGAGTCACTGTCTCCGCGCCCACTCACTGTGCTGCACCGCAGTGACTCGGCGGTCGCGCAGTGACTCGCGGTGCGATGGAGGGTGGCCGGGCGACGGTCGTGATGGGGAGCGGCGGGATCGAGGCGATGGCGAGGGTCGCCGGGGCCCGGCCGCGCAGTAGGTTGGGAGGGTGAAAGCCAGCCCCGCCGACCAGCGCCGACTCCTCGACCTCGCCTCGCTCGACGCGGTCGCCCGCCAGGCCGATCACGCGCGCAAGAACCCGGCCCAACACGCCCGCGTGCAGGAGCTGCTCGCACAGCGGCAGGTGCAGTCGGCCGAGCTGACGCGCCTGCTCGGCATCCGTGACGACGTCAACGCCGAGCTGGCCCGGCTGGAGTCGGACGTCGCCCTCGTCGAGGCGCGCGCCGCGCGCGACGCCGAGCGGCTGCAGAAGAGCTCGAACCCCAAGGAGGCGCAGGGCCTCGAGCACGAGATCGCGTCGCTGGCCAAGCGCAAGTCCGACCTCGAGGACGCCGAGCTCGAGCTCATGGAGCGGCTCGAGTCGGCCGACGCCGAGATCGCCGCGCAGGAGGCGCTCATCGCCGCGACCAACGACGAGGGCGCACGACTGAGCGCCGAGGGCAAGAGCGCGGTGGCCGAGGCATCCGCCCGCCTCGAGGCGGCCACGCGCGACCGCGCCGCCGTCGCCGGCGGCCTGCCCGCCGACCTCCTGGCCCTGTACGACCGGCTGGCCGCGCTCGGCATCGGCGCGGGGCTGCTGCGCCGCCGCACGTGCGAGGGATGCCACATGGTGCTCAGCGGCACCGACCTGCACACGCTCGGCCAGGCCGCCGAGGACGACGTCGTGACGTGCCCGGAGTGCGGCTGCATCCTCGTGCGCACGGAAGAGTCCGGCCTGTAGGCCGCCCGCGGCGGCGATGAGCGGACCCGTCTGGCGCGTCCTCGGCCGCGACGCAGAGGGGGCGACGCACGCCGTCGACCTCGCCGCGGACGGCACCGAGACGGCGCGGCATCGGCCGACCGACCTCGCCGCGTTCGTGCGCGCGAGCGCGCCGGACGTGCGCTGGGTGTGGTCGGACGCCGCCCGGTGGTACCCGCCGCTCCTGGCGCGGGGCGTCGTCGTCGAGCGCTGCCACGACCTGCGGCTGTGCCACACCATCCTGCGCGGCAGCGCACTCGTCGCCGACCGGCGCGCGCTCGCCGGCCGGTGGGATGCCGTGTCCGCACCCGCGGCATCCGTCCGCGACGACGCCCTCTTCGGCCTGGACGACGAGACCGACACGCTCGACGGCCTCGACGAGACGCTCGCGGAGCTCGCCCGCCAGCGGGCGGCCGTGGACGGGTCGGCCGATCCGGGGCGGTTGCGGCTGCTGCTCGCGGCGGAGTCGGCCGGCGCGCTCGTCGCGGCCGAGCTGCACGCGGCGGGACTCCCGTGGGATGCCGCGACGCACGAGGCCGTGCTCGCCGACCTCCTCGGACCGCGCCCGGCGGCAGGCGCCCACCCGGCGCGGGTGGAGGAGCTGGCCGGCCGCGTGCGCGAGGCGCTGAACGATCCGACGGCGAGCCTCGACTCGCAGCCCAAGCTGCTGCGGGCCCTCCACCGGGTCGGCGTGCTCGCGCAGTCCACGAGCAAGTGGGAGCTGGCCGACTACGACCACCCGGTGGTCGTGCCGCTCCTGGAGTACAAGAGGCTCACGCGCCTGCTCACGGCCAACGGCTGGGCGTGGCTCGACGAGTGGGTGGATGCCGGGCGCTTCCGCCCCGTCTACGTGCCGGCGGGCGTCGTCACCGGCCGCTGGGCGTCGTCGGGCGGGGGAGCGCTGCAGATCCCCCGGCAGCTCCGCGCCGCGGTGCGCGCCGACCCCGGCTGGGTGCTCGTGAGCGCCGACGTCGCCCAGCTCGAGCCGCGCGTGCTCGCCGGCATGTCGCGCGACCTCGCGTTCGCCGAGGCGGCGCGCGGCGCCGACCTCTACGCGGGCCTCGTCGCCCGCGGCGTCGTGCCGTCGCGCGACGAGGCGAAGATCGCGATCCTCGGTGCGATGTACGGGGCGACCACCGGCGACAGCG
>NZ_JBDIAB010000016.1:0-27316 GCF_039812165.1 Microbacterium sp.
GGGAGCCGTGGCTGCGTGCGGCTCCGAGCCGGTGTCGGCCGCCCGCCGTAGACTCGTCCGGTGACAGTTCCCGGGATCGTGCGCGCCCTCGCGCAGGCGGAGTCGTTTCGGGATGCCGTGGGCGCAGCACCCGCCGACGCCGAGTTCTCCCTCGTCGAAGGCCTCGACGCGCCGCTGCTGGCCGGCCTCGTCGAGCGCCGCAGCGTCGCCGGCCACCCGGCGGCGCTCCTCGTCGTCGCACCCACCGGACGGCGCGCCGAGTCGATCGGCGCCGCCCTCGCCGCCGTGATCCCGGAGGC
Source organism: Microbacterium sp. (assembly GCF_039812165.1). GTDB lineage: Bacteria > Actinomycetota > Actinomycetes > Actinomycetales > Microbacteriaceae > Microbacterium. Next base: position 300 of record NZ_JBDIAB010000016.1, read on the forward strand.
GACCGTGCTGCACTTCCCGGCGTGGGAGACCCTGCCGCACGAGCGGCTGAGCCCCAGCGCCGAGACGGTCGGCCGGCGGCTCGACGTGCTCCAGCGTCTCGCGGCCTGGGACGGCGTCGCGCCCGTGGTGGTCACGGCATCCGTCCGCAGCGCTCTGCAGCCGATCGCGGCGGGCCTCGCCGACGCGGGCGTCGTCGAGCTCGAGGTCGGCGCGCGCGGCCACGACCTCGCCGAGGTCGCGCGCCGCCTCGTCACGCTCGCCTACCACCGCGTCGACATGGTCTCGCGGCGCGGCGAGTTCGCCGTGCGCGGCGGCATCCTCGACGTCTTCCCGCCCGTGGCCGACCACCCCTACCGCGTCGAGTTCTTCGGCGACGAGGTCGACCAGATCCGCGCGTTCTCGGTCGCCGACCAGCGGTCGCTCCCCGGCGACGTGGCCGGCGTCGTGCTCATGCCCAGCCGCGAGCTGCTGCTGACCGACCGCGTGCGAGAGCGCGCGCTCGAGCTGCGCGACCGCGCGCCGGGCCTGCGCGGCATGCTCGAGAAGCTCGCCGAGGGCATCCCGGTCGAGGGCATGGAGTCGCTCGTCCCGGCCCTCTCCGACGGCATCGTGCCGCTCGTGGACTATCTGCCGCGCGGGGCGGCGGCGGCGCTCGTCGATCCCGAGCGTGCCGTCACGCGCGCGCTGACGCTGAGCGAGACGAACCGCGAGTTCCTCGACGCGGCGTGGAGCGCGGCGACGATGGGCGCCGACCTGCCGGTCGACGTCGACGCGGGCGACTTCCTCACGCTGCCGCAGCTGCGCGACGCCGCGCGCGACCGCGGCGGCGTGTGGTGGACGCTCAGCGCTTTCGACTCCGGGGCCGCGGACGCCACGGAGGAGGGGCTCGTGGATGCCGCAGGCGACACCGTCGTGCGCGTCGTCGGTGCGCCCGTGCCGTCGTTCCAGGGCAACGTCGACGGCGCGACCGCGCACGTGGCGAGCCTCCTCGCCGACGGCTGGCGGGTCGTCGTGGCCGCCTCCGGCACCGGTCTCGTCGAGCGCACGCGCGACGTGCTCGCCGAGCGCGGCGTCGCCGCGCGCATGGCCGACACCGTGACCGCCGAGCCGGAGCCCGGCGTCGCGATCGCGACGGTGGCGACGCTCGAGCGCGGCTTCGAGTCGGCCGAGGCCCGGCTCGCCGTGCTCACCGAGAGCGAGTTCTACGGTCGCACGATCGGCGGCGACTCGCGCGTCGTGAAGCGCCTCGCGTCGCGCCGCCGCAACGTGGTCGACCCGCTGCAGCTGAAGGCCGGCGACTTCGTCGTGCACTCGACGCACGGCATCGGGCGGTTCGTCGAGCTCGTGCAGCGCGAGGTGTCGACCGGCGGGCGCAACGCGGTCAAGACCCAGCGCGAGTACCTCGTGATCGAGTACGCGCCGGCCAAGCGCGGCTACCCGGGCGACAAGCTGTTCGTCCCCACCGACCAGCTCGACCTGCTGTCGCGCTACGTCGGCGGCGAGGCGCCCGTGCTCTCGAAGATGGGCGGCAGCGACTGGGCCCAGGCGAAGGGCCGCGCCCGCAAGGCGGTGCGCGACATCGCCGTCGAGCTCGTGAAGCTCTACTCGGCGCGCATGGCCGCGAAGGGCCACGCGTTCGGCCCCGACTCGCCGTGGCAGCGCGAGCTCGAGGAGGCGTTCCCGTTCGCCGAGACCCCCGACCAGCTGCAGACGATCGACGAGATCAAGGCCGACATGGAGAAGCCGATCCCGATGGACCGGCTGCTGTCGGGCGACGTCGGGTTCGGCAAGACCGAGGTCGCCGTGCGCGCCGCGTTCAAGGCCATCCAGGACGGCACGCAGGTCGCGATGCTCGTGCCCACGACGCTGCTCGTGAAGCAGCATCTCGAGACGTTCACCGAGCGGTTCGCGGGCTTTCCCGTGAAGGTCCGGCCGCTGTCGCGATTCCAGACCGACAAGCAGGCGCGCGAGACGATCGCGGGCCTGGCCGACGGCACCGTCGACATGGTCATCGGCACCCACCGCATCCTCACCGAGAAGGTCTCGTTCCGAAACCTCGGCCTGCTGATCGTCGACGAGGAGCAGCGCTTCGGCGTCGAGCACAAGGACGCGCTCAAGAAGCTCAAGACCGGTGTCGACATCCTCGCGATGAGCGCGACGCCGATCCCGCGGACGCTCGAGATGGCGGTCACCGGCATCCGCGAGATGTCGACGCTGCAGACGCCGCCCGAGGATCGGCATCCGATCCTCACCTATGTCGGACCCCGCAACGACAAGCAGGTCTCGGCCGCGATCCGCCGCGAACTGCTGCGCGAGGGGCAGGTGTTCTACGTGCACAACCGCGTGCAGTCGATCCAGCGCGTCGCGTCGCAGCTCGCCGAGCTGGTGCCCGAGGCGCGCATCGCGGTCGCGCACGGGCAGCTGGGGGAGCACGCGCTGGAGCAGGTCGTCGACGACTTCTGGGAGCGCCGCTTCGACGTGCTCGTGTGCACGACGATCATCGAGACGGGCCTCGACATCTCCAACGCCAACACGATCATCGTCGACCGCGCCGACAAGTACGGGCTGTCGCAGCTGCACCAGCTTCGCGGGCGCGTGGGCCGCGGTCGCGAGCGCGCGTACGCGTACTTCCTCTACGACGACCTCAAGCCGCTGTCCGAGACCGCGGCCGACCGGCTCGAGACGATCGCGGTGAACAACGACCTCGGCAGCGGCATGCAGGTCGCGCTCAAGGACCTCGAGCTGCGCGGCGCGGGCAACCTCCTCGGCGCCGAGCAGGCCGGGCACATCGCCGGCGTCGGCTTCGACCTCTACCTGCGCATGATCGGCGAGGCCGTGGCCACGTTCCGCGGCGAGGAGGTCGAGGGGCCGACCGAGCTGCGGCTGGAGCTGCCGGTCGACGCGCGCATCCCGGAGACCTATGTCGACAGCGAGCGGCTGCGGCTGGAGGCGTACCAGAAGCTGTCGGCCGCGGCGTCCGCGTCGGCTGCCGACGACGCGATCGACCTCGTGGTCGACGAGCTGCGCGACCGCTACGGCGAGCCGCCCGCCGAGGTGCAGGGCCTGTTCGCGGTCGCGCGCCTGCGCCGGCGCGCCGCGCGGTCGGGGCTCACCGACGTCGTCGCGATGGGCCCGAACCTGCGGATCGCGCCCGCGCGCCTGCCCGACTCGATGCGGGTGCGGCTGCAGCGACTGCACCCGAAGGCGAAGATCCTCGCCGGCGGCGACGCCATGATCGTGCCGCTCCCGACCGCCGGGGGCGAGCTCGTGGGCGACGCCGACCTCATCGCCTGGACCGCGCAGCTGCTCGACCAGCTCTTCCCCCTGCCGGTGGCGGAGGCATCCGCGTGACCGTCGTGGTCTCGTACTCGAGCTCTACGCCGAGGCACGACGCCGACTTCGCGCGCAAGCTGAGCGAGCTCGCCGCCGTGGCGGGCGCGGCGGCCGAGGCCGCCGGGCTGGGGCTGCGATGGATCAATGCCGCGGATCCGGATGCCGCGGCCGCCGAGCTCGTCGCGGCGGCATCCGGTGTCATCGTCCTCGGCGGGGCGGACGTCGATCCGCGCTCGTACGGCGCCGAGCCGGCCGGTGCCTGGATGAACTCTTCGGACGCCGCCGCCGACGCCTTCGAGGGCGACCTCGTGCGCGGGGCGCTGGATCGCGGCATCCCGCTGTTCACGATCTGCCGCGGCACGCAGCTGCTGAACGTCGTGCTCGGCGGCACTCTCGTGCAAGACCTCGGCGAGGGCATCCATCGCATGCCGGTGTCGCCGATGGTGACGCACGACGTTCTCGTGCGCGGAGACACGCGGCTGGCGGGGATTCTCGGGGTGGGCGCGCGCGCGATCCGTTCCGGCCATCACCAGGCGGTCGGCCGGCTCGGCGATGGCCTGGTCGTGTCGGCGGTGGCGCCCGACGGCGTGGTCGAGGCCGTCGAGCTGCCCGGCGACGCGTGGGTCGTGGGCGTGCAGTGGCATCCGGAGGACGCGGCCGCCGACCCCGCCGCGCTGCGGGCGCTGTTGGGGGACTTCGCCCGCGCTGTGGGCTGAGCTCGGCGCGGGTGCGCGACGCTGCCCAGGCGCAGCGCGGAGTCAGCGCTGCAGCGAGCGGGTCATCGCGTAGGCCTCCACGTCCGTGGTGGGCTCGACCGAGCGGAAACCGGCGCGTTCGTATGTGCGGATCGCAGGCCGGTTGCCGGCGATGACGTTCAGCGTCAGGGTGGTCGCGCCGAGCTTCCGAGCCTCGGCTCCGGTGAACGGGTAGAGCGCCTCGGCATCGTCGATCCAGTCCGCCACCGTCTCGCAATCGGCGTCTGTGCGCGGGCGGAGATGGAGCACAGTCTCATTCTGTCGGATCTGGCGTGAGTACAGATCTACGAATGTGGGGAGATGTCTGAGGGGCTCTGAGGTGGGAAGCCGTGTTGTGCGATCTGTGATTCTCGGTGATCTGCGGCAGAACGTCGAAGAAAAGTACTAGACAGAGGCCTCGGGGTTCACTAGTATCGAAGGTATGGACGATCTTCTCGGTCTGGTGGCCGTGGCGCTGGTGGCGTTGCGGGCCCGAGTGAGTGGTCGGGCTGTCGCGGTGTTGTCGCCGGGTGAGCTGATCGCGGTGAACGATGCGTTCGGCGCCTTGCGGCGGGCGGTGGATGCCGCGTACGCGCCGGTCGCGGGCGAGATCGCCCGGCAGTCCCGGCCCGAGCTGGGGAAGGACTCGCTGGCGAAACGGCACGGTCATCGGACGGCGGCGAAGCTGATCTCGGCGACCACCGGGGCGTCCGTGCCCGACGCGATCAAGCTCGTGACGGTCGGGGAGGCGACCGCGCCGGGGATGTCGCTCACCGGCGAGATGCTCCCGGCCCGCCGCCCGCACGTGGCCGACGCGCTCGCGACGGGGCGGTTGAGCGTGGCCGCCGGAGCGGAGATCACCCGGATGCTGGACCGTGTCCCGCCCCGCGTGGACCCGGCCGCGGTGGCGGCGATGGAGCAGGGCCTCGTGGGCGCGGCACCCGGGTTGACCTCGGACGAGCTGCGGGCCCTGCTGATCAGGGCGGAAGCGACCCTCGACCCGGACGGGGTGGAACAGAAGGAGCGGGAGCTGCGCGACGCCCGGTACCTGATCGTCCGCGAAGACCGCGCGGGGGCGATCCTCGTCGACGGCAGGTTCGCCCCCGAGACCGGTGCACCGATCAAAGCCGCCCTCGACGACATCGTCAGCGGCATGCTCCGCCGACGCGACGACACCCACCGGCGACAGGGCTCCGATGATCCGGGAGACGACCCGGCCGACGAGGCGCTGGCGGACCCGCGGAATGTGAAGCAGCTGTACGCGGACGCGCTCGCGGAGCTGTGCCGGCACGCCCTGGCCTGCGACCAGGCCCCCACCGGGCCGTCCACGACCGTGATCGTCCGAATCAACCTCGACCACCTGGAAACGGGAGCCGGTGCCGGCACGATCGACGGGATCACCCGACCGGTCTCAGCCGGGACGGTGCGGCGGATGGCCGCGGACGCCCAGGTCATCCCCGTCGTCCTCGGCGGGGACAGCGAGATCCTCGACTGGGGGAGGGCGAAGAGACTGTTCACCCCGGCGCAGAAGCTCGCGACCCTCGAACGCGACGGCGGATGCGCGTGCTGCGGACTGCCCCCGAGCATGACCGTCGTGCACCACCTGAGGTGGTGGGCCCGAGACCGCGGCCGCACCGACCTCGCCAACGCGATCGCGCTGTGCATCGCCTGCCACCACCGCATCCACGACGACGGATGGGACATCCACATCGACGGCAACGGCACCCGAGCGAAAGTCTGGTTCATCCCCCCACCCTGGCTCGACCCCGATCGCAGCCCCCGACTCGGCGGCAACGCCCGTTACAACCTCGCCGCCTGACCGCAAGTACGACGCGGGCGGCCGGACGGCCGCGCGGCGCGATCCAGGAGCGTCTCGACTCACAGAAAACTCGCGATATATCTCGATAGGATGCCGACATGGCAACCGAGCTGCATGAGCGTACCGATCTGGAGGAGACGGTGCGCGCCGAGATCCGCGCAGCGGAGAACCCCGATCGGCCGATCCGTCGGCGGCTGCGCCGTGCTCGCGTGTGGGTCGCGAGGCACCCGCGGCTCGAGTTCTCCTATCGAGTCGCCGTCGGGACCGCCGGCGGCATCCTGACGGTCCTCGGACTGCTGCTCGTGCCGCTTCCCGGACCGGGCTGGCTCGTCGTGTTCCTCGGCCTCACCGTGCTCGGCACCGAGTTCGGCTGGGCGCGGCGGGCCGCGGCGTCCGTCAAGCGCCTGCTCGACCGGTTCTGGTCGTGGTGGAAGGCGCGTCGCGTGGCTCGCGTCACAGGTCGTGGTGGAACTCCTCGATGAGGTGGTCCACGACCGCCGCCATCGCGCCGTCGAGGTCGGCTCCGGATGCCACGGCCCGAGCCGCGGCGGCGCGCTGGCGCTCCGCGGAGCTGCCCGTGGCCGCGATGGTCTGCACCCGTTCGAGCTCGGCGCGGCACTCCAGGGCGTCGGCGTCCTCCTCGACCAGCTCGACGAGCTCGGCCATGAGCTCGGGGAACGGCACGATCGTGCCCCGCCCGAAGTCGATGAGGCCCTCCGTGGTGCCGTAGCGCTGCGCGCGCCACCGGTTCTCGCCCACGAGGAAGCGCCCGTAGCTGCGCCAGCGCTGGTTGCGCACACGCAGGCGCCACAGCATCCGCATGATCGACTGCGTCAGCGAGGCCAGCGTGATCGCGTCCTCCAGCCTGGGGGAGACGTCCATGATGCGCGTCTCGAGCGTCGGGTACGAGTGCGACGGCCGCAGGTCCCACCAGATCTTCGACGAGTCCTCGATGATGCCGAGGTCGATGAGCACGCCGACCGAGCGCTGATACTCCGCCCAGCTCTGGTACTCGGGCGGCAGCCCGGTGCGCGGCAGGTTGTCGAACACCGAGATGCGGTACGAGGCGAGCCCGGTGTCCTCGCCCTGCCAGAACGGCGACGAGGTCGAGAGGGCCAGGAGGTGCGGCAGGAAGTACGGCATCTGCTGCAGGAAGTCCGCGCGCAGCGCGTCGTCCCCGACGCCGACGTGCACGTGGCATCCGCAGATCAGCAGCCGCCGTGCGACCCCGGCGAGCGCCCGCTCCAGGCCGTCGTACCGCTCCTTCGGCGTGTGGTCGTGATCCTTCCAGTCCGCGAACGGGTGGCAGGATGCCGCGATCGGCACGAGCCCGTGCCGTGCGGCCTGAGCGGAGATCGCCGACCGGAGCCGGCGCAGATCCTCCCGGGCCTCGGCGGCGTTCCGGCACACGCGCGTGCCGACCTCGACCTGGCACTGCTTGAACTCCGGGCTGACCTGGTCCTGCAGGACGGCCGCGCAGTCCTCGATGAACCCCTGCGGCGCCACGGCGAGCGCCCGGGAGTCGCGGTCCACGAGGAGGTACTCCTCCTCGATACCGATGGTGAACTCGGGTCGCTCCATCGCGGCATCCTTCCGTTCCCCCCATCTCAGCGCCTGGAGGGGCGTCGCGGCAAGATCCGCTCGCGCGCCGACCCCCGCGCGAACAGGAGGCCGGGCACCGGGGCCGCATCGCACGGTGAGGCGGTGCGCTCCGGGACGAGTTGAGATCTCCGCCCGCATTAATGATAATGAAACTCATTATGAGTTCTGATGCTGCCGGGCCGCTGCTCGACCGGAGGACGTCGGGCGACGCGGGCGGCGACGCGCCGCCGAGCCTCGAGGTCGCCGACCTCCGGATCACGATCGGCGGACGCCCGCTCGTCAAGGGCGTCTCGTTCTCGGTGGCGAGAGGACAGCGCGTGTGCCTGCTGGGCGAATCGGGCTCCGGCAAGTCGCTCACCGCAGCCGCGCTGCTCGGCCGGCTCCCGGCGCACGCCGTCACCTCGGGCAGCATCCGCGTGAACGGCGTGGAGGTGCTGGGCACCCCGTCGTCCCAGCGCACCGACGAGGCGCGCGTCGCGATGGTGTTCCAGGACTCGGCGGTCGCGCTGAACCCGCTCGTGCGCGTGCGGGAACAGCTCGTCGAGCCGCTGCGGCGGCACCGCGGACTCTCGCGTGCCGAGGCGCTCACCGCGGCGGCGGGATTGGCCGAGTCGGTGGGCCTCCCCGATCCCGCGCACATCCTCGACCGCTTCTCGGGCGAGCTGTCGGGCGGGCAGCGCCAGCGCGTGTGCATCGCCCTGGCGCTCGCGTGCGACACGCGCATGCTGGTCGCCGACGAGCCCACCTCGGCACTCGACGTGGTGACCCAGAGGCGCGTGCTCGACGTGCTCGGCCGCTACACCGCGGGCGAGCACACCCCCGCCCTGCTGTTCATCACCCATGACTTCGCGGTGGCCGCGGAGCTGTGCAGTCACGCCGTGGTGATGAAGGACGGGCGCATCCGCGAGGAGGGAACCGTCGCGAGCATCTTCTCGGCCCCCGAGGACGCCTTCACGCGCGAGCTGATCCGGGCCGCCGGGGCGGCCACGATCCAGCCGTACATCGAGCGGTTCGCCCGGGAGGTCGCCGAGCCGCGACCGGAACGGACAGGCGCCCCAGCGCCGCGTGCGGAGCCTGCGTTCTACGACATCAGCGGAGTGACCCGCTCGTATCGCCTGCCGCGTCGGAGCCTTCTGGAGAGGCCGCGCACGAGGGTCGCCCTCGAGCCGACGACGCTGCGGATCGATCCGGGCGAGCGCGTGGGCGTGGTGGGCGTCTCGGGGTCGGGCAAGACCACACTGCTGCGCGTCATGCTCGCGCTCGAGGGCGCCGACGCCGGCGAGGTCGCCTGCCAGGCCCGCGAGGTGCACCCGGGCGGCGTGCGGGAGCTGAAGTGGTACCGCCGGAAGGTGCAGTACGTGCCGCAGGATCCCGCCAGCACGCTGCACCCGCTCATGACGGTCGGTCAGCTCATGGCGGAGCCGCTCGTGCGTCTCGACGTGCCGGGCGAGCACCGGGGGATGATCCGCGACGCGCTGCACGCCGTGAACCTCGACGACACGTTCCTCTCCCGCCGCGTGGCGGAGCTGTCCGGGGGGCAGGCGCAGCGCCTCGCGCTGGCGCGGGCCATCGCGACGCGACCCGACTTCCTGCTGGCGGACGAGCCGGTGAGCGGCCTCGATCTCCCCATGCGGGAGCAGATCGTCGCGCTGCTGCGCCGGGTCTCGGCAGAGCGCGGCACCGGGATGGTCGTCGTGTCGCACGACCTCTCGATGATCGCCAGCCTGTGCGAGCGGACCGTCGTCATGCACGGCGGCGGAGTCGTCGAGGATCGCCCCACCCGGGAGCTCCTCGCAGCTCCCGCGCACCCGCGCACGGGCGAGCTGCTGGAGGCGATCCCGACGCTCCGCCTGGAACCCGAGCCGGTGCGCACGGCAGCCTGATCCCCCCGACCACCCGGCCGGCGCGGCATCGCGCCGGCGCGCGCAGAAAGCCGTCCGCATGGCACAGACGACCCGAAAGAACGCGCTGCCCGGATCCCGAGCCGCCCTCGTCATCACGATCTCGCGCATCGCGACGATCGTCGCCGTGGTCTTCCTCCTCAGCATCCTGCCCCTCCTCTCCGGGCGCGACGTCGCCGTCTCGATCTATCGCGCCCGCTTCTCGGAGGGCGAGATCTCGCCCGAGACGCTGGAGAGCATCCGCCAGGAGATCGGCGCCGACGGCGGCATGGTCGGCTCGTTCCTGGCCTGGATGGGCAAGGCGCTGCGCGGCGACCTCGGCGAGTCCTGGGTCACCCACACGCCCGTGCTCCCCGACCTCCTCACCGCGCTCGGCACCTCGCTGACCCTCATGCTCGCCTCGCTCGTCGTCGCCGTGGTCGTGGCGGCGCTCCTGACGGTTCCCACGTTCCGCCGCGGTCTCGCGGGCCGATCGGATCGCACCGGCGGGGGAGCCGCCGCGGCGTTCACCGCGCTCCCCGACTTCCTGCTCGCATCGGTGCTGCTGGTCGTCTTCGCGGTGTGGCTCGGCTGGCTGCCTCCCTACGGCTGGGTAGGCCCGCACCACCTGGTGCTGCCGGCGCTGTCGATGGGACTTCCCGCCGGCGGATTCCTCGGGCGCATGCTCTCGGACGCGCTCGCCGACACCTTCGCGGAGCGCTGGGTCGCGACGTGGCAGGTCGCCGGGTACTCGAAGACCCGGATCGTCCTCGCAGCTCTCCGCAGGAGCCTCCCGAGCGTGGCCGCGCCGATGTCGCTCAGCCTCGTGAGCATCACCGCGAGCGCCGTGGTGATCGAGAAGGTCTACTCGATCCCGGGCATCGGCCGCACGACGCTCGGTGCCGCACAGTCGCAGGACCTGCCGACGCTGCAGGGCGGCGTGCTGCTCCTGATGCTGCTCGCGGTGGCCTTCGGCATCGGAGTCCAGCTCCTCCGCCGCGTGCTGCTCGGACCCGCCTTCCGGTCGAGCTCGCTGCCGGCCGCCGTGCCCAAGCCGCCGAGCCCGCGGTGGGCGCTCGTGCTCCCCGCGACGGTGCTCGTGCTGCTGGTCGTCATGATCCTCACCGGCCTCCCGCGCGACCCCTACGCGCTCGACCACGCGCGCCTGCAGCCGCCGAGCCTCGAGCTGCCGTTCGGCGCCGATGCGAACGGCCGCGACGTCCTCGGGCGCATCGCCCACGGCGCCCTCTCGACCCTCGGCATGGGCGTGATCGTGACGGCGATCTGCCTCTGCCTCGGCCTCGTCGTGGGCCTGTTCCCGAACGTGAGCGCGGGACCCATCGAGGTCACCAACGCCGCGCCGCCCATCCTCGCGGGCCTCATCGTGTCGGCGATCACGGGCCCCTCCGCCATCGGGGCGGCCGTCGCGGTCGCCGTCGTGAGCTGGGCGCCGCTCGCCTCGCACACCTCGGCGCTCGTCGCCGAGGTGAAGGCGCAGCCGCACGTCCGCATCGCGCCGATGCTGGGTGTCGGGCGCACGCGTATCACCTTCCGCTACGTGCTGCCGGGCGTCGTCGGTCCCGTCTTCCGGCACGCGTGCCTGCGTCTCCCCGGCATCACGCTGGCCCTGGCCACGCTCGGCTTCCTCGGGCTCGGGCCGCAGCCGCCCGCTTCCGACTGGGGCCTCGTGCTCGCCGAGGGGATGCCGTACGTCGAGCGCGCTCCGCTCGTGGTGCTGGTGCCCGCGGGCGCCCTGATCCTCCTCTCGGTGCTCGCCGTCTCGCTGTCGAGCCTGAACTTCGACCTCCGGCGCACGCCGGGCAGACGCGGCGCACCCGATGAGAGCACGCCGCAGACCACACAGGAAACGGAAAGGCAGATGCCATGAACAAGAGACTCCGAAAGGGGTGCGCGGGACTCGTCGCCCTCGCGGCGGCGGCCGCGCTGGCGCTGAGCGGCTGCGCGAGCGGGCAGGCGGGCGCGCCCGCCGAGGGAGGAGACCGCATCCGGGTGGCCTTCATGCAGCCGCCCAAGGCCGCGATGCACCCCTACAGCGACGACGCCTTCAAGTACTCGCGTCTGAGCGCCGCCGAGACCCTGGTGCGTCTCGACGAGGACGCCGGGCCCGAGCCGCTGCTGGCGACCGAGTGGACCAAGGTCGACGACCTCACGTGGGTGTTCACGCTCCGCGACGACGTGACCTTCCAGGACGGCGCGACCTTCGACGCCGAGGCCGTGAAGACCACGATCGACCACGCGAGCGCGTCGGCGACGCCGCCGCGCGCGCTCAAGGGCGTGAAGCTCGCGGCCGAGGTCACCGGCGAGCACGAGGTGACGATCGCGACCGACATCGCCGACGCGATGCTGCCGAACCGCCTGGCGAGCCCGCAGTTCTCGATCTTCTCGCCGGCCGCCTACGGCGCCGCGGACGGGAGCGTGGACACGATCGGCACCAGCACGGGCCCGTTCGAGCTCACCGACATCAACGGCAGCAGCACGCTGACCCTCGAGCGCTTCGAGGACTACTGGGGCGACGTCGCCGTCGCGGCGGGCATCGACGCGTCGTTCGTGCCCGACGGCACCGCCCGCGCGGCGGCGATCCGCTCGGGCGAGGCGGACGTCGCCGAGACCATCCCGGTCTCGCAGGTGAGCCTGCTCGACGTCGACATGGTCAACGAGGTGTACATGCCGCGCACCACCCACATCGCGCTCAACACCGTGTCGGGCCCGTTCGCCGACCCCGCCGTCCGCGCGGCGGCGCGCGCGGCCATCGACCCGAAGGTCATCGCCGACACCATCTACGAGGGATACGCCGACCCCGCCGTCGGCATCCTGGGACCTGCGCTGCCGTGGGCCGCGGAGCTGCGCGGCGACGTCGAGTCCTCGACGTCGCCGGCGAAGGTCGACGGCATCGCCATCACGCTCGCCACCTACACCGACCGGGCCGAGAACCCGGAGATCGCGGTGCAGGCGCAGGCGCAGCTCGAGAAGGCCGGCTTCGTGGTGACGCAGGACGTCCGGGAGTACGCGAACCTCGAGGAGGAGATGCTGAACGGCGGCTTCGACGCCGTGATCCTCTCGCGCAACACCATGATCGACACGGGCGACCCGTTGTCGGCGCTGATGCAGGACTTCAGCTGCACGGGCGGCAACAACGTCTCGCAGCTGTGCGTCCCCGAGCTCGACGCGATCTTCACGGACGGACTCACCTACGAGCCGGGGCCGCAGCGCCAGAAGGCGACCATGGCGGCCGAGGCTGCGGTGCTGCAGCGGAGCGCGACCATCCCGGTCACCCATGAGCGGGTGATCCAGGGCGAGCTCGGCACGTGGGTCGGCTTCGAGCGGGATCCGTTCGAGCGTCGCCTGATCACCGAGCACACCGAGCCGGCCAGCTGAGCTGGTCCGACCGAGGCACGCACGGCGACGGGCGGCTCCTCCGATCTGCGGAGGGGCCGCCCGTCGGTGAGCTGACGTCCTGGGCTAGATGATGCCCTGGGCGAGCATCGCGTGCGCGACGCGCTCGAAGCCGGCCGCGTTGGCGCCCAGGACGTAGTCGCCCGGGCGGCCGTACTTCTCCGCGGCGGCGAACGCCGAGTCGTGCACGTTCTGCATGATGGTGCGCAGGCGCGCCTCGCTGTCGTCGAAGCTCCAGCGCTGACGCGCGGCGTTCTGGCTCATCTCCAGCGCCGAGGTCGCGACGCCGCCCGCGTTGGCGGCCTTGCCCGGCCCGAACAGCACGCCCGCCTCCTGGAACATCGCCACCGCGCCCGGCGTCGAGGGCATGTTGGCGCCCTCGGCGACCGCGCGCACGCCGCCGGCGATGAGCCGGTACGCGTCGTGCTCGTCGAGCTCGTTCTGCGTCGCCGAGGGCAGCGCGATGTCGACCGGCACCTCCCAGGGGGTGGCGCCCTCGACGAACGTCGCGTTCGGACGCTCGGCGACGTAGGCCGAGATGCGGCCGCGCTCGACCTCCTTGATGCGGCGCAGGAGGGCCAGGTCGATGCCGTTCTCGTCGTGGACGTAGCCGGACGAGTCGGATGCCGTGACCGGCGTCGCGCCGAGCTGGTAGGACTTCTCGATCGCGTAGATGGCGACGTTGCCCGAGCCCGAGACCGCGACGCGCTTGCCGTCGAACGACTCGCCGTGCACGGCCAGCATGTCCTGCGCGAAGAAGACCGCGCCGTAGCCGGTCGCCTCGGTGCGCACCTCTGCGCCGCCCCACTGGACGCCCTTGCCGGTGAACATGCCGGACTCGTGACGGTTCGTGATCTTGCGGTACTGCCCGAACAGGTAGCCGATCTCGCGGCCGCCGACGCCGATGTCGCCCGCGGGGACGTCGGTGTGCTCGCCGAGGTGACGGTAGAGCTCGTTCATGAACGACTGGCAGAAGCGCATGACCTCGGCGTCGGACTTGCCGTGCGGGTCGAAGTCGCTGCCGCCCTTGCCGCCGCCGATGCCCTGGCCGGTGAGCGCGTTCTTGAAGATCTGCTCGAAGCCGAGGAACTTGATGATCGACAGGTTCACGCTGGGGTGGAAGCGCAGACCCCCCTTGTACGGGCCGAGCACCGACGAGAACTGCACACGGTAGCCGCGGTTGACCTGCAGGCTGCCGGCGTCGTCGACCCACGGCACGCGGAACATGATCTGCCGCTCCGGCTCCACCAGACGCTCCACGATGCCGGCCTCGACGAACTGCGGGTGCGAGTCGAGGACCGGCGCGATCGAGTCGAGGACCTCGTGCACGGCCTGCTGGAACTCGGGTTCGTGGGGGTTGCGCGACTGGACGGTGTCGAAGACGCCGCGGACGGAGGCGGGCAGGGCGTGGAGCGTTTCGGTCACAGGCAGACTTCCTCGTGATGGGGCGGCCTCGAGAACGGCCGGTCTTTACCCTAGCGGCGTCGCGTGCGAACTCTCGACGCCGGCTCGCGCTCGCCGTACGCTGACGATGAGCGAGGAGGCTTGCGTGCAGTTCGAGCATCTCGGGGCGCGTCCCCGCATCCATCCCGACGCGGTGGTCGCCCCGACCGCCGTCATCTCAGGCGACGTCACGATCGGCGCGGGCGCCCAGGTGCTGCACGGCGCGATCATCACCGCCGAGGGAGGACCGGTCGTCCTGGGCGAGCACGTCATCGTCATGGAGAACGCCCTCATCCGAGCGACCGCGGCCAACGCGGTGCGGATCGGCGACCACACCCTCGTCGGCACGCTCGCGAGCGTCGCGGGCGCGACGCTCGACGAGGAGGTGTTCCTCGCCTCCGGGGCGCGCGTGTTCAACGGCGCCCGTGTCGGGCGACGCTGCGAGGTGCGCATCAACGCGATCGTGCACCGCCACACCGTGCTGCCCGAGCGCACCGTGGTGCCGATCGGCTGGGTCGCCGTCGGCGACCCGGTGCGGCTCCTCTCGCCCGACCGGCACGAGGAGATCGGCGCCGCGCAGCCCGAGCTCGACTTCCCCGGCTACGTGTTCGGCGTCGACCGCGACACGCCCGACCTGATGGTGCAGCTCACCGAGCGGTACGGCACGTCGCTCGCGCGCCACGCGCACGACCGCCGCGTCGACTGACTCGTGCCGGGGCGGGCCGCCGTCACCCGGTGTTCTGCAGGCCGGCCGCCACGCCGCTGACCGACAGCAGCAGCAGCCGCTGCCACTCGCGCGCGTCGGTGGCCGGCTCGTCGGAGGTGCGCAGCGCGCGGAGGGCCCGCAGTTGCAGCAGCGACAGCGCGTCGACGTAGGGGCTGCGCATCTTCACCGCGCGCTGGAGGATCGGCTTGTTCGACAGCAGGCCGTTGCCGCCGACCACCCGGGTGACCCAGTCGCGGGTCAGCAGCAGCTCGTCCATCACGAGGTCGGCGAGGTCGTCGCGGTCGCCGAGCGCCAGGTAGCGCCGCGCGATGCGCGGGTCGGCCTTGGCGAGGCTCATCGCCACGTTGTCGACGACGGTGTGCAGGAGCGGCCACTCCCGGTACGCCTCACGGAGGAGCTCCTCGTCGCCGACCGCCTCGAGCGCCGTGCCGAGGCCGAACCAGCCGGCGAGGTTGATGCGCGCCTGCGTCCACGCGAACACCCACGGGATCGCCCGGAGGTCCTCGAGCGAGCCCACCGACAGGCCGCGCCGCGCGGGGCGTGAGCCGAGCGCGAGCAGCCCGATCTCCTCCATCGGCGTGACCGTCGCGAACCACGGCGCGAAGCCGGGCGCCTTCACGAGCGAGAAGAACCGCTCGCGCGAGGCCGCGTCCATCGTCTTGGCGACGTCGGCGTAGCGCTCCGCGGCATCCCGGTTGCGCTGCTCGATCGACGGCGCCGACGCGAGCAGCGTCGCCGCGGCGACCTGGTCGATGTGACGCATCGCGATGGCCGGGTCGCCGTAGCGCGCGAAGATGACCTCGCCCTGCTCGGTGAGCTTGAACCGTCCGTCGACCGAGTGCGGCGGCTGGGCCAGGATCGCCGAGTTCGCGGGGCCGCCGCCGCGCCCGAGCGCACCCCCGCGCCCGTGGAACAGGGTGAGGCGGATGCCCTCCGCATCGGCCCACGCCGCGATCTGCGCCTGCGCCTCGTACAGGGCCAGGTTCGCGGCCACCGGGCCGACGTCCTTCGACGAGTCGGAGTAGCCGAGCATGACCTCCAGGCGACGGTCGGTCTGCGCGAGACGCTCGACGAAGAGCGGATGCTGCACGATCTCGGCGAGGATCGCCGGTGCCGCCTGCAGGTCGGCGAACGTCTCGAACAGCGGGATGACGTCGAGCACCGGCGGCGTGCCGTCGGGGCCGACCGCGTGCCGCGCGAGCGCGTGCACCGCGGCGAGGTCGGCCGCGGACTGCGTGAACGACACGATGTAGCGCCCCGCCGCGCGCGGGCCGAGCCGCTTCTGGATCGTCGCGACGGTGCGGAAGACCTCGAGGACCTCCTGCGCCTGGTCGCTGAGCTCGCCGCCGGCCTCGCACTCGGCGAGCACCTTCGCGTGCACGGCGGAGTGCTGGCGCACCTCGAGCTCGGCGAGGTGGAAGCCGAAGGTCTCCACCTGCCAGATCAGCTGCTGCAGGTGCCCGTAGGCCTGGCGTGCGGCCGCCGCCTCGAGGAGCGAGCCCTGCACCGTGCGCAGGCCGGCGAGCAGCTCCTCCGGGTCGCCGTACGCGAGCGCGTCACGGGCGCGCGTGCCGGCGATCCGGCGCGCCAGCAGCAGCAGCACCTGCTTGTGCGGCTCGTTCACCGCGCGCTTGCGGGCGTCGCGGGCGCCGGTCTCGTCGGCCGCGGCGAGCTGGTCGCGCAGGGCCACGAGGGCGGCGCTCGGCGGCGTCGAGTCGGCGTCGAGCGTGAGCCCGCGCGCGACGCGCACCGTCGTGCGCTCCAGCCCCAGCAGGACGTGCTGGGAGGCGATGTCGGCGGCTTTGCGCGTGACGGACGCCGTCACGAACGGGTTGCCGTCGCGATCGCCGCCGACCCACGTGCCCAGGCGCACGAACGCGGGAACGACCGGCTCGCTCCGGCCGCCGACCGAGCCTTGGATCGCGTCGTCGGCGCGCCGGTACACGCGCGGCACCGACGTGTACAGCGTCTCGTCGAAGACCGCCATGACGGCGCGCACCTCGTCGAGCGGGCTCGGCTTCTCGGCGCGCAGCGGCGCGGTGCGCCACAGCGTGTCGATCTCCTCCAGCATCCGCCGCTCGGCGCGTCTGCGGTCGGCGCCGGCGACGTGCGACGCGTCGTAGTCGTCGAGAAGCCGGGCCAGGCGACGGATGCTCATCGACACGGCGCGCCGGCGCGCCTCGGTCGGGTGCGCCGTGAACACCGGGTGGAAGCGCAGGTCGGTCAGGCGGCGATGCGCCGCGTCGTCGCCGATCTCGGTCGCGAGGCGCGCGTACGCCGACGAGAGCGAGTCCGCGGCATCCGACCGGTCCTCCTGGCCGTCGCGCTCGCGCAGCGCACGTACGCGCTGGTGCTCCTCGGCGAGGTTGACGAGGTGGAAGTAGGCGGTGAACGCGCGGGCGACCTCGTCGGCGCGGTCCACCGTGAACGAGTCCGCGATCGCGGCGGCGCGCTCGAACGCCTCGGGGGACTCGTCGGTGTAGGCCGCGATCGTCGCGGTGCGCAGGCGCTCGACGTCCTCGTAGAGGCCGGGGGAGCCGCTCTCGCGGAGCACCTGGCCGAGCATGGCGCCGAGGAAGCGCACGTCGGCGCGCATCCTCTCGGGGAGCTCCTGGCCGGCCTCGTAGCGGCCGACGAGGTCGATGGCCTCGGTGCGGGTGGTCTCGTGCATGACTCAACGCTAATGCTCCGGATGTTTCCGTCTTGTCACACCTGTTCGTCCGGCCTGTGGGGCGCGGACCTTTGTCGGCATACTGGGCGGCATGGATGCCGTGAACGAATGGTTGCTGGCCAGAGGTGACGAGTTGTGGACGTGGGTGGTCCTGCCGGTGGTGGTGGGACTCGGCATCTACTTCACGGTCCGTTCCGGTGTCGTGCAGTTCCGTCTGATCCCCGAGATGTTCCGCACGCTCACCGACAAGACGCCGCGCACCGCGACCGGGGAGCCGCAGTCCGTGTCGGCCTTCCAGGCGTTCACGATCTCGGCCGCCTCACGGGTGGGCGTCGGCAACATCGCCGGCGTCGGGACCGCGATCGCGATCGGCGGCCCCGGAGCGGTCTTCTGGATGTGGCTGATGGCGTTCGTGGGCGGCGCGTCGTCGTTCATCGAGTCGTCGCTGGCGCAGCTCTACAAGACCCGGGACGCCGACGGGTTCCGGGGCGGGCCCGCCTACTACATGGCCCGCGGCCTCGGCGCGAGGTGGATGGGCGTCCTGTTCTCGGTCATCCTCATCGTCTGCTTCCCGGTGGCGTTCAGCTCGTTGCAGGCCAACACGATCCAGGCGACCGTCGCCGGCGGTCTCGGCGAGGAGGTCTCCGGCTGGCTGCCGTGGGCGATCGGCGTCGCGCTGGCGGTGCTCATGGCGGCCGTCGTGTTCGGCGGCGTGCGGCGGATCGCCTCGGTCACGCAGACCCTCGTGCCGCTCATGGCGCTGCTCTACCTGCTGCTCGGCCTCATCATCGTGTTCATCCACGTCGACCGCGTCCCCGTCGTGTTCACGGCGATCTTCGCGCAGGCGTTCGGCCCCAACGAGGTCGTCGGCGCGACATTGGGCTACATCATCATGACCGGCGTCAAGCGCGGCATGTTCTCCAACGAGGCAGGGCTCGGCTCGGCGCCGAACGCCGGCGCCAGCGCGGCCGTGACCCACCCCGTGAAGCAGGGACTCGTCCAGACGCTCGGCGTCTACTTCGACACCTTCCTGGTCTGCTCGATCACCGCGTTCATCGTCCTCGTCTCGGTGCCCGACCTCGCCGGCGCCGAACGCGGCATCGCACTCACCCAGGGCGCGATCGTCGGCGCGCTGGGCGACTGGTCGAACATCCTGCTCAGCGTCATCATCTTCCTGCTCGCGTTCAGCTCGATCCTCGGCAACTACTACTACGGCGAGTCGAACATCGAGTTCATCACGCAGCAGGGATCGGCGCTGCTCGGCTACCGCATCCTCGCGATCGTCGCCGTCTTCTTCGGAGCCGTCGTCTCGGCGGACGTCGTCTGGAACTTCGCGGACGGCGCGATGGGGATCATGGCGCTCGTGAACCTGATCGCGATCGCGCTGCTCTCGCCGATCGCCTTCCGCCTGCTCAAGGACTACACGGCGCAGCGGCGCGCGGGCAGGGACCCGGTCTTCACGCGCGATCGGCTGCCCGACGTGCGGGGGATCGAGGTCTGGGAGGACGAGCTCTCGGTCACGGGGCCGATCGATGCGGAGAGCGTCGCACGGCAGACGAGGAAGCACCGCGACCACCTGCACCATGAGTGAGCCGCGTCGCGATGCGGCCGACCTTGTAGGGTGTACCCGGGTGTGTCGGGAAGTCTGGTCGACAGGGAGTCAACCGTGCCGATCGGAGCCGTCATGAACACCCCGGACAACGCGCCCCACGGGCCGACGACGAGCCAGTTCCCGCGTGCCGGCAGTTACGCCGAGTCGGTGCGCATCGGCGAGCTGCTGCGCAAGGAGACGGTCGGCGGCGCGCTGCTGGTCGTCATGGCGGTCATCGCGATCGTCTGGGCCAACTCTCCGTGGGCGGAGAGCTACTTCTGGCTGCGGGATCTGAAGCTCGGGTACGAGCCGTGGCACCTCGACCTGAGCATCGGCACCTGGGCGGCGGACGGTCTGCTGGCGATCTTCTTCTTCCTCGTGGGCCTCGAGCTCAAGCGGGAGCTCGTCGCCGGCGATCTGCGACGCTTCAGCACGGCCATCGTCCCCGTCGTCGCTGCGGCCGGCGGCGTCGCCGTGCCGGCGCTGATCTACGTCGCCGTCGTCGCGCACGAACCGGCCCTGCTGAGGGGATGGGCGATCCCCACGGCGACCGACATCGCGTTCGCGGTCGCGGTGCTCGCGCTCATCGGCTCTCACTTGCCGAGCCCGCTGCGCATCTTCCTGCTGACCCTCGCGGTGGTCGACGACCTCATTGCGATCGTCATCATCGCGATCTTCTACACCGAGTCGATCCAGCTCGTGCCGCTCGTGCTCGGCGCGCTCGCGATCCTCGTCTACGGGTTCCTGGCGCAGCGCTACCAGTCGCTCTTCCACCTCAGGCCCGCTGCCGCATGGCTGATCCTGCTGCCGCTGGGGTTGGTGGCGTGGGCGTTCGTGCACGCGTCCGGCATCCACGCCACGATCGCCGGCGTCGTGCTCGGGTTCACAATCCCGGTGCTCCGGGGCAAGGAGGTCCCGGACGACGGCGCGCCCGGCCTCGCGGAGGTCTTCGAGCATCGGTTCCGCCCTCTGTCGGCCGGCTTCGCGGTGCCCGTCTTCGCATTCTTCTCCGCGGGCGTGGCGATCGGCGGGGCGGAGGGCCTCGCCGCGACGATCAGGGATCCGGTGACCGTCGGCGTGCTCGCGGGACTGGTGCTGGGCAAGCCGATCGGCATCGTGCTCACGACCTGGACGATCACCCGCATCCGTCACATCCGCCTGGATCCCACCGTCACCTGGATCGACCTGTTCGGGGTCGGCCTGCTGGCCGGCATCGGATTCACCGTGTCCCTCCTGGTCACCGAGCTGAGCTTCTCGTACACCGATCCGCATCACGACCACGCGAAGACGGCGATCCTGTTCGCGTCGGTGATCGCGGCCGGGCTCGCGTCGATCGTGCTGATCGCGCGGAACCGCCGCTATCGGCGGATCGAGGAGGAGCGCGCCGTCGACGCGGACGGCGACGGCGTCCCCGACGTGTACGAGGAGCGATGAGCGCGGACGCAGACCCGGCGGACGCCCTCCGCACCGCCGCCGACACGATGCGCGCCGTGCGCGACCGCTGCGTGTGGACGCAGCGCATCGGGCACCGCGACCTCGTCCCCTACCTCGTGGAGGAGTCCGCCGAGCTCATCGACGCGATCGAGGACGGCTCCCGCGCCGACCTCCGCGAGGAGCTCGGCGACCTGCTGTGGCAGGTGCTGTTCCACGCCGAGATCGCCTCGCGCGACCCGGACGACCCGTTCGACGTCGACGACGTCGCGCGCGGGTTGACCGAGAAGATGGTGCGCCGGCATCCGCACGTCTTCGCGGGCGAGACCGCCGAGACGCCCGAGCGCGTGCTCGAGCTGTGGAACGCGGCGAAGGCCGCCGAGAAGCGCGAGCGCACGAGCGTGCTCGACGGGGTGAGCGAGCGGATGCCGTCGCTCGCCCTCGCGCAGAAGCTCCTCGGCAAGGCCGCCCGGGTCGCACCCGCCGCCGAGCTCCAGACCGCGAGACTCCAACCGTGTGTCGAGACTGCACGCCCGGCACGCAGTCTCGACGCGCCGGGCTCGGAGGCCGAGCTGGGGGAGGCGCTCCTGGCGCTCGTCGCGGTCGCCCGCGCGAACGGGTGGGACGCCGAGCGCGCGCTGCGGGAGCGACTGCGGGGGCTGACGGCGCAGATCCGCGCCGCCGAGGCGCGCTGACGCGAGCCCCGGCACGCGAGCTATGCGGCCCGAACGAGACCGGACGGACGGATCCCGGCCGCGAGAGTGCGCGATCGCGCGTTCCAGCCTTAGTTCGGGC
Source organism: Microbacterium sp. (assembly GCF_039812165.1). Taxonomy (GTDB): domain Bacteria; phylum Actinomycetota; class Actinomycetes; order Actinomycetales; family Microbacteriaceae; genus Microbacterium. The sequence continues at coordinate 21,741 of NZ_JBDIAB010000016.1, forward strand.
GCGATTCGCGGCGAGAGCCGCGCGTGCGAGCCCCGGATGCGACCTGAGAGGATGGAGCGCGTGGCATCCGTGAACCCGCCGCGCGGCATGCGCGACTTCCTCCCCGCCGACAAGGCCCGTCGCGAGCGCGTGCTCGCCGTCATCCGCGAGCGGTACCGCGCGCACGGCTTCGACGAGATCGAGACGCCGGTCATGGAGGACTACGAGCGCCTGCACGCCGGCATCGGCGGCGACAACGAGAAGCTCGCCTTCAACGTCCTGCGGCGCGGCCTCGACGCCGACGCGATCCGCGCGGCCGCCGACGATCCGGGCGCGCTCGCCGACCTGGGCCTGCGGTACGACCTCACGGTGCCGCTGGCCCGCTTCTACGCGACGCACCGCGCGGAGCTCCCCACGGTGTTCCGCGCGATCCAGGCCGCGCCGGTGTGGCGCGCCGAGCGCCCGCAGAAGGGCCGCTACCGCCAGTTCGTGCAGTGCGACATCGACGTGATCGGCGACTCCTCCGCGCGCGCCGAGGCCGAGCTGGTCGTCGCGAGCCTCGACGCGCTCGACGCGCTGGGTCTCGTCGGCGGCACGATCCGCATCAACGACCGCCGACTGCTGGACTGGATGCTCGACGCCTTCGGCTTCGCCGCCGACCAGCGCGCGGGCGTCCTCATCACGATCGACAAGCTCGACAAGATCGGCCCCGACGGCGTCGCCGCCGAGCTCGTCGAGCGCGGGGCGGATGCCGGCGCCGTCGACGCGTTCCGCTCGTTCCTCGTCCGCCCACAGACGCTCGAGCTTCTCCCGTACGGCGAGCGCCAGATCCGCGAGGCGCTGCCCGACGGCGCGCCCGACGAGCTCATCGCGCAGCTCGTCGCGATCGGCGACGCGGTCGCCGCGGCGCGTCCGGGCGGCGCCGAGGGCGGCGTGCCGCTGCGCTACGACCCGTTCCTCGTGCGCGGCATGGGCTACTACACCGGCCCGATCTTCGAGCTCGCGCACCCGTCCGTGGGCTACTCGCTCGGCGGCGGCGGGCGCTACGACGGCATGATCGGCCGCTTCCTCGGGCAGGAGACGCCCGCGGTGGGCTTCTCGATCGGGTTCGAGCGCATCGTCGACCTCGTCGCGCAGACCGAGGACGCCGCGGCATCCGCCGTCGTCCTCGTGCACGACCGCGACGTCGCGCTGCCCGAGCTGCTGGCACTGAAGGCGGCGCTCGTCGCCGAAGGGTCGCGCGTGCGGCTGGAGCGGCGCCCCAAGAACCTCAGGGGGCTCCTGGAGCGCGCCGCCGCGGACGGCTACACGTCGTTCGCCACGGTCGGCGCCGGCGCCGCGCGCGACGCCCTGGAGCTCAAGCCGCTCGGCTGACCGGCGCTCAGGCGTCGGCGGCGGAGAACGACGCCGCCCACTCGGCGACGCGACGCGTCGACTCCTCCTCGGTGAGGTCCTCCACACGGGTCAGGAGCGACCAGCGCACGCCGAACGGATCGCGGATGCTCGCGAACCGGTCGCCCGAGACGAACGTCGAGGGCGCCTCGCGCACCGTGGCCCCGGCCGCCTCGGCCTTCGCCGTGAGCGCGTCGACGTCGTCGCAGTACAGCCCGAGCGAGTAGCAGTCGTCCTCGCCGCCGGGCGCGGGCACGAGGTGGTACTCGGGCGACGGCTCGCCCAGCTGCAGGTGCCCCGCGCCGAAGTCGAGCTCGGCGTGCGCGACGACGCCGCCCATCTCGGTGACGTCCACGACGCGCGCGCCGAGAACGTCGCGGTAGAACTCGATGGCCTCGCGCGCGCCGGCGATCGCGAGGAAGGGGGTGATGCTGCTGAGCCCGTGCGGGCGTCCGTCCGTGGTGTGCGCGCCGGTCACGCCGGCGGTGCTCTCGTTGGTCATGGGCGCCACGGTACGTCGCGGCGCGCGCCGCGCGCTTGGAGATTCGCGACGCGTCCCACCTGCGCGCCCCGTTGTCCGGGGCGCTTCGTCGGAGATCTGCACAATGTCGGACCGATTCGCCGGGCAGCATCCGAAGGACGGCAGATCTCCGACGAACCGCGGCATGCCGACGCGCGTGTCGGAGCCTGGTCGTAGGGTGCGTCCCATGATGGATCAGGCGCGGGGCATCCTCTACCCGGCGCGCCTCCCCGAGTTCCACCGCCTGCCGCCGCCGGCCGCGGCATGCGCGCTCGTGCGGTGGTTCTGGGTGCCGCAGTGGTCCATCGCGCCGGGCCGCTCCTCGCGCCAGGAGGTCGTCGGGTATCCGACCGTCAACGTCGTGGTGGAGCCTTCGGGCGTCATCGTGGTGGGCGCCGCCACCACGCGCTCGCACCGCGACCTGCGGGGTCGCGGCTGGGCCGTCGGGGCGCTGCTGCGACCGGCCGCAGTCCCCGCGATCGCCCCTCGCCCGGCCGAGCTGGTCGACGGGTGGGCGCCCGTCGACGCCGCAGAACTGCACGCGGAGATCTGCGCGGCGATGGCGGGCGCCGATCCGGGGGAGCGCGGTCGTGCGGCGGCCGTCGACGCGTTCGCACGCTGGCTCGGCGAGGTCGTCGGCACGCCCACCGATCGAGGGCTGCAGGCCAACACGGCCGCCGAGCTCCTGCTCGACGACCGCGAGATCGTGCGGGTCGCGGATGCCGCCGACAGGCTGCACGTGTCCGCGCGCACCCTGGAGCGCCTCATGCTCGACCACGTGGGCGTCGGGCCGTCGGCCATGATCCGCCGGCGCCGCCTGCAGGAGGCGGCGCAGCGCGTGCGCGACGATCCGTCCGCCGACCTCGCGGCGCTGGCCGCCGAGCTCGGCTACGCCGACCACGCGCACCTGACCCACGACTTCCGCGCCGTCCTCGGATTCACGCCGAGCGCGTACCGCGGCTCGGCCGCGGGAACGGCGGACGCCGGGTCCGGCCCTTCCGGCGATGCGCGATCGGAGGCATGATCGACGGATGACGCTTCGCATCACCGCCACCCTCGAGGCACAGGGGCCCGCGACCGCGATCGAGCTCACCGACGCGCAGGTCGACGAGCTGGGCGGAGGCAGGCGCGCCCCGGTGGCCGTGACCATCGGGTCGCGCACGGCCCGCCTGCGCCTCGCCGTCATGGGCGGACGCAACCTCATCGGCCTCTCGAAGGCGGCGCGCGCCGAGCTCGGCGTCGAGATCGGCGACACCGTCGACGCGACGATCGCGCTCGACGCCGCGCCGCGCGAGGTCGCCGTGCCCGACGACCTCGCCGCGGCGCTCGACGCCGACCCGGGCGTGCGCGCGGCGTTCGACGCGCTTCCGCCCTCGCACCGCAAGGAGCACGTGCGCGCGGTGACCGAGGCCAAGCGCCCCGAGACGAGGCAGCGGCGCATCGCCGCGGCCGTCGCGATGCTGCAGGGTGCGCGGTGATGGCCGCGGCGCCCGTCCCCACCCCCGACGCGTGGCGCGCGGCGGACCGCTACCTCTCCGACACGCTCGTCGGGCACGACCCCGCGCTCGAGGCGGCGGTCGCCGCGCAGCAGGAGGCGGGGCTCCCGGCCATCGAGGTGTCGCCGCTGTCCGGCAAGCTCCTGCACCTCCTCGCCCGCATCAGCGGCGCGCGGCGGGTGCTCGAGATCGGCACCCTCGGCGGCTACTCGACGATCTGGCTGGCCCGCGGCATCCCGCGCGACGGCCTGGTCGTCACGATCGAGGCCGAGCCGTTCAACGCGCGCGTCGCCCGCGCGAACCTGGAGAGAGCGGGTGTGAGCGAGCGGGTCGACATCCGCATCGGCCGTGGCGAGCACGTGCTGCCGACCCTCGCCGGCGAGGAGCCGTTCGACCTCGTCTTCATCGACGCCGACAAGGAGTCGAACACGCTGTACCTCGACTGGGCGGCCCGGCTCGGGCACGCCGGCACCGTCGTCGTGGTCGACAACGTCGGCCGCGCGGGACGGATCGCCGACGCGTCGAGCACCGACTCGATGGTCGTCGGCACGCAGCGGGCGCTCGCCATGCTCGGCGACGACCCCCGTTTCGACGCCACCGCTCTGCAGACGCTCGACCTGAAGGGGTGGGACGGGGTCGCGCTGGCCGTGCTGACCTGACCGGATCGAGCCTGCGGGCGATGCACGCGCATGGCTAGACTCGGCGATGGACACCCCACCCTCCACGAGCAAGGAGTCAGCTGTGGCACTCATCGATGCTGTAGGCGCGCGCGAGATCCTCGATTCGCGCGGCAACCCGACCGTCGAAGTGGAGGTGCTGCTCGACGACGGCACCGTCCAGCGCGCGGCCGTCCCGTCCGGTGCGTCGACCGGCGCCTTCGAGGCGTACGAGCTGCGCGACGGCGACAAGAGCCGGTACGGCGGCAAGGGCGTCCTCAAGGCCGTCTCGGCCGTCATCGACGAGCTGGGCCCGGCGATCGAGGGCATCGAGGCGAGCGAGCAGCGCGTCGTCGACGAGATCCTCATCTCCACCGACGGCACCGAGAACAAGTCGCGCTGCGGCGCCAACGCCATCCTCGGCGTGTCGCTCGCGGTGGCCAAGGCCGCGGCGGACGCCGCCGACCTGCCGCTGTTCCGCTACCTGGGCGGCCCGAACGCGCACGTCCTGCCGATCCCGCTCTTCAACGTCATCAACGGCGGCGAGCACGCCGACAACGGCATCGACTGCCAGGAGTTCTTCCTCGCCCCGATCGGCGCGTCGAGCTTCGCCGAGGCGCTCCGCTGGGGTGCCGAGACCTACCACGTGCTCCGCGGCGAGCTGAAGGCCGCGGGCTACGCGACCGGCCTCGGCGACGAGGGCGGCTTCGCCCCCGACCTGCCCAGCAACCGCGAGGGCCTCGACTTCCTGGTGAAGGCGATCGAGAAGGCCGGCTTCCGTCCCGGCCCCGACATCGCGCTCGGCCTCGACGTCGCCGCCACCGAGTTCTTCGACGACGGCGTGTACCACTTCGAGGGCAAGGACTGGACCGCCGCCGCCCTCACCGACTACTACGCCGACCTCGTCGACGCCTTCCCGATCGTCACGATCGAGGACGCCCTCGCCGAGGACGACTGGGAGAACTGGACCGCGCTCACCGAGAAGCTCGGAAAGAAGACCCAGCTCGTCGGCGACGACCTGTTCGTCACCAACCCGGCCCGCCTCGCCGACGGCATCGCCCGCGGCGCCGGCAACTCGCTCCTGGTGAAGGTCAACCAGATCGGCACGCTGTCCGAGACGCTGGATGCCGTCGAGCTCGCGCACCGCTCGGGCTACACCACGATGTTCTCGCACCGCTCCGGCGAGACCGAGGACACCACGATCGCCGACCTCGTGGTCGCGGTCAACTCGGGCCAGATCAAGAGCGGCGCGCCCGCTCGGAGCGAGCGGGTCGCGAAGTACAATCAGCTTCTGCGCATCGAGGAGGAGCTCGGCGAGGCCGGTTCGTTCATCGGCCGTGCCGCCTTCCCGCGCTACAAGGGCTGACACGCGACAGAGCGTTCGAACGAGAGGGGGAGCCGTGGCGAAGAGGACGGCTCCCTCTTCTCGTGCGTCCGGCACGACCCGCGAGGGCGCGCCGCGAGCGCGCCGCCGGGTCGACGTGCGCGAGTGGCTCGGCGGCATCCGTCTGTCGGGCTTCATGATCATCATGC